>CADBRT010000066.1 GCA_902797055.1 uncultured Spirochaetaceae bacterium
ACCTGCATGGTTTTATCTATCTTGGAAGCGTATTTTTCTATCTCCGCGAGGACTTCCTCTCTGTCCACCGACTGGATGCACTGGGCGACTTCTACGGCTTTCTTGACTTTGTTCAGCTGAAGCGCACCGATAATATGCAAGGTACACTCATTGCCTGCCGCCCGCACTTCATTGAATTTGGCATAGGCTTCCTGCACCCTGTTTTCACCGAAAAGGTGCTGACCGGCCCACAAGGCGGCAAGGACATCCTGTGCCGGGTGAAATTTACTGACGGCACAGAGTTGTACGCTGCCCGCCGGTCTGCCGGAAGTCTTTTCCGCTTCACGGATTTCACTCCGAACTTTTTCAAATGCTTCTTGTATCTGCTCTGCGTTCATTATCTTTTTTCCTCACTGACAGCCTTGTTCAGGCTGTCGGTTAACCTCAGGAAGTCTTCCAAGGCGAGATTTTCCGCGCGCTCGGAAGGCACTATTCCTGTACCACTGAAAAAATCTTCGGCTGAAAGTCCCAGTGGCAAAAGGGGTTTTATATTGTTGCGGACTGTTTTGCGCCGCTGGGAAAACAATACATGCACCAAGTTGACAAACAGCTGTGGGTTTGAACATTCATACGGTGTGCGTTTCGGCGTAAAGGATACTGCCTGCGAAGCGACTGCGGGGCGCGGCCAGAAGTTTCCCGGGGCAAGCTCCACCCCAGGTTTGACATCGTACCGCCACTGGCACAGGACGGAAAACGACGAATAGTCCTTTTCCGAGGGGTTCGCCCGCATTCTGTCCGCGACCTCTTTTTGGACAGTAAAGACACACTTGTCAAACAGAAAGCCTTTTGTGATGGTGTCCGCAATGAGTGTCGCGGCAATATTGTACGGAAGGTTTCCGAACAGTTTGATGCCGGATGCGCTGTCCTGCCCCTGCTGTCTCCACGTCTTCAGGACATCGCCTTCAACGATGCGGAAACGTCCGGCGCTCTCTTCGTCAGCAAATATTGTGTGCAGCTGGGCTATGAAGCCCCGGTCGATTTCAAAAGCGGTTACCGACAGGCCTGATGACAGCAAGAGACTCGTCATGGCTCCAAGCCCCGGTCCGACTTCCCAGACAGCGGCGCCTTCTTCCGGCTCCAGCATGGAAATGATATCTGCGCGGGCCTTCGGATTTACCATAAAGTTCTGCCCGAATTTCTTTTGCATTGCCATGCCGTTCTGGTCCATGAATGCTTTCAGTGCGGAAGGTGAATTGTAGTCGGGACAGTTCATAAAAACAACTCCATCGTGTCAAAAGGTTATGAGCGGAAACGAGGCGAAAAAAGATACCAGCAGTTCTATGCCTCGGTAAACAAGCAGAAGTATACCACCAAACAAGGGGGAAAGAAAAGGCATGGCAAGGCACAATGCTATGGCTGCGCAGGCTGTTGTCATGAACAGGCTGACGAGCGGAGAAACACAGACGCTTGCGGCAATGCCTGCGGGGGCAAGAGTTCCGAACAGCACGGCAGAAACAGGAGCGGTTGTGCTTTGTGCGCCGAAAGAAGACGCGACCGAGGCTGACAGCTTCGGCGGAAAGATGCGGACTGTATAGCGTCCGGCGGCGGAAGCAAACAGCAGCATGCCGGCCATGGCGCAATACGAAAGCATGAATGCGGGAGTTTTCATATCCTGAGGGCGGGTAACGCTGTGAAGCAGAAAGGTTTCCGCAAGAACCGGAAGCGGTTCCGTTTCGACTGACAAAACGGAGGATGCCATGAACAGCAGGGAGAACAGGAACGCCCGGTACAACGAAGGCGTAAACCCGGCGAACCATACAAAGGCTGACACAGCAAGGAACCGCAGAAAAAGGGAGTGCCGTTTGCCAAGCAGTTTTTCACCGGTCTTCCCGGTGACAGAAGCAAAAAAGGACAGATGCATTCCGCTCAATGCAAGCAGATGGGAAAGTCCGGCTGTTCTGAATGCATCGGACAGGGAAGGCGGTGTGTATTCTCTTGAACCGGAAAGCAGCGCTAGAATCAGAGCTCCGGCTTCCCCCCAAGAAAACAGCAGCCGTTTGAACGCCAGCCTCATGGTTGCCCGCAACTGCAAAAACGCAGAGCGAAAACCGCTTCCAAAGCCTTTAAAAAATGCCGCCTCTGCAACAAACGCCCCCTGCTGTCTGCTGTACGTCCCCGTTACGGACAGGCGGCTGCCGCTTTCCACAATGCAGGCTTTGCCGGAAGACGAGTACAGCTTGCCCGGATACAGGGACTCCACAAAAACAGCAGGGATGATGCACAGCACCCTTCCCGTTGCAGAGCCGGAAGCACAGGAGCCTTGAATCTGCGTCTCGACAGAATCCACCGCAAGGACGACCGAATACGATTTTCCTGAGGCACAGACAACAGGATTTGAGCGGACCGTCCCCTCAAGGGATACTGCAGCTTCAAGCGGGAGAAGGGAGCGGTACGGGTGCCGTTCCCGGACAGGGACAGCATTCGTATAGACAAGCACAGCCACAAGGCAGGCTGCAATCAAAAACGGGTTTGTACAAACAATCAGACGTTTTCTTTCACTGTAGGAACTCACCACTTCAATTGAGCGAGGGCTACTTTGGCAGCTTTCGTAACATCGGACGGATAATCAAGATAGGTAACATAGAGCAGATAGTCGAACGCGGCCTTATCCCCCAAACCTCCGAGCGCTTTAATGACGGAAAGCAAAACTGCTTTTACAGGGGTTTTTCCGGCCTCCATGCCCTTGTTGAGAAAATCCAGATACAGTGAAAGAACCTGTCCTGTGTTGTCCGCAGCCACTTCTGCAATATGAATAATGCACTTTGCAAAATCTTCGGACACCATCTGACGAGCTTCAAACGAGAGCCGCGCTGTATCAAAGGAATCCGTCGCAAGGCGTGCCGCCTGAGTCCACTTTACCGCAGCAAGCGTTTCGAGTGAAATGACATACAAATCGGCGTCACTTTGGGAGACGAACCCTCTGGATATTCCCCCTGTATTATATATGGTGTCGGAAAGCGCTTTTTGCGCGACTTCTCCACGGCATTTCTTTGAAATAACAGTATTTTTAGAGAGAATCTGCATGAGCTTCAGTTTCTGGCCTGCTGATGCGCTCTGATAGATGTCCATGACATCGCTTTCACATCCCCGTGAAATGTCTGAAAAGGATTTTTCAAGAAGTTTGTCGTCCTGAGGCCATGCGTCTGAAATACATGCCGTCAGCAAGGTACAGAAAGAAGTCCTGTTGCCGATGATCCCCAACACTTCTACTGCTTTACGGGATACGGAATCCATGGGAGTTTTTACAAGAGTAGCGGCAGAAATGCCAGAACGGTAAGCAAGGTAATCATTGACCATGGCAACATTCTGCAGAGACCGGAAGTACTGCATTTTGTCCAACGCCGCAATTTTGACACCGGCAGAAGCAAAGGAACTGAACGCCTCGCCGATATCTGCGGCAAGACTGCTCTTCCGTTCTGAAGGAACGGAATCAGGACTCAGAAAATCAAGCGATGTCTGGAGGAGCGTCGAAACTTCGTCATCTTCACCAAGCACGCGGTGTGCATCGATGGCGAATTTGACGGCTCTTTCACAGAGGACAGAATCCCCGCACGACTTTACAATCTGATTTTTTGTGCGGATATCCCCTTTTATAAAATCCCGTTCGGCCTCGGCCCTGGATACGGCTGAAGCCGGCAGCAGGAGAAAACAAGCGCAAAAAAGAAAGCACAGTCTGTTCTGTATCATCGCCGCTCTTGATTATAGAGAAAAAGAATCATTCTCCTCTTCGCCTTCAGCTCCTTCGTTTTCAGATTCGGTGTTTTCAGATTCTGTTGCGCGTATTGCCATATCCCGCTCACGATCCTCGTCAGGAACCTGGTTGTATATATAGGTCAGGAGGCTGTTCTTCATCTCTTCGTTGATATTTGTGCATTCAAAATGCAAGCGCGACTGGTTCATGTTCCTGTTGTATTCCACCGTGTGGATGACACCGAACATCATGATGAACACACTGTTGAGGTGGAACTGGAGTTTGACGCGGATATTCCCCTTTCCCTTGCCGCCGATTCTGATGAGCGCTCCATCTTCGCTGATATCCTCTATCATGCATTTGAGCCCGTCTGCATCATTTTCAACAGCATTGTAATCATAGGAGACAGACTTCTGTACGAACATGGTGGCGTTCACCATGCATTCATGCCTGACAGACTTGCGTTTCTGCGCGCGGTCCAACCGGTCTGCATGCTGAAGATAGATACACTGCTTGCCGAGGACAGTACCGTAGTTTTCTACAATTGTATCGAAAGCATAGCAGGCATCGCTTTTGCGCCAGAAATAAACGCTGACCCTACGCCCCTTCCACATTCCCGGCGGGATGAAGTTTGCGGAAGAATGAACCTTTGCACGTTTTTTCGGCAGTTCGACAATCAGCTTCGTATCGTTGTCGACGACATAGGATGAGAAAACACCGCGTCCATAAAAGAGGACTGTTATCTTTTGTCCCGGCTCAAGCGCCCGACTGGTTTTGATATGCTCACCGACATCTGCTTCGACGGCGATCTTTGCCCTCATTTTGTTGAGTTTGTTGATAAGAACCTGTTCGGCAGGCTTATCAGCTTTTGCCGACCGGCGGTGCTCAGAGAGAATCAAAGCAATAACCCTGTTCAGGTTTGAGACTGAAGTGTATATGGAAAGCGGGTCGATGATACCGCATTTTTCTGTACTCCGCCAGATTAAACTCAATTCTGCATTACGGAAACCGTGTTCACGGCCTTTTGAATAGAATTTGAGCCTTTCCCGGAAAACAACGCCCATACGGACTACAAAGATAAAAATAACAATAATTACAATTGCAACGGCAAGGATGGTGATTTTCATACTTTTATGCCTAAATTGACCTCTATTTGATTTTAACGTATACTATCATAGCATAAGTAAAGTGAAAAAAAAATACGTTTTCCTTGAATTCCTGACGATTTTTTTTGTTCTCGCACTCCCTCCCCTCATGGCAAGCGAAGGCCAGGCTTTCGATGTAACAAAGGGATTTCCTTGGACAGCCGTATGGCAGACCGCCGTCGCCCTACTCATCTACTGGCAGTATACGGTCCTCCTCCGACAGAACCGGATGCCCACACCGGCATTTATGAAGCTGTCGGCGGGGACGATGTGTTTCGGCGGGCTGATGCTGGTGTATGCGGGGATTGAAGCGCTGTCCATTGTCTTTCCAAGTCTGTTTTTGTTCCGCAAAGCAATGAGCACCGTTCCGCCGGCAACAGTACCGCAATGGATATCGTTCCTGCTACTGCTGGTAGGAGGTGCTTTTTATGAAGAGGCGTTGTACCGCGTATTCATGCCGGAAGCCATCTGCGCTTTGCTGAAGGCCCCAGCCCTCAAATATGCAGCAGAAGCAGGTGTCGTCATCGTATTTGCACTCTCACACCGCTACCTCGGGACGGCGGCTGTCGTAAACGCCATACTGTGTGGAGTCATCCTCAGGCTCTGTTTCCGCCGGACGAAATCGATTGTCCCGGGAACGGCGGCCCACATTCTCTATAATTTTATGCAGATAGTCTTTGCTTTAATCAGCGTAAGCCCTTGAACACTCTATGTCTTTTTTGTTAAAATGATTTAACTTATACAGTAACAGGAAATAAACATGGTTTACACCGATACACGTGACAAAAGCGTAAAAGCAGATTTTAAGACTGCTGTACTGAACGGAATGAACGCATCTACCGGCGGTCTTTATATTCCGACTTCTTTTCCAAAAATAAACAAATCCTACATAGACAGGACTCCTGAGCCTTCTTTCAGGGAAATCGCATTTGAAATGGCAAAGCCATATGTTGAAGGTGAAATTCCTGACAGCGATTTGGATGCAATCATTCAGGATGCATACCCTTTCATGCCGCAGGTTGTGCCGATTGACAAGGTTACGTATGTCCTCGAGTTGTTCCACGGTCCGACCTGTGCATTCAAGGACTTCGGCGCACGTTTTATGGCACGCGTCATGTCATATTTCAACCGCAGTGAGAACGACAACCTTCACATTCTGGTTGCGACAAGCGGCGACACCGGTTCTGCAGTAGGAAGCGCCTTCCACAATGTGCCTGGAATCGATGTCACTATCCTGTACCCTGACGGAAAAATTTCCCCGCTCCAGGAAAAACAGCTTTCCACGTTTGACGGCAATGTCCGCGCACTCAAAGTCAAAGGAAATTTCGATGACTGCCAGAAGCTTGTAAAGACCGCTTTCACCGACAAGGATCTGCGGAACAAGTTCAGACTTTCATCTGCCAACTCCATAAATATTTCACGTCTGTTGCCGCAGAGTTTCTACTACATGTATTCTGCACTGGTCGTGAAAAACCGCATTCCGCAGGATTCAAAAATCGATACCCCGGCAATCATCGCTGTAGTACCGAGCGGAAACTTCGGAAACCTCACCAGCGGCCTGATTGCCTATGAGATGGGAGCACCGATAACAGGATTCCTCGCGGCAACGAACTCAAACCACACTATACCTGACTGGATTGCCACCGGCAACTACAAGGCACGCGACAGCGTAGCGACACTCAGCAACGCAATGGACGTCGGCGCTCCGAGCAACTACGAAAGAATTGCCGCCATGTATTCACTTGAGCAGGTGCGGCAGCTGTTCGCCTCCTACTGGACCGATGATGCGGGAACGCTTGAAGCAATAAAGCGCTGCAACGAAAAAACAGGCTATGTCATTGACCCGCATGGTGCAGTCGCATGGAAAGCTTGGGACGAGATGCGCCGAAGCGGCATGAAGGATTTGGTTGCAGGTGCAAAGGGAGACATCAACAAACCCGGCATGACGGCAAACATTCCTTCCTGGGCATCTGAAGTCACAGACGGAAAAGCAGTCGGCATTGTTCTTGAAACTGCACATCCGGCAAAATTCGGTCAGACAGTTCAGAACGCTATTAACAGAAGCCCTTCCATGCCTGACAGACTTGAACGGGTTATGAACCTTGAAGACCATGCAATTCCGATGGAAAAAGACTACGAGTCATTCAAGGATTGGCTTACAAGCAATCTGTAGAGAGGCTGTTCATGGGGTACACACGTCCGACTTGGGATGATTACTTTATGGAGGTCTGCCGTACGGTGGCAAAACGCGCCACGTGCGACAGAGGCAGAAGCGGCTGCGTCATAGCGCGTGACAATCAGATACTTGTCACCGGTTACGTGGGAAGTCCTGCGGGACTGCCTCACTGCGATGATGTAGGACACTTGATGAGGAAAGTAATTCACACAGACGGGACGATTACGCAGCACTGTGTCAGAACCGTTCATGCGGAACAGAATGCCATTTGCCAGGCGGCGAAAAGAGGTATCAGCATTGACGGCGGGACAGTCTACTGCAAAATGACTCCGTGCAGGACGTGTGCCATGCTTATCATAAACTGCGGTATCAAGCGTGTCGTCTGTGAAAAACACTATCACGATGAAGAGGACAGTCTTTCCATGTTCAAAGAGGCTGGAATTACAATAGAACACCTTGAAGACGAAACCCAGACATACGAAAATATGTAGTTTTCCTTGACAAAGAAAAGGCCCCGTGCTTTTGCGCGGGGCTTCATTATTTTATATCTTCTACAGGATATACCGTTCCAGATTCTGATCCTGAACGATGCCCTTGAGTTTTTCGTTCACATAGTTCTCATCGATGGTGATTGTCTCACCCCGGTGTTTGTCAGCTTCAAAACTCAAGTCTTCCAGCACACTCTCCATAATTGTGTGCAGGCGGCGTGCGCCGATGTTCTCTGCGTGGGAGTTGACATCTTCGGCGATGTATGCCATGCGGTTGATTGCATCATCTGAGAATTTCAAGGTAACGCCTTCAGTTCCCAGCAAAGCCTCATACTGCTTTATCAAAGCATTCTTAGGCTCGGTCAAAATCCGCTTGAAGTCTTCCTTCTTTAAGGCTTCGAGTTCCACCCTCAACGGGAAGCGTCCCTGAAGCTCAGGAATCAAATCGCTCGGAGCTGAAACGCTGAATGCGCCGGCACCGATGAACAGAATATGTGTTGTGTTAACGACACCCCACTTCGTGTTGATATCGCTTCCTTCTACAATCGGCAATATATCGCGCTGAACACCTTCGCGGCTGACATCCTGACGGTTTCCTTCCCCACCCTTTGTCGCAATCTTATCGATTTCATCAATGAAGATAATTCCGCTCTGTTCAACTCTGTGTCTGGCCTCATCGGAAACCTTGTCGCGGTCTGTCAAACGGTCCAAGGTCTCTGCCATGATAATCTGCCGCGCTTCACGGACGCTCATCGTCCTGCGCTTGCTGTGTCCGCCGGAGAACATCTCCTGCAAACCGTTGATTCCAGCTTCGATATCTTCAGGAGAGCCTGCTGTCAGCATTTCCATACCGGAAAAATGAGGCTGTGTATGTACAGTGACATCAACCATGCGGTCTTCAAGACGTCCTTCGCGGAGCATGGTGCGGAATTTTTCACGGGTCGCGCTCATGTTTTCCTTACCAGCGCTGTCAGACGCAGACTGAGAATCAGTTTTCTCTGCCTCAAAAGGTTGAGCATCCGCATCACTGCCGCTGTTTTTCTTCGGCATGTCTATTTGAATGACGCTGCCCTGCACCGGACTGTCGTTTCCGAATATATTTCCAAGAACATGAACTTTAGGCGTTTTTGCAGGTGCCGTCTCGGAAGGCTTTTTAGAGGCACTGCCGGGAAGCAACAGGTCAAGCAGTTCCTCTTCAACCATTGGTTCTGCTTTTTCCCGGAGCTTATCCTGCTGTTCGGCTTTAACCATGTTATATCCAACAGCCATGAGATCACGGACCATGCTTTCGACATCGCGGCCGACATAGCCGACCTCTGTGTACTTTGTGGCTTCCACCTTGAGGAAAGGTGCACCGCACAATTTCGCTAGACGACGAGCAATTTCGGTTTTTCCGACACCGGTCGGACCTATCATCAGAATATTCTTCGGGGCAACTTCTTCCCTTATTTCTTCAGGAAGCTTTATTCTTCTCTGCCTGTTGCGCAATGCCACAGCAACAAAGCGCTTTGCCTTGTTCTGTCCGATTATATAGTTGTCAAGTCTTCCAACTATTTCCGCCGGAGTAAGTCCGTCAGGAATTCCAGCTTCATTCACCTTCACGTCGTTTTCCAATGTAATCTCCTGCTTTTATTCTGCGTTACAGTACTTCTACGGTAACGTGGTCGTTCGTATAGATACAAATCTTTCCGGCTATGGCAAGGGAACGTTCCGCTATCTCTTTCGCTGAAAGGGAACTCGTCTCCATGTATGCCATGGCAGCAGCGTAAGCGTAGTTTCCGCCGGAACCGATTGCAATGATATCGTTCTCCGGCTCAATCACGTTTCCGTCGCCAGAAATCAGCAGAATCTTCTGCTTGTCAGCAACTAAAAGCATGGCTTCCAGTTTGCTCATAGACCGCTCTGTGCGCCACAGTTTAGCCAGTTCCACGGCCGAGCGGACCAAATCTCCATTGTACTCTTTTAGCTTTTCTTCGAATTTATCAAACAATGTAAAGGCGTCCGCCACGGAACCTGCGAAACCGGTCAACACCTTTCCGTCATAAATCCGTCTGACTTTGCGGGCATTCCCCTTTACGACGGTGTTGCCGGCAGTCACCTGTCCGTCACCCGCCATTGCAACCTGGTCACCCTTCTTTACCGCAATAACTGTTGTACTGCGTATCTTATTCTCATCATCAGCCATGTATCACTCCTTTTAATCCTGTTTCCCACTATGGGGAAAAGCCTGGTCGTAAACTTCTTTCAGCCTGTCCAGCGTAACATGCGTGTACCGCTGTGTTGCGTTGATGGACGAATGTCCCAGCATGGCCTGCACTTCACGGATATCTGCTCCGTTCATGAGCATTGCCGTTGCAAATGTATGGCGGAACGCATGAGGCGTCATCGGGTTGTTTGTCCCTTCTATTCCGCTGTACCGCCGGACAATCAGTTCGATTCCCTGTGGCGTCAAAGCAGTTCCCTTTTGATTTAAGAAAACCTCTTGCACTTCCCCGCCGGCACCTTTCCGTGCCTGAGGAAACAGTATATCCCGTTCTGCAAGATAGTCGCGAAGCGCCTTTCGTGCATCATCTTCAAAGAAAACGTACCGTTCCTTATGCCCTTTGCCCATAATCAGTGCACTGCCGTAATCCTCTGAAAAATCAGAGAACTTAAGGGAAGCAAGTTCGCTGACACGACAGCCGGAAGAATACAGCATTTCAAATATAGCTTTATCACGAACCGGCCACAGCAACTTATTTTTTTCCGGAGCAAGACACAATTCGTCGATTTCACTCTGTGTCATAAACTTTGGAAGACGTTTCGGCTGTTTGACAGACTTCAGTTCCAAAGACATATTTACTTCAATATAGTGATTTTTCTTGCAATAGGCAAATAAACGATGGACGCTTGCGATAAACCGGTTGATTGATGCAGGAGCGTATTTCCTCCGGCTCATATCACTTACACAGGCACGCAACTGTGCAAGTGTGATGGATTGTATGCCCGTATTTCCACCCACCGATTTTTCCAGACGCTCTAAATCATTGCGATATCCTGCAACAGTATTCGGGGAAAATCCCTTTATACTGGCAAGATACTCGAGGAATTCTTCTTTCAGGTCTGAAAACGTGTGAAGTGTCTGATTTTTTTCTTCTGTCATACTTCCTTATCGGCAGTAGGAACAGTCAAATCTTCATCTCCCGGAGAGTGCAGGTAATCACATGAAGGATTGATACAGCTCTTGTAGGAGCCGTTCTTTTTATCGTATTTTTCAACCAAGAACCAGCCGCATTTCGGACACACAGCGTCAATCGGCTTAAAGTGAGTGAGGAACTCGCACTTCGGATAATTGGTGCAGCCGTAGAAATCTTTGCCCTTGCCTTTCGTTTTGCGGGCAATGATGTAGCCGTCGCAATCAGGCATCGGACACTTGGCAAGCGGAATGCTCTTCGTATTGTGGCACTCCGGGAACCCTGAACAGGCAAGGAAGTATCCGAAACGGCCGAGTTTCTTTACCATGGGTTTGCCGCATTTGTCGCAGATTTGGTCAGTGACTTCGTCCATTGAGCCCTTTATGCTTTCCTCGGTGTCCGTAACTTTGTCGACCTGAGCTTTGAACGGCTTGTAGAAATCACCAATCATATTGTTCCAGACAAGCTTTCCTTGCTCTACTTTGTCGAGGTCGTTTTCGACATCAGAGGTAAACTGCTCATTTATGACATCAGGGAAGGATTCCACTAAAATCCTGCAGATTGTTTTACCCAACTGTGTCGGAACCAGCTGCTTGTTGCTCCTCGTTACATAGTACCGTTCAAGAAGCACAGAAATAATAGGAGCATAGGTTGACGGGCGTCCTATGCCTTTTTCCTCCAAGGTTTTTACAATAGAGGCATCTGTATAGCGCGCCGGTCCCTGCGTAAAATGCTGTTCCGGATAAAAACTGCCGCTTTGAAGCTTTTCGCCAACGGTCAAAGAAGGAAGCTTACCGGTTACATCCTCTTTTGAAGAAAGGAGTTTTATGACGGAGTAGAAGCCTTTATAGGAAAGATGACTTGCACTTGCATGGAAGATTGCATCCCCTGCCTGAATATTGATAGTCGTCAGTTTAATTTTTGCGTTGTTCATCTGACTGGAAACAAACCGTTCCCAGATTATCGTGTACAAGCGGAACTGGTCACGGGACAGGTATTCCTTTATGCTGTCAGGCGTGTATTTTACATAGGTAGGCCGGATACCTTCATGGGCGTCCTGCGCACCTTTGCCCACTGAGTATTCTATGGGAGCAGGAGGAAGATCGTTTGGATAGTTCTTCTCAAGAAATGAGCGGACATCTTCAATCGCTGTCTGAGAAATCCTCACAGAGTCCGTTCGCATATAGGTTATAAGTCCTACACGGGTTGAACCTATCTGTATACCTTCATACAACTGCTGTGCGACTTGCATCGTCTTCTTTGACGTATACCCGAGCCGGTTGGCTGCAGCCTGCTGCAGTTTTGAGGTTGTAAACGGAGCCTTTGGTCTGACCGTTTTTTCGCTTTCCTTTATGTCGACAACGGTACATTCACTGTCCTGAATTTGAGCGATAATCTCTTTTACAGACTTTTCATTTTTGAGATCAGGCTTTGCCCCCTGATACTGTGTGAGTTCCGCAGTAAACTTTGTTTTGCCTTTTACAAACTCAGCCTCAAGAGTCCAGTATTCTTCCGGGATGAAATCCTCTACCTCTTTTTCCCGTTCACAGATAAGGCGGAGGGCAACGGACTGGACCCGACCTGCACTCAAACCGTTTTTGACTTTCTTCCACAGCAACGGACTCAGATTGTATCCCACCAGCCTGTCCAAAACACGGCGTGCCTTCTGAGCGTTCACTTTTGACTCGTCAATCTCACGGGGATGTTTGATTGCTTCCTTGATTGCAACAGGTGTAATTTCGTTGAATGTAATTCTATTTATCGTTGCTTTTGTCTTATCTTTTATGGCATTGTTCAAATGCCAGCTTATGGCTTCACCTTCACGGTCGTTATCAGATGCGAGAAGAACGATGTCTGATTTCTTAGCATCTTTCTGAAGCTCCTTCAACAAGGGAGCACGTCCCCGCACAGTGATGTATTCAGGCTGAAAATCATTCGTAACGTCTATTGCTAGGCGGCTTTTCGGCAAATCAATAAGATGCCCCATTGAAGCCTTTACTGTATAGCCTGCACCAAGATAATGCTCTATGGTCTTGGCTTTTGCAGGAGACTCAACTATTACCAGCGTCTTTTTCTTTGTTGCTTTTTTCTTAGCTGTCGCCATCTAATACCTCACAGCCCCAAGCTAAACTGGGGATCTTTCAAAGAATGTGTTCCAGGAGCATCCTTCAGCACATTCTTGTAGTCTTCATAATTTTCTATAATCGCGGCACCGCTTTCTATATAGTTTTCGGCACTCCGGCTTTTCTTTTTTGCTCCGTTTTTAGTCCGGTCAAGCAATCTGCATGTCTGTCTGTCAATTGCTGATGCTGCCTCACAAAAGCCGCTTTTGTGGAACATCAGCTCCCGGTTGTAATCCATCGCAAACGAAGCCTCTATCAACGCACCGCTTCCATGAGGTGCCTGAATTACAACAGTGGCAGGTGAAAGAGCTGCGATTATACGGTTCCTCTGTACAAAACGCCAGGCTTCCGCAGGACAACCGGGAATATATTCGCTGATAACAGCTCCTCCCGTTTGGATGATTTTTGCAATCAGAGCCTTATGGCTTACCGGAACAATAGTGTCTATGCCACAGGGTAGAACTGCTGCAGTACTGCCATTTTCAGCGGAGGAAAGAGCGCCCTTGTGAGCGAAAAAATCAATTCCTGTTGCATTACCGCTGACAACGGTTTCTCCGTTATCTGCCGCCTCCTTTGAAAAAGATAATGCAGCTTTTGCCGTTTCCTGACAGACAGACCTTGTTCCCACAACAGAAACACAGCTTTTTTGCAGGCAGGAAATAGCCCCTCGGTAGAACAGAAGATAGGGAGGCTCCGAAATCTCTTTCAACAGAGAGGGATAATCAGTATCATCATAGCGCACGCAGAATATTTTCTGTGCTTCCATGAGGGATATTCCCTTTTCAACCTGAAGCATCGTCTCCCTGCCCGACCATACAGCCCGCAAGATATTCCGCCCAACAATCTGCGAAATATCTTCTATAGACAGTACAGCAAGACTATTGAGACTGTCAATATTATTACGCAAAACAATCTTCTCTCTGATTGTAAGAAACGTCAGGGAAGCAAGAGCAATATCAAGAGGATTCACTGTACAAGACTAGTTATTAGCGTATTGGGCATCTAGCACAATCTTTTTGTTGGCCTTTGCCTCAGCAGTTTTCTCCGCATTGGGGTTTATGTCTATGATTCTATCATACAGAGCGGCTGCTTTTTCAAACTGGTATGTTTGATAGTACGCATTTGCCAATACAAACATGCCGTCTGTATCTCGCTTTTGTGTTTCCAGGAAACGCTCCATATAGGGAATGGCTTCGGCAGGCTGTGCAAGCTCAAACACATAAAGTACACTGATCCCATACATAGCACGGTAATACTTTGGGTCTATGGAAAGAGCTGAAAGATAGGCAGATTCCGCAGTTTTGAGATAGTTCAACCGCTTTGTGGAATCTATTGCGCCTGTGGCGTTGTAGTCAAGCTGGGAATTTGCAATATATCCTGCACAGATAGCTGCATAATAATAGAGATTTGCATTGTTCGGATAGTACATTATGGCTTTTTGAAACGCTTCATATGCTTTTCCGTACAGCTGCTGGTCAAGATATCGTGTTCCCAGAATCTTGTACCACATGCCTACCTGGGCCTCCGTAGTCACAAGGTCAAGAGCCCGTTTTTCATATTTCTTTATGGCGTCTTCAAGTTCCTCTTTGGTAGTAGGGTTTGAAACTCCCTCCTCCATTTTCTGCATACGTTTTACAGAATTATACGAAGCACCGCAGGAAAGACTGCAAGTGACAAAAACAAAAGCACAGACCGTTGCTATAAACAGATTAGTTCTTTTCATTTTTTTCCTCTTTATTTTTATGTCCCGGAAAATATCCTCTGTGATATTCTCGGAGCAATTCGTTGTCTACATGTGTATAAATCTCAGTGGTGGAAAGATTTGCATGTCCAAGTAATTCCTGGACGGAACGGAGGTCGGCACCTCCCTGTAAAAGATGGGTTGCAAAGGAATGGCGAAGTGTGTGGACCTTTGCCGTAATGCCGCTTTTCGCTTCCAAAGCCTGGAAGTTTTTCCATATTCCCTTACGGGAAAGTGGAGCTCCGTTTCTGTTGACGAATACCTGCTCGACAACTGCATTCTTGACAAACAAAGGACGGTACTCCTCAATCCACTTGTGCAGCCATTGGGAAGCGACATCTCCAAACGGGACCATCCTTTCTTTCTCGCCTTTTCCGAATACAAGTAAAAAATGTTCATCAAAATGGACATTGGAGAGCAATAGAGCAGATGCCTCACTGATTCGAAGTCCGCAACTATATATCAGTTCATACAATGCCCGGTCCCTGACACCAAGCGGTTTTTCTATATCAATGGCAGCAAGGAGAGCATCCACTTGATTCACGCTTAGGACACGCGGCATTTTTCGTTCGGTGCTGGGCCTCTCAAGTTCCAGCGCAATATTCTGTGTCCAAATACCGCTGTGTTTCAAAAAAGCACCGAATGCATGGAGCGCAGACACATCCTTTGCCACAGTCAAATTGTCACATCCTGACGTTTTCCTGTCCACGACGAAACGAACCAAATCCATCTCCGTCAATGAATGCAGATCTAAGGCATTTTTTTCCAGCCAGTCCACGAAATGCCTGACTGTAGAATCATAGGTTTCAGCAGAAAGTTCTGCATGCCCTTCCACGAGAACAATCTCATCGTGGAAGTTTCGCAACAGCGTCTGCTTTTCACTTTCTGTCATCTGTCAGATTGATGCTTCTGGACATCTTCGCCCATACGGCAGGCTGTTCCAAATTGTTTTTATCATAGTGGAATCCTGCCGGCGGCTGTTTTACCCCGCTCTGTCTTGATTGTGAATCTGAACGCTTCAAGGCTTCTTCGAGGGAATTAGTCACCGGCCGTTTCGCTCCTGTCAAGGCAGCATACTCATCGGCTGAAATGGATTCCATGCCTTCAGCTTTCGGTCTTGAAACAGGCGCAGCTGTCTTTTCCGGCGCAACATGCGGCTGTACAGGCAGAGAAATAGTGCTGAGCCGGCTTTCTGGTTCAACTTTCTTCGGTTCTGGCCGCCTGCTTCCGCGCAGGACGTTTTCAAATTCCCCATACCCGATTACATTTTCATTGGCAGGAGAAGCCGGAGTGTCGGTTCCGGCAGTCTCTTTGTCGTCATGGTTGAAGCCTGTCGCAATAACAGTAACCGAAATCTTGTCACCAAAATCAGGCTTTGCATATACACCAAAGATAATATTGACATTCTTTGAAGCAGAAGCCTTGATATTGTTTGTTATATCCTGTACTTCATCCATCGTCACCATAGTGTCTTCATCATCACTGCCGACAATATTGATGAGGATATTTGAAGCCCCGTCTATCTGTCTGTCTTCCAGCAGAGGATTTGAAATGGCACGCTGTGCGGCATCAACAGCGCGGTTCTCGCCTTCACCAATGCCGACTCCGAGAATAGCATCTCCTTGATTCTGCATGACGGATTTCACATCTGCAAAATCCAGATTGATATCGCCGGTCAGCGTGATTATTTCACTTATTCCCTGCACACCTTGGCACAAAACATCATCAGCAAGGCGGAATGCCTGCCTGAAATTGACTTTCTTATCGACAATCTTCATTATCTGCTCATTCGGAACAACAATAAGACTGTCTACATTCTGACGAAGCTTTTTGAGTCCGTCCTGCGCATTCTTCATGCGTACCGGACCTTCAAAACCGAACGGAGTCGTAACGACCGCAATGGTCAGCGCACCAGCCTCACGAGCAATGCTTGCAACGACAGGTGCAGATCCCGTTCCTGTGCCACCGCCCATACCGGCAGTTATGATGACCATATCAGCACCCTGCACGATATTGGAGATATTCTCCATGTCCTCTTTTGCAGCGTTTTCCCCGACCTCCGGGTTTGCACCGGCTCCAAGTCCTCCGGTAAGCTTCTGTCCAATCGCTATTTTTTTCTGAGCCTTTGAAACATTCAGAGCCTGTAAATCTGTATTCAGCGCGACGAATTCAACATCCCGCACACCGGCGGTTATCATGGTATTTACGGCATTTGAACCGCCGCCGCCACAACCTATTATTTTGATGACTGTCGGGTTAATAGCCCTCAAGTCTGAATTACCGTCACTTACAACAGACAGCTCTATCATGTTATCCTCCCAATCCCCATCTTAAACCAGACAAATTGATACAAACCTTATTTTATTATATCAAAAGAATTTTTTAAATAGATTTTTTACTGTTTCCCCAAATTTTGAAGCGCTTTCCCTGTCTACATTTTTTCGCTTTTTCGATTTAGCAGGAATTATGGTATCTTTGTTGGAAAGCACGAGTCCTACTGCCGTGGCAAAGTCGGGTTTGCGGTACCCGGCCTCCGCGTCGCCAAGTTTTACCACTTCTCCAATGCGGACAGAAGTCGTTCCCCAATACTCTTGGGTCAACTGTACGATGCCAGGCATAAGTGCACCGCCGCCAGTCAGCACGATGCTGCCGTTCAATCTGACAAGGTTTGCATGATGAACAATGTCTTCCCTTGCCATTTCAAAAATCTGTTCAATTCTAGGCCGTATTATTTCACAAAGTTCATACTGAGTAGTTTCGACGGGAGGCATTGCGCCAGAACCCGGTATAATCACCGGTTCGGAATCTTCATCTCCCTGTATCCAACAGCACCCTTTTTCAATCTTTACCTTTTCAGCAGAAGCGAACGGAATACCTTCAACAACAGCAATATCATTGGTAACAAGGTTCCCGCCAACAGGGATAGAAGTCATATAAACAGGAGCTCCGTTGTTAAGCACCATGACATCGGTGGAACCGCCTCCCATGTCGATGAGAATAGAACCGAGTCCCATTTCATCTTTTGTAATCGTGGCAAGAGAGGCAACGAGCGTTTTTGAAGAAATGTCATTCAGCATAAATCCCGCTCTGTCAATACACTGCTCGAGATTCGTACATGCGGTAATGGAAGCTGTTATGATATGAACCTTCACCTTCAGCCTCTTTCCCTGCATACCAAGCGGTTCAGGAGTTCCCGGCAAATCATCAATAACATATTCCTGGGGAATGATTGAAAGTCCCCGTTTATCCATAGGAATCTGGACGGCTTTGGCGGACTCAATGGCCCGGCTTACAACTTCCGGCGTTATTTCAAGGGTCCGCAGCTTATTCGTCGTGTCAACAACGACATCACCTTCTGAGTTGCGGCTTTCCACTTGCTGAGCACCAATGGCAGTATACACATCAGTAACCTCGGTACCCGCCATCTGCTCCGCAGCTTCCACCGCACTCTTTATGGCCTCCACTGCCGCATCTATGTTTACAATGACACCGTTTCTTAAGCCACTTGACGGCTTTTTTGCGTAACCAATGATTTCAACATTATTATTGTCATCAATCTCTCCAATGGCAACCTTTACAAACGTTGTACCGATGTCGAGTCCTACTACAGTGCCGCTCAAGGAATCCCCCAAATTTTCATCGAGTCTTGTATGAAATTGAACCGTACCTCAGGTCTATCTCTGTAACACCAAGCTCTATATTATTTACCACGTCAAGAATAACCATCATACGCTTAAGGGCATCTTCATTCAATGTACGGTCTGCCAAAACCCTGACATGGGAATGTATGGGGTATAGCACGAGTTCATAATTGCCGTACTCCTTCTGGAGGACTTGAATCTCAGATATAGCTGCAAAATAATCCTGAGGAAGATTCTGGAGAGAAGCTATCTGTGCCATAAGCGGACGGAATTTTGCAGGCAGACGCATGCCGACTTGCATTGACTCAACAGGCAGCCCGGATATCAATGGAACCCTGCTGTTGTCTGCAACCGACGCTGTATTTGAGAATAGTACACCATTTTCATCGATTTGAACAGTTCTGGCACGGTTATTTATCATAACAATTGTCTTAGCCACCGGCAGCCGCTCTTTTACCGAAATATGTACCTTATCAGGGAAATTTTTGTCCACAGCAACAGATTCTATGCCAGACACCGAACTGAGAGCATCTACCGCCATAGAAGAATCGAACTGTATCCACGTAACGCCTTTGAGTTCCTGAAGCTTCTGCATAAGAAGCGATGACTCTATATTTTTAAGGCCTGAAAACTGAACCTTCACGGGAGCGAGACACGGGATAATCAAAAAATGCAGGATTCCTTGCAGAACAATCAGTATGCTCAGCACAAGAACTACAATTTTGACAATTCTGAGACGTTTGTCGACATCAGCGGAGTTGTCTTCTCCCGACGATGTATTCGCATCACTAAAAGGCTCATTAAAAAAGAAATCTCCATCCGTCATCTTTGTAAGAACGAAATCACTCATATAAAAAACTCCCCTTCACCTTTCTTCCCCATATTCAATCTTCGGCGACACAGTGCGACGCGTTTATAATTGCTCCGCACATACACAAGGTCACAACCAAGGACGAGCCCCCCGATGAAAAAAACGGAAGCGGAATACCGGTTGTAGGAGCAGCACCACACACAACAGCGCAGTTCAAAAGAGACTGAAAAAATACCATACACACGCAGCCGAAAGCTGTGTACGAGGCAAAAGCACTCTTACAGGTAAAAGCAATTTTCAATCCCCGGATGAAAAACAAAAGCAGGATACCAAAATATATCGTCACACCGACGAGTCCCATCGAATCTGCCCAACCTGCAAAGATATAGTCGGTTTGTACTTCAGGGATTTTAAAAACTTCCGTCAAGCCTGCCCCGACACCGTTTCCCCATATGCCGCCGGCAGTTATAGACCGCTGAGAAGCGAATTCCTGATATCCAGACGTCAGCTTGAACAGCTCAGGATGGACGAAGGCAATGACACGATTCAGACGATACGGCTCCAACGCTATCATCAGAACGATAGACGGAATTGCGATTGTCACAATCGGAAGAAACCAGGACATCCTTGCACCACAGGAAAAAAACATTACAAAACCAACAAGGAAGATAAACAGACCTGTTGAAAAATCCCTTTGAAGGAAAATCACCAATATGAATATGAAGAGCCCCGTCAACGGATAATAGAATTCTTTCTGACCGCTTTCCCGCTGCTTGTCAAACAGATTCGCGAGGAAAAGCACAACTGCCAGCTTTGCAAATTCAGAAGGCTGTATGGTGACACGGTTGAAAAGCCGAATCCACCGCGATGCACCTTTTCTCTCACTTCCAATTCCCGGTATGAGAGCTATAAAGCAAAGCACAAGAGAACCTATCACAATGAACGGCAATAGTTTCCGCAGTGTGGCTAACGGAAGGAGAGCAAAAAACACCAAACCTGCAAAGCCGATAAACGACCATACAAGCTGTCTTGTAACAAAATAATATTTATTACGAAACAGCCGCTCTGCAGTATTCGGTGTGCATATAAACAGCGTAGTCATGCCCAGGCCCCATAAGAGCAGGACAGCTACCATAAAGAAAACATCACTTTTGTTATATTTATCAATCGGCCTGTCAGCCTGAAAGGCATATCTAGGCATTTACATCACCATTGCTCAAAAGGCTTGTCAGACGTTCCAACGCCATTCCGCGGGAGCCCTTTATCAAAACCACATCATTCTTTTTCAGTTTCCCTTTTAAGAAAACCGTAACTTCAGAAAGTGAAGCATCTGAACTGTCTTTATAATACAGGAACCGTTCAGTACCTGAAGACTTTACCGCTTCATCATACGCGTGCTTCATCTCATTTCCGATGAAAAGGACCGTTGCACGAGTAGCAGCAGCTTCCCGGCCGATTTCCACATGGGATTTGACAGATTCAGCCCCGAGTTCAAGCATATCTCCAAGCACCAGAAAAACATTGGAGGAGGCAGGAACATCAGACACAAGGGAAAGCGAACGGCTCATTGAGTCGGGGTTAGCATTGTAGCAGTCCTGTACAATGGTGCAACGCTCTGTTTCAATCACTTCGCTTCTTCCGAACAGAGGTTTTACAGACTCAATACCCTGCGCTATCTCATGGAAGGAAAGCCCCAGCGCTCTGGCAAGAGACATAGCTGCCAAAGCATTTTTATAGTTGTACATTCCCGGCAACGGGAATGTTGCTTTTTCGCCCCCGATGTTCAACACAAAACCGGAGAGTCCAAGATTTTTCTCTAAAGAAATGCTTTCGTCCTGACCATCGCCATAGTAAACGATCTTGCCGTCTGCTTGAGAAGTCAGATACGAACAAAAATCATCATCTTTCGGAATAATTGCAGTCCCAAAGCCCTTAAAATGCCTGAATATCTGAGATTTTTCCTCTGCAATAGCTTCCCTGCTACCAAGTATTCCAATATGGGCTGTTCCTATATTGGTAATGACAGCGAAACGAGGTTTAAGGACATCTGCAATCTCTTTCATTTCATTGCGTCGGTTCATCCCCATCTCAAACAGACCGACTTGATGTTCTTTACGGATTGCAAACACAGAAAGGGGAAGTCCTGTCTCACTGTTGAAATTTCCCTTATTAGTGACAACAGTATAGTGCTGGGACAGTATGGCGGCTGCAATTTCCTTTGTAGTCGTTTTGCCGCTTGAACCGGTAATGCCTATCTTGATAAGATTTTCAAATCCGTCGACATAGCACGAGGCGATCTTTTGGAGCGCAGTCAACGTATTTTCAACACCAATAAAAAAGACCTTTGGATGTGAAAGAGAGAGTTTTACAAAAGTTTCACTATTCGCTTCAAAATTTTTAAGGGCCATAAACACTACACTGGCCCCCTTTTCAAGCGCTTGACCAATATACTTGTGTCCATCCTGCTGTTCACCAATCAGAGGTACGAACAGGGTGTCGGGACATACGTCTCTGCTGTCTGTTTTTACACTGGTAAAATGGAAAGTTCCATTTCCCAAAAGGTGCATCCCACCGGTTGCCTCAAGAACCTGTTCAAGACTAAGCAAGGTCTCTTCCATCATTCTTTTGTTTCCTCTCCTTCTGATTTTTGCATCTCTACCCTGACAATTTCATCCGATTCAGCCTGTCTCATACCGAGCTTATCCCGGGCGATTTTTTCAATTCTGTCGGAACTGGAAAGCAAGCTTATATCAGTGATGAGTTTTTTGTTCTGTTCTATCAGTTCACTCTGCTTTCGTTCAAGTTCAACGACCTGCTTTTCCAAATCCGTGTAACGGCGGGCCTGAATGCCGTTTAAAATGAGCATCACAGGGATACAGAGAGCAAGCAAACACACAACAACCATTCGAACGACTGAGTATCCGTTTATCATACCCCCTCCACACCGATAAGGCGTTTTTCATCAGCGTCACGGATTTTTCTTACAACGCGAAGTTTTGCACTTCGAGAAGGACTGTTGGAACGGACTTCTTCTTCTGTCGGCTCTACAGGCTTTCTTGTCAATATTTCTGCACAGGGAGTTCCCCCGCATGTGCATGCAGGCTGCTCCGGCGGACACACACATTGTCTGCCAAGATTGCGGAAATATGTTTTTACAATTCGGTCCTCAAGGGAATGAAACGTAATTATGCCGAGTTTTCCCCCGGGAGCAAGAACATTGAATGCATCGTGCATGGCTTCCGGCAGACGGCGCAGCTCGCTGTTAACCCTGATTCTCAATGCCTGGAAGGTACGTGTTGCAGGATGAATTGTTCCAAACCTGTACTTTGCAGGAACTGCGTTATATATTATATCAGCGAGCGCTTTTGTAGAGACAATTTTGCTCACCTGTCGTGCTTCAACAATAGCTTTTGCAATTCTACGGGAATATTTTTCATCAGAATAAAGGTACAGCATATTCGCAAGCAAGGCCTCTGGCATAGTATTCACAATGTCAGCAGCGCTTTCACCTTTGGAGACATCCAGCCTCATGTCAAGATTCTCATCATGACGGAATGAAAACCCCCTGCCACTGCGTTCATAATGATAAACGCTTATGCCCAAATCAAATAGTATTATATCAGGGCGCCGTTTGACAGGACTTAATGTATCATAGTCATGATAAAAATCGTTGAACCATCCGTTAAAAAAGTGTATCCGCTCCCCAAAATCAGACAGGCGTTCCTTTGCACGCAACTGAATAGAGGAATCTGCGTCCAACCCGATTACTTTCAGAACGGGATAGGTATGAAGGAAATTATAGGTATGTCCACCCTCTCCCAACGTGGAATCCACCATAAGGGCATCGTTCTCATAAGGTTCCCCTTTAGGAGACAAATACGAAAGGCACTCTTGCAACAATACAGGCGTATGGACGATTTCCATTTCATCCCCGATATTTTTAACTTATTACAAGAATATGTCTCCCATGCTCTTTGCAGCTTCCTGAAACTGGTCGTTGGTTCTGGTCAAATAATCATCATAGGATTCGGAATCCCATAATTCCATGTATTTATTCAAGCCAAGAATAACCGACTCCCCTTTCAGAGAGGCATATTCCCTTAAATTCTGTGGAATAGAGAGGCGACCGGAACGGTCAAATTCAATTTTCTGGGCAGGCGCTATAAAACGTCTCATTACCAATCTTTTTTGATCATTAAAAAGAGAGGCAGACCCCATGATTTTATCATTGAGGCTTGCCCACTCTTCGGTTGTAAAAAGCATTAGACAACAATCAAGGCCCTGCGTCACAATGAGTTCGTTTCTTTGCAAAACGGCGCGCAACTTTGCAGGAAAGAGAATTCTTCCCTTCTCGTCAAGTGTGTTGCGGTACTCACCAATGAGCATTTCCATACCACTGTCCACCACTTTTTCCCACTATTTCCCACTTACCTCCATTATAATGAGTTTTTTCGTTATGTCAATCCAAAATTCCGACGATAAAGTATATTTACGGGGCGAAAGAAATGATCAACACTCTCAACGAAAGCTCTCTCCATAGGACACTGAAAACATACTATGCATCAATGAGTGAAGGAAGTAGAACCGAAGTAAAAACAGACGATTACATAGCAGATATCATTGATAAAAAAGGGAATATAACGGAAATTCAAACAGCGAACCTTGCATATCTCAAGGATAAAATAAAGTACTTCACGGCTGAAAAACGCAATATAAGTGTTATCTACCCCATAGTAACCACAAAATATATTGAAACAGTTAACCAAAAGACAGGAAAAACAGTTTACCGCAAAAGTCCACAACATAAAACCATATACAGCATATTCAGGGAACTGACAGGATTATATCCATTTCTTTTAAACAAGTATTTTTCATTAGAGGCAGTTGAAGTCATAACAGTTGAAATACGAAAGACAACGGAAGAACCGGTACAATCAATAAACGGGAGACGGCGAGTACGTCGGAACTGGCTAAAAACGGATAAACAGTTAAAAGAAATAGGTAAAATACACAAATTCCATAGCAGGGAACACTATCTGTCATTGCTTCCCAAAAATCTGCCTGAATGCTTTACTGCAACAGATATAAGAAAAGCTTTTGCTGAACAGAACTTAAAAATCAAAACAAATGATATACAGTTAATGCTTTGGGTTTTCTCACACTGCGGACTGCTTGAAAAAAAAGAATGCGGGAAACGAAGATACAATTACAGAATCAAATAAAAAAGCCCGGAACTGCAGTTCCGGGCTTCTAACACTCAGTTAGAATGCATTACCATGCATCATTCATGTCATCAGGGTCTCTGTTCTCTACATCATAGAGATCAGTTACAGCGCGCAAATCATCGAAGTATACGAAATATGCACCCTGTGCTTCCATCGGATTGCAGTCTACACGGAATCCAACAACGCGAAGTCCTGGCTTGTCACCATGATACGGGCTTGTCTGAACGATTCCATGAACTCCATCTGGAGACGGAGGAATAGCTGTTGTCAACTTCTTCCATCCGCTGAATTCAAGAGAACCCATCCAGATTTCAAAGTTGTTTCCATTGTAATCCTGAACGAGCAACCACAACTGGTGTCCCATATTGCGTCCACAAACCCAAACAGAAACAGTCTTTGTAATTCCCTCGATAGGAAGTGGGCGTGCAGCCTTGACGAAGAAAGAATTAACGCCACGCTTGAAGAACTCTATCTTTGCACCAAAAACACTGGTATCCTGCATTTCCTGGTTTCCAGCATCTCTGAGAGGCTCTTTTGCCTCAGGGCTTCCCTCAAAAAGACGTCCAGAAATCACACCGTAATCAGGTGAGCAATGAACATTCCAGAATCCCTCGCGCTCAAAGCGGTCAACACTAACCTCTCTGAGGGCCTCCATCGTGCTGTCATTTCCGATGATTGATGCATCTGGATCAGAAATGCTTGTATTGCCGTTTGCGTTTGTCTGTGCAAAGGCAGCACCAGAAGCGACTATTGCCGCAGCCAAAAAAGCCAAATAAATCTTTTTCATTCTAAAACCGCCTTATCAATTACTCTGCTGTTCCGGCACCCTTGTCACCGAAATCTGCTTCATTAAGATCATATCCATCGTAGATATTGGAAAGGGTGTTGGTTGTATACTTAAGCTGGTCAAAGTAAATTACAAAGTTATCAACAGCTTCATTTGCATTTGAGCGGACTCTGAAGCCAACAAATGTGAGCTGGTGACGACCATCACGAAGAGTTGAGTGCTGGCTAATCCAACCAGGAATATTGATGACGATGTTCTTCCATCCCTGGAACTTGAGGTTTCCAGCTGGCAAACTACGAACACAACCATAAGAATCGCGTACAAGGAATTCGAGGTTGTAATTATAGTTGGCTCCCCACACCCAGAAGTCAGCCTGTGTTACAGTACCATAGAACGGAATTTCATAAGCGTTTCCATTTTTATCCTTTGGATAAACCTCAAACCAGTTGTCACCCTTGCGGTCATAAGCAACTTTTACGCCGAGAACCTGAGCTGCAGGATCGGTATCCTTGTGATATGGACGAAGGGAATTCGGAATTCCTTCAAAAGACTTTGCAATTGGATAGCCCTTTGTGATAAATCGGCTTGCCTGCACGTCCCAAGTCCAATCCATGTTATCCGGTGTATCGAAATTATCGATAACGAATGTCTCCACAGCCCTACTGCTTGGCTGAGCAACTGCTGGAACGCAGAATGCAAGCGCAAGAATGAGGCTTCCTAAAACGACTACGCCCTTTTTCATTCAAATCTCCTTGAAATCACTGTTCCCCCGTTTTTAACTGGAAAACACCTTTGTTTTACTATCGTCATGCAGCCCGTTTTTCAACACAATTGCCTTGTCCAAATGTATCTACTTAAAGGGTTACATTTAGTTTATTATATTTCCATATTCTTTCTTTGTCAAATGGTTTGCTACTTTTAACATCTTGAAATTTATACATAAAAGGAATAATCTAAGAGTCGAAGAAAAAATCCTACATATAGAGGAGAAATTATGTTCAGTTACAAAGAATTAGGTCTTGTCAACAGCAAGCACATGTTCGAAATGGCAATGAAAGGCCAGTATGCAATTCCTGCTTACAACTTCAATAACATGGAGCAGATGCAGGCAATCATCCAGGCTTGCGTTGAGACAGAATCCCCGGTTATCCTTCAGGTTTCAAAGGGTGCACGCAACTACGCAGATAAATTCATTTTGCGCAACATGGCACGCGGTGCTGTTGAATATGCCCATGAACTTGGCAAGGATATCCCTATTGTTCTGCACCTTGACCATGGTCCAAACTTTGAAGTAGCAAAAGACTGCATCGACAACGGATTCTCTTCTGTTATGATTGACGGTTCTGCACTTCCCTATGATGAGAATGTAAAGCTCACAAAACAGGTCGTCGAATATGCACACCAGTTCGATGTCACCGTTGAAGCAGAACTCGGTGTTCTCGGCGGTGTTGAAGATGATGTTGCTGCAGAGGAAAGCAAGTATACAAAGCCAGAGGAAGTTATCGACTTCACAAGCAAGACAGGCTGTGACTCACTGGCAATCTCCATCGGAACAAGCCACGGACGCTGTAAATTCACACCGGAGCAGTGCACACGCCGTGAAGACGGCACCCTCGTTCCTCCGCCACTTGCATTCGATGTTCTTGAAGCAATCGAAAAACAGCTTCCTGGATTCCCAATCGTTTTGCACGGTTCATCATCTGTCCCTCAGCAGTATGTAAAGGAAATTGAAAAGTACGGTGGAAAGATTCCAAACTCTGTCGGTATTCCAGAAGAACAGCTCCGTAAGGCAGCAAAGAGCGCAGTCTGCAAGATCAACGTCGATTCTGACGGACGCCTTGCAATGACAGCAGCTATTCGCCGCATCTTCACAGAGCAGCCAGATGTATTTGACCCTCGTCTCTACCTCGGTCCAGCCCGTGAAGAACTCAAGAAGATGTATGCAGAAAAGAACAGAAACGTATTCGGCTCTGCAGGACATGCTTTCGACAAATAAACTGCTGTAAAGAACATGAGGGCTCCCCACGGGGAGCCTTTTTTTTCTAGACCTTTTCCATTGCATATTTGACCCCGCCATGGTACACTTTCCGCCATGTACAGTTTTTTGCTCGTTGCAATTCCATCAACAACAGTTTTCTTCCTATTATATGAGAAGAGATATCGACCCGTTGAGTTTACCTTACCTATAGGCTTAGGTGTATTAGTATCAGTATTAGTATGTACAATAACAGAGTTCTTCATATTTAATTCAGAAGCAATAACGGATTCACCAAAACAACTTTTTGTTGACCTGCTTCTAAAACAAATCTGCATTCCATCACTGTTTTTATGCGGCTTCTTTTTCCTGATTTCACGACGGTGTTGGGATTATAAAACGACCGCTGTGTTCCCATTGCTATGCAGTTTTTATGCGGTGTTCCTTCCCTATTCTGTAATCACCGGTTCAGAACCGAAAGCAGGTTTTCTTCTTTTTATCAAACCAATCCTGCTGCTGTCGAACATAGCAATACTATACGCAATGTCCAGACTTGCAACAGCAAACAAGACATTCAGAATTCCGTTTATAATTCTCGCACTGCTGTCACTTACAGTGCTACCTTTTGCTCAAACCTGTTGGTATTTCAACATCATGACTGTACTTTGGGCGGTAACAACAGCATTATATGCAATTGCAGCCGCAGGCTTGATTCTGTTTGCCCAGAATATGATAAAAAAAACAGAAGTTTCAGCAACCATTTAACAGGTACATACTAGACAAATCTTTATAATTTCTGATAATATAGCAACCATGCTTACACAAGTGCTTACACAGGCATGTGTTTTTTATAACACGAGGAGGATCGTTGGCAGACAATAAGGGAATGCGCATAAACGGAGGAATCCGTGTGCGCGAGGTCAGACTCATTGATAATGAAGGTAACCAGAAAGGGATTGTCCCGACGCTAGAAGCCCTCAGAATGGCAAAGGAGCAGGAGCTCGACCTTGTTGAAGTATCGCCTAATGCAAATCCGCCGGTTTGTAAGATACTGGATTTCGGTAAATACCGTTTTGAGCAGGAGAAGAAACTCCGTGACTCCAAGAAAAACCAAAAGGTATTGAAGCTTAAGGAAGTCCGCATGCAGCCGAAGATTGGCCCGGGCGACCTTGACACGAAAGCTAAGCATATACAGGAATTTCTTGACGAGGGAAACAAGGTAAAGGTAACGGTTCGTTTCCGTGGGCGTGAGCTTGCCCATACCGAACTCGGCTTTGATGTCCTGAAAGAGGTTGAAAAGAGGCTTACCGAAGGCTCGTATGTCGTTGAAAAAGAACCAAAAATGGATGGTCGGTTCATGTCAATGACAATCGGCTCAAAAGCCAAAAAGTAGAGGTTCAATTATGGCAAAGAACAAGATGAAAACAAAGAAAAGCTCAGCAAAACGCTTTTCACTTACCGGAACTGGTAAAGTCAAGTACAAGAAGATGAATCTTCGTCATATCTTGACAAAGAGATCTCCAAAGCGCAAGAGAAATCTTCGCCACGCAGGCATTCTTTCTGAGGATTCTGCACCAAGAATCCGCAAGCAGCAGCTTCCTTACGGCTGATTGCAAAGTAACTGCACATTACATTTCTTTAGGAGTTACAGAATATGTCTAGAGCGATAGATGGATCAAAGAGAAAGAACCGCCGTGCAAAAATCCTCAAGCTTGCTAAGGGATTCTACGGTGACAGAAAGTCAAATTACAAGGCAGCAAAAGATGCCGTAGTCAAAGCACTTGACCACGCATACTCAGGTCGCAAACTGAAAAAGAGAGAGTACCGCGCATTGTGGATTGCTCGTATCAACGCAGCAGTCAGAGCAGAAGGTCTCTCATACAGCCGCTTTATCAACGGGCTTACAAAGGCAAATGTTGCAATCAACCGCAAGGCCTTGAGCAACATGGCAATTGAAGATCCAGCAGCATTCAAGGCTGTTATCGAAGTCGCAAAAAAAGCAATTGGGGCGTAAATAAATGATTTCTCTCGATCAAGTTTTGTTATTGCAGAATAAGGTAGAAACAGCTGTAGCTAAAATCACTTCCCTTCAGGAACAGATTGCTCGGCTTAATTCTGATAACGATGCTTTACGTGCACAGTGCGCAGAGCTCACAAAATCGTTGGAAGAAAAAACGGAGTTGGTTTCTTCCCTTGAAGCACACCAAGGCAAGATCGAGGAAGGCATTCTCAATGCTTTGAACCGTTTGGACACTGTTGAAAACACCATCCTCAACAATGGAGAAGACGGTGCACAAGGCGAGACAGACTCATCATCAGATGAGCCTGTCACAGAAGAGACCCCTCATGAAGAGGGAGACAATTCTGGAAACGAGGATTCAAATCAGGCACAGGAATCTTCTGAACTTCGTGAGGTTGCAGAAGAGATAGAGAATGTAACAGAAACTTCTCAGGATGTCCAGATGGCAGAAGGTGAAACACCTCAGAATTCCGATAATGGAGAAGTTGAGATTTTCTAACCAATAAACTATCAATGGGAAGACTCCAGATTGACATATTAGGCGCTTCGTTTGCCGTTCAGGCAAGCGAAGATGATATTTATCTAAAAAAATTACTGTCATATTATACTGACATCATTGATACCATAAAAAATTCCAGTCATTTAAAAGACCCCGTTCAAATAAGCATTATGGCGGGAATTTCTTTGGTAGATGAATTATACAAAGAAAAGCAGCGGAATATCTCTTATTCAAACGCTTTAAGCAACCCTGCTGATGAAGAGGCAAACAAGCTTACTTCTGAGATGATTTCAAAGCTGAACAAGGTTTTGGCTTGAAATATGGAGCAAGGCAGTCAGATGTGCCTTTGGGTTGATGCAGATTCTTTTCCCCGTCAGGCACGGCATTACATACAGCAAACTGCAATCCAGCACAAAATTAAACTCGTTTATGTTGCAAATAAACGAATTCCATTTGATTTTGACTCCCCTCTTTTTTCTGCCGTAATTCAACCGTCTGAGAAAAATGCTGCGGATAATTATATCTTTGATAACTGCAACGAAAATGATATAGTCTTCACAAGGGACATTGAATTCGCGAAACGGCTTTCCGACAAAAAAATAACAGCATTAAACGACAGAGGGGCAATCTTTGATACAAAAACGCTGGCAAAGATGCTCAAAGAAAAAGCGCTGTCAGAGCAGATGGAACTACTGGGGCTACACACTGGCAAAAGCCGGCACCACTATGGAAGACAAGAATTGGAAGCTTTTATAAAAACATTCAACACCGTTTTGGAACAGACTCCTATAAACGGATTTCCTAGCTCATATCCCTGTTGATTGCCTCTATACGGTCAATCACCTGCAGAAAAGCTTCCACGATATCCGGGTCAAACTGACGCCCCGCCTCGTTTCGGATTTCTTCAATTGTATCACCGAGTTCCCAAGAATCCTTGTAGTACCGTTTATGGCGCAGTGCATCATAGACATCAGCCAGGGCTACAATACGGGCTGAGAGAGGAATATCGAAACCTTTTAGCTTTTGCTCGTTTTCAACAGGCATCATCGTTTCCGGAACGTATTCCATGTAGTTGTAGTTTCCCGGATAGCCACGATTTCCCCCATCCCATCTGTCATGATGGTGAAGGCAGACATCCCTTGCCATCGTATCAAGAGCGGTTGACGCAGGAGTAAAAATTTGCGCACCTACACACGTATGACCTTTCATTACAGCCCGCTCATCATCGGTAAGAATGCCGTTTTTCTTCAATATTGTATCAGGGACAGCAACCTTGCCTATGTCGTGACATTTTGCAGCGAGTTTGAGATTATCTCTGAATTTATCGCGCACCTCTGAAGGAATATTTTTATTTACAGCATATCTATCGTAAATCTCAAGCGAAAAGCTTGAAACACGCTCTACATGGGCACCGGTTTCCCTCGGATCACGATAGTTCGCCATCTTTACAAGGCGCTCAATAAGCAGTTTAGTGAGATATGCGTATTCATACACCTGGCTGACGTTTGATGCAAGATAGGTGATGTAAAATTCAGCTTCTTCAGAAAACGGTATTACGGTACCGTCTTCTGACATTGCATTGATTATCTGAAGTATGCCAAGCACAGCCCCGTTTGTCATCAGCAGAGGAACGGTAAGCATGGATGTGGTATGATAACCGGTTCGCATATCATTTGTTTCATCAAAACTGTACGGACGCCGTACAGAACAGGCTTCATCGAGAAATTCGTCCATGTTGTAGACATCAGGAATATTTACTGTTTTTTTACACAGCGTACTGTAGCCGCAAATGGATTGAGCAGTCGCCTCAACGGAAAAGGAAACATACGGGAGTTTTTCACCGGGATTCAGCTTTTTCTGCTGTGTATCATTCTGACTGTACCGGATTTTCAGAAGATTCTTTGATTCGTTGTATTCATATATGGAGCCAGCATCGGCATTGACTATCTTCCTTGCAGCAACGAGGATATTTTCAAGCAAAATATCGACGTCCTTTATCTGAGACAGCTGTTCCCGAATCTGAGAAATCTGTTTAAGCTTCTCACTGTTTTCTGAAGCTTCCATACCGTTTTTTACCATTTTATTGAATATTTTAGTAAAAAAAAGTAATTATTACAAGACTTTCGTGATACGGGAAAAAAACAGAGGCCCGGCACCATCGGCAGTATCCGGTAAAATTCTGAGTCCATATTCAGTTTCTTCAGCCTTGTCAAACAAGGCACCGATATGCTTGTGAGCATTCTCATCTGAACCGGAAATCTTCAAGATTCCAGAGAAGTGGTCGAGGTTTGCAAGGAATGTATCCCTCAACTCCTCCTTGTGCAACAAAGAAGCATCCTTAAACTTGCTCAGAAGACGGGATACAATGCCATCATTTTCAACAGGGGAAAGCGCACAGGTTGCATACAAAAGGCTTCCTTTGTCTTCCAACATGCGCCATGCAGACGAAAGCAAAGCCCACTGCCCTACAGCCATTGTCTTGGTACGGGACTGGCTCCACTGCGAAAGATAGTTTGGATCCGCGCGTACGTGGCGTTCGCTGGAACACGGAGCATCGAGAAGGATTGAATCGAAAGAAAGCCCTTCCCTTCTGCACCAAAGCGCCCCGTCACTGCATGAGGTCATAATATTTTTAGAAATGGATTCAGGAAGAACAGTCTGTACAACTTTGACAAGCCTTGCCGCCCTATCGCGGGAACGTTCATTACTGCGGAGAACAGCACCGTCCTCCAGATTTCCCGCAACAACAAGCGTCTTTCCTCCTGGAGCGGCGCATAAATCCGCCAACCGCTTTTTTCCATGCACGGGCACGCACAGAGCGGCACAGACACTGGCGGCATCGAGGAAATACGGTTCCTCACCAAAAGAAAGCTGGATATAATCACTTTCTTTCCCGAACGCGCTTGAAATCGCATTCCAGCGTTCTCCGAAGACAGAACGATAATATGTTTCAAACCCCTCGGGACCAGACAGTTTCTGTTGCTTTTGCTTCATATACAACTATTTAATATGTCTGACGAAAGCATCCTTATAACCGTACATCTTCAACCGCTCAAAGATTGCACCGTACTCATCCACCGTGAAAGGTCCTGCCAGCATTTTATAACCGTCCCTTTTTTCAAAAGGTACAGCAACCACAGGATATTTCCGAGCCTTTCCGTTTGTTTCTGCCTCTGCTCCAGCCTTATCTGATGTTGTCGTAAACTGGATGTAATACGCACCCTTTTTCAAATCCCTTTCATTTTTTATCACAAGGGAACGTCCACGCTTTGAAGGTTTGCCAGTTTTTGAATCAGAAGCAGATTTTTCAGAAGCCTTGCTTCCTGCATCGGAAACATTCTTTCCGTCGGATTTCGGACTCTTTGCCTCAGTAGGATTAAGAGCTATAACACTCTGGGAAACAGTCTCAAAGGAATCATCCTCGTTCTTTTCAACCTTCTTTTCCTCATTTTTCTTTGGAGCATAAGTCTCTTGAGAACCATACGGAACAAGTGTAATAGTGGTTTCCTTTGTATATACATCCTCATACATGTCAGCAACAGGCGCTTTTGATTCTGCAGGTGGTTCAGCTGCAATGGATTTTGCGCTGTCTGAAACAAAAGACTTTGTTTCTGCAGGTTTTGGTTCATCTGCAACCGGTTTTATTGCAACAGATTTCTCGCTGTCTGAAATTGGAGCATAAGTCTCTTGAGAACCATACGGAACAAGTGTAATAGTGGTTTCCTTTGTATATACATCCTCATACATGTCAGCA
>CADBRT010000067.1 GCA_902797055.1 uncultured Spirochaetaceae bacterium
TTCCCTCTGCTATAGAGATAACTTTGAAAATGAGTTTTTTTGCATCAAACAGAGGCCTTTTGGAAAAATTCTTTGTTATTGACGGTGTAAGGAAGCCTTCTGAGCTTTGGGTGAATATTTTTATAGTCTTGTAAGATTATGCTGTAAGTCCAAAAAGATAATCCCGATAGTCTGTCGGAATTATTCCGATGGACTGTCAGGATTATTCCGATAGGCTTGCGGGTTCTTGGCTTGATAGTTTTGAGTTTTTAACGTATACTTCCCGCTATTATGAGTACAGAACCGAATCAAAAGACTTTGTGCCACTGGGCAGACCAGATGGCGGCAAAAATCATACAGCAGAAAGGTGACTTGCCGTTGTATACATGTGCTTCCGGCATTACACCGTCTGGAACCGTCCACATCGGAAACTTCCGCGAAATCATGACCGTTGATTTGATTGTCCGCGCCTTGCAGTCAAGGGGCAAAAAGACACGTTTTATCTATTCTTGGGATGATTATGATGTGTTCCGCAAGGTTCCTGCCAATATGCCAGATCCGGAAACACTTGGAAAATATCTCCGCTTCCCTATAACAATGGTTCCCGACACGACAGGAAGGGACGAAAGCTATGCCCGCCACCACGAGATGGACATTGAAAACGAGCTTCCCCGCGTCGGGATTCACCCTGAGTTCCTGTATCAGGCGAGCCGTTACCGTGCCAATCGCTACACCGAAGGCATGAAGCGCGCCATGCAGAACCGCGAGCTGATCAAGAAGTGCCTGAACGAGTACCGCGACGAACAGCACAAGATGAAAGATGAGGACGAATATTGGCCTGTTTCCGTCTTCTGCTCCAAATGCAACAAGGATACGACTCATATCACCGGTTATGACGGTGAGTACGGCATCAGCTATGAATGCGAGTGCGGCAACAAAGAGACCGGCGACCTGCGTACGTTCAAGGGCTTCAAGCTCGGTTGGCGCGTGGACTGGCCAATGCGCTGGAACGAGGAAAAAGTCGTCTTTGAGCCGGGCGGAAAAGACCACATCAGCCCGGGCGGAAGCTACGACACCGCAAAACTCGTCAGCAAGAAGGTGTATGACTGGAACGCACCGATAACGATGAAGTACGACTTCGTCGGACTCAAGGGGCTCCCTGGCAAGATGTCTTCTTCAAAGGGAAAAGTCATCGCACTGCCTGACGCGCTCAACGTGTACCAGCCGGAGTTGCTGCGCTACATATTTGCAGTCAACAAGCCGGATCATGAGTTTGCAATCAGTTTCGACCTCGATGTAATCACTATGTATGAAGCGTATGACCGCACGGAACGCATTGCATGGGGCGTCGACAAGGCAAAGAACGAGGATGTGTTCAACCACGAAAAGCGTGTCTATGAGCTCGCCCAGATTGAGCCGGGAATGCCGAGCGTCATGCCGTATCAGATTGGATTCCGCATGCTCACCACGCTTTTGCAGACCTATTCAGGCGACATCGACGAGGTCATCAAATCCTTGGGTGATGTCAAGCCTGAGCAGGAAGCCTGTCTCCGAAGAAGATGTGTCTGCGCTTGGTACTGGGTCACCGAGTGTGCTCCAGAGGACTTTAAGTTTGCGCTTCGCATGGACGGCAGCAAGGCTGAACTCTCAGAGATTGAGACACAGGCTGTCCGCCAGATACGGGATACTGTCCTTCCTGTTATGGCTGAATGCCAGACCGACAAAGACTTGCAGCAGAAGGTCTACGACATTGCGACGGGGCTCGGCATGCAGTCGAAGGATTTGTTCACCACAATGTATCATGTGCTCGTGAACAAAGACCAGGGGCCGCGTCTCGCAAGCTTTATGCGCATCATCGGCAGGGAAAAGCTTGAAAAGATTCTGAGCGTCTACTGATTGTGACGCTGGCGGGTTTCCTCCGCTGATAACAATTTGTATATTGCAAGCGGAAATCGTTTATGATATTTTTTTTGCACTATGCGGATTTACGATTTGCTGGAGGGAACTCTTGAGTACGACCAGATATGCCGTTTGGATACGGTATATAAGCAGATAGCATCTGAGCAGGATGAATGGAAGTCTTCCTGCTCTTTTACTTGTCCCGATGGCTGCGGGACATGCTGTGAGCATTTTGAGCCGGATGTCACTGAGGCGGAAGCCTTGTACCTGGCTGCCTGGATGCTCTACAATCAGGAAGAAACTGCCTTTGCCATTGTCGAGGGGACATTCGTGCCGGCGCGTGAATACGAAGACGGTTGCATTCTGTTTGATGCCCATTCTCCTTATCACTGCACGGTGTATGGCGGGCGCTGTCTTATCTGCCGGATATTCGGCTTTACCGGCGACAGGGGCAAGGACGGCAACAAACGGTGGAAGCCCTGCAAATTTCATCCCGAGCCGCTGCCAAAGCCTTTGGAACGCAGACAATACACGCAGGATGAACTTGTCTCTTTGTTTGGTGCCTTGCCGCCTGCAATGGGTGATTTGATGAGCCAGGCGGAGGCAATCATGCCGGGTGCCCAGGGAAGCACGGAACCGTTGCGCATTGCACTGAAGCACGCCATAGAAAAACTCGTCATGATAGCTGGATTCCACAACGACAACAATAATGACAACAACAATGCCGCCTAGTGCGGAACATCACGCCTACGGTGCGTTCTGCTACCCGCTTGATGCAGATACGCTGTGCATCAGCATCAAGACGGGGAAGGACGTGGATAGGGTTGTTCTGTTCTGGAACGATCCGTACAAGCCGGAACTGGCGCAGACTGAGCTTGAGCGCAAAGCGCTGTTGTATGCCAGCGTCTGGTCTGCATGTGTCCGTCCTCCATTCAAGCGGTGCCACTACTGCTTTGTCCTGTACCGGGGAGCGGAATGCTGGCTCTGCTTTGAAAATGGTTTTACTCCGTATAGTCAGTCAGCGATTTACGATGGACGGTATGAGTTTTTTAAATTCCCCTGGATGAACAGTGCCGATATCATTGCTCCCCCTGAGTGGGCAAAAGCTGCCGTCTGGTATCAGATTTTTCCTTCCCGTTTTTCAAAAAGCAAACACAACAATGTGCCCAATCTGCATGAATGGGCGGGACCTGATACACCTGTCACGAACAGTGAAAAATACGGCGGTGACATGGACGGCATTACTGAACGGCTGGACTATCTGGCAGATGTCGGGATTACCGGGGTGTATCTGAATCCCATCAATACGTCGGTCAGTCAGCACAAATACGATACCGCAGATTATTTGACAATAGACAGTGACTTTGGCGACAGTGCAAGCGTCCGGCGTTTTGTTGCGGAAGCCCACAAACGTTCAATGCGTGTGATGCTGGACGGGGTCTTCAACCACTCCGGGTGGCAGTTCTTCGCATGGCAGGACGTTGTGCAGAACAGGCAGAAATCAAAGTATGCCGACTGGTTTATGGTGAACGATTGGCATTTCATCTCTAAACCCTGCGACAATGCTGCGAACGGACGGTACTACACGTTCTCCTTTACCGATAAGATGCCGAAACTCAACACGAACAATTCTGAAGTGCGTGCCTATCTTATCGATGTCGTAAAACAGTGGATACGGGAATACGACATCGATGCGCTCCGCCTTGATGTTGCCAATGAGGTGTCCCACCGGTTCCTGAAGGAACTGCGCCTCGCCGTGAAGTCTCTTAAGCCGGATTTTTTTATCGTCGGCGAGATATGGACGGATTCCACCCCGTGGCTCCGGGGGGATGAATGTGATTCCGTCATACATTACCCGCTGCGGACTGTTATAACGGACTTTGTGCGTTCAAAAGAACGGACTGCCGGGTGGTTGGAACAGGAACTCAACAGGTGCCAGCTGATGTATGAAGCACAGACGGTGAGTGTCCTGCTCACGCAGTTGGATAGCCATGATACACCGCGCTTTGTGCATACGGTGGGGGACAGGGAGCTTGCACGGCTTTCTTTTGCCTTGCTGTTTTCTCTGCCCGGTTCTGCCTGTCTGTATTACGGGACTGAAGTCCTCTTGAACGGCGGGCCTGACCCGGACTGCCGCCGCTGCATGCCGTGGAAGGAGATTGCTGAAGGCCGGTATAACGATGAGCTTGATTTTTTCCGGACGTTGATTTCGCTCCGTAAGGGGCATGAAGCCATGCGCTGTGCGGTCGGTTCGTTTTTGTACGATGATTGCTGCGGAGCAGGGGAGCGTACGGTCAGGTTTACAAAGGAATGCAGCGGTGAGACGCTGCTGTTCGTGTTCCATTTTTCTGAGGAACCGGTAAGGCTTCCTGTGCCAGACGGTATGGCGATACGATCGGTGCTTTTGAGCCGTTCCTTTGTGATTGAAACAGAAGAGACGGGGAAAGCTGTGATGGATATTTCCCGGTATGGTTTTGCTGTTATGCAGATTCAGTAGGAGAGGATTTTTTCGTCCGGCTGTTTGACGAAGTAGTCGTGGATTTTTTCCCGTGTCTCTTCGTTTGAATGGTAGTTCTGCACCTGTGTCAAAAAGTAGTGGCCGAACATGAAGTTTTTGCAGTAATAGGCAAAGAAGCGCTGAATGCGTGTCCGGTGGAATTCTTTTGGCTGGCAGGCTTCAACATCGTCGACAAAGGACATCGCCAGCTGTTCGGCATCGAAACGGTGGTCCGCTGTGTAGGCTGTTCCTGCGTCTTCTGCGCTCCAGCGGGATGAGAGTTCGTCAAAAATCCAAGGTTTTTGAGCCGCCATGCGTGCAATCATGAGGGAAGAGGCATGAGGGGCGGCTTTCATTGCATGTGCTGCGGCTTCGGCGTCTGTTATGTCGCCATTCACTGCGATTTCTACCCGTTCTTTTTGATAGCGCAGCGCAAGTTTTTCTGCGTAGTCGTACCGCGGATGTGTGCGGAATTTCTCTTTTTTTGTCCGCGCGTGCAGGGTAATCAGCGAAACGCCTTCGCTGACGAGCATATCGGTAAAGGTAAAAAAGCCGTCATCGGTGTAATCTTCATCACCCAGCCTGCATTTTACGCTCAGCCGCAGCGGTCTGCCTGTTTCACGCGCGCATTCGTCTAATGCCTGCCGGACTCCGCGTACCGCTGACCTTGTTTCCTCGAGCGGTTTTGTCATCCATGCTATTCCGGCGCCTGTTTTGTAAATCTGCGGGGCTGAGCACCCCATATTGATGTCGACACCGATGCCTCCCGTTCGGGCAACAATGGCGGCGGCTTCTGCAAGCGGCGCTCCGGTGCTTCCTGTCAACTGCCAGACGATTTTTTCTGGCGCAGGGCCGTTCAATAGGTAATACTTCTCAAACGGCCCCATATTGATGAGGGACGGGGCGTTTATCATCTCGGTAAAGTATTCGTCGCAGCCGCCGAACCGCTCAACCGCACGCCGGAAGGCTTCGTGGCTGAGCGTTGCCATTGGTGCGCATAAGAGGCGAGGGTGAGGCATTTAGTTCTTTGAAAGCAGTGCTTCGACTTTGTGGGCTGCGTCGTCAACGTATCCGTCTCCCAGCGCTTCCACCTCGCCGTTGTCTACCATGACAGACATCTTCTGTTCAATCGGGATTCGTGCCAGTACGGACAGACCGAAATCCTTTGCAATGCCGTCGATGTTGCTTTCGCCGAATATTTTGATTTCCTTGCCGCAGTCAGGGCATTTTACATAGCTCATGTTTTCTATGAGGCCGAGAACCGGGACATTCATCATGTTTGCCATGTTCACCGCTTTTTCGACGATGACGCGTACCAGCTGCTGGGGGCTTGCCACAACGACAATGCCGTCAATCGGAATGGACTGGAAGACTGTGAGGGGAACGTCTCCTGTTCCCGGCGGGCAGTCCACAAACATAAAGTCCACATCTTTCCAGACGACATCCGTCCAGAACTGGCGTACAGCGCCTGAAATGACAGGTCCGCGCCAGATGACAGGGTCTGTTTCGTGTGGCAGCAGGAAGTTCATGGACATAATCTGTACGCCGCCTGCACTGGTCACCGGCTTGAGGAATTCTTCCTGCTTGCCGTCTTTTCCTGTCATGGTGCCGCCCTCTGCGCGTTCTTCGGCCAGACCGAATGCCGTCGGAATTGACGGACCTGTTATATCAGCATCGAGGATAGCTGTTCTGTAGCCGTCTTTGTGAACCTTCGCAGCCAGCAGGCTTGTTACCAGAGATTTTCCGACACCGCCTTTTCCGCTGACAACAGCTATAACCTTCTTTACGCTTGAACCTTCATGGAGCTTTTCGTGCATATCCCGTTTTCCGCAGCCTTCCTTGCTGCATCCGCCGCATGCGTGATTGCATTCTTCGTCAGCCATTATGAACCTCTTGTATGTAATTAAATAGAGTTATTGCTATAGAATATAGCGAAATCATTTTGTAAAGGCAAGGAAACCTCTTGTTTTCATTGTTGCTATAAATGTGGTATACTATGGAATATAAGGTTATGTTTGAAGTAAGGGTTGAAGCAGCATTCAGCGCAGCGCATTTTTTGACTGATTACAACGGTAAGTGTGAGCATCTTCACGGGCACAACTACAAAGTGTATGCGCATGCTCAAGGCAGGGAATTGGACGGCGGCGGTATGCTGCTGGACTTCGGTGTGCTGAAAAAAGCGCTCCGAGATGTGTGCAATGAAATGGATCACACGAACCTCAACGACATGGATGTGTTCCGCGGCAATCCGAGTGCGGAACGAATCGCGGTGCACATCTATTCACGTCTGGTTGAAAAGATTCCCTTCCTTGCCGGTCCTGCGGTCAGGCTTTCTGCGGTGGATGTCTTTGAAACCGACACGAGCCGAGCCCGGTACATCCCTGACTGAAATTATTTTCCCATCTTTTTGAATACTTTCGCCAGTGTGCTGAGCAAATCCGGCACACGCAGCGGCTTTGCAATGTGGCCGTTCATACCCGCATTCAAAGCCTTCTGTTTGTCCTCTTCAAAAGCGTTTGCCGTCATGGCAATAATCTGTATTACTTTTGAATCTTCCTTATCGGTGGCTCGTATTGCTCTTGTTGCCGTCAGTCCGTCCATCTCCGGCATCATGATGTCCATGAGTATGAGGTCATAGGTGTAGGGCAGGTTGTTTTTGAACATATCAAGCGCAATCTTGCCGTTTCCGGCGTGCTCTACAACAGCGCCTTCTTCTTCGAGGATGGTCTTCGCAATCTCTGCGTTTATCTCATTGTCCTCAACGAGCAGTATTTTTCTGCCGGTGAGCGTGAACGCTTCGTCAGCTGTATCGTTCGAACTTTCGCACTGCTGGCTGTCACAGTTATTTATTTCAAGCGGCAGGTCTATGATGAACGTCGTTCCTTCATTCAGGTGGCTTTCAACGCTGATTGTCCCTTGAAGCCGTTCTACCAGTTGCTTTGTGATGGCCATGCCAAGCCCGGTTCCCTTGTATGTTGTACGGGCAACGTTTTGCTTGTCTTCCTGTGAGAACGCTTCAAACAGGTGGGGCAGGAAGTCTTCGCTCATGCCGCGCCCAGTGTCGGCAAGTGTAAACCTAACATGAACTTTGTTGCCAAGCACTGCGATTTCTTCCGCTTTGAGTATGATTTTACCGCCGTCTTCGGTGAACTTGACTGAGTTGCCGAGGATATTGATGAAAATCTGCCTCATATGGAGAGCATCTCCTATGAGAGCGGAGTATTGTATGTCTTCGTATTCGCACAGGAGTTCTACCTTGCGGTTTATGAGTTGTCCCTGAATGATGGATGCGCAGCTGTCCAGAAGCGAAACAAGGTTGAATTCGTCGTGGTTGATGGTTGTTTTCCCTGCTTCTATGCGGCTCATGTCCAGAACATCGTTTATGAGCGCAAGTAGGTGCTGGGATGAAAGGTCAATCTTGTTCAGACATGATTTAACACGGTCAATGTCATCGATATGTTTTATGGCGATGCCTGTCATACCCATGATTCCATTTATCGGTGTACGGATGTCGTGGCTCATGCGTGACAAAAAGTCCGATTTCGCATGGTTTGCCAGTTCCGCTTGTTCCAAGGCTTCTTTTAAAATTTTTTGTTTTTTCTGCTCTTCTCTTATCTCTTTGTCAACATTGCTGAAACCGACAACCAGATAGCGGATTTTTTTCGGGTCACCGACCCGTACGATTTTCATCTGGTAGTACGCTTCTTTGCCGTTGTCATTGATGCGGTACAGCTGGGTGGTGCTGGTACTGTTATTCAGACATTCAAGGATTCCTTCTTTTGTACAGAAAATCTCCATCATTTTTCTGTCTTGGGGAGCTATGCGCTTGAGAATGTAGGTTCTCATGAGCATTTGGAAGGAAAAGGCTTGTTCAAGTGATATCCCTGCGTTTGTCCAGTTCGTTGCAATCCTATAGGGAATCGCCTGACCGGTATCCAAATCAACGTAGTATACTGAAATATAATTGTTTGTCAGAACGTTTAAAATGGCATCGTGCCGGTGGGCAGTCTGTTCTTCTTCCAAAAGTTTCTGCTGTAGGGAGAACTTTTCCTCCGCAATCGCTTTTTCCCGCTGGTACAGCGCTTCCTGTTTTTCCCGTTCACTGTTTGCAAGATTCTTTTCCTTCATGTCCCTTGCAATTAATACGAACGCTGCAATCATGGCGATAATTACTAGCAGACATTGCAGTATGCTTGCTCGTAATGTGTTTTTGCTTGACGTCTGCATGATCCGAGTGATCAAGTTTTCCGTCAGCAGTATTGTAATCATCCAGTTTGTAGTGGGGACTGGTTTGTAGTAGTAGTAGGAGACAAGCCCGTTTTTCTTAAAAACGGTGAAGCCTGCTTTTGGTTCCTTCCAGTCGTTTTCTATTGCTTCAAGGGAATATCCTGGTTCAAAAACAACGTCGTCTTTAAAATAGTCAAAGAGATTCCATTTTTCGTCGTGGACATTATTATTTTGAATAATGCTGTCCCCTGATTGGGTATACAGGTTTGACAGAGTTTGATTGTGCTTATTGTTGATCTTGTCTGATGTGAGCAGTTTTTCTATGTTCATACCGGTTATGCAGGCTGTTATGTGCAGGGTTCCCAGTTTCAAATCCGCCGGTATGACAATCAGTATTATGGAACTCGTATTGTAGCTGTCCATCACCGATATAATCGGTTCCGTTATTTCGTGCATGAGAAACGGAAATCTCGTTATGCCGGAAAAAGAATTGTCTGCTGTGTACACCATGCCGTTTTGATCGGACAGAGCAAAGATCTCGAGTCCGTTTACCGTCTGCAATGTCGAGAGGATGGATTTCAGTTGGGGCGGGGCATTTTCCAGTTCTTTAGGAAGAACAGTCAGTGATTTTTGCATCTGGGTTATACGCCGTTCGAGGTCTTCCTTGATTTCCGTAGACTGTCTTGATGCAATTTCTTCAAGGTAGAATTCTGTCATGGAATTGAGCGTATTTTCAGATATATTCTGCAGGGAAATCTGCAGCGCCATAGTGGACACTATAATTCCCGCCGCAATGATTAAGATGCCGGCGGTTGTCGAAAATTTTGTTGCAGAGTTATATAGTATATTGTTTTGTTTCTGGTGTGTGTGTATCATATACTACTTACAGTTGCCTTGCATACAGCTTTGAATCTTTGCATTTGTCGATGACGAGTTGCAGACCCTCTTTTTTTAATTTCTCGTATTCGCTGAAAAAATCATCGATGGAAATCTCTCCCTTTATAGCTGCATTCCTCAGTTTGCAGACACCGTTTGTTATCAGCCGAGGCCGATACATCTGATACGCATCTGTCTGCAATGTCCGGGGTTCTGAATAGAAGAATCCTTCATTTACGATTGCAATTCCGTTGTAGAATTCCTGTGACAATTCATCCATCTGGTATGTCCGCTTTCCCATAAAAAGACACTGCATGAACAAATTCTTCTCTGTAAGCCCGCCAAATGATTCCAACTGGCAGCCTGCAAGCCGGTAGTCAGTAAATCCGTTGGAAACAATCTCGGGAAAGAGCACAGGTATGTCGTTTACTTTTTTATAGCTGACATTTTCAATGCCGTAGTTATAGAGTTCAATGCCTTCCCTGCCAAAACACCAGTTGAAAAATGCCAGTATATCTTCCACTTTGCCGGATTTCTTTGCTGCTCCCGTTAGGCACCATACATTGTTCACCATCGTCCGTTCCGGTGTCATCTGGTGCCCCTGAGGGCCTTTGATAGGAGGCAGTGCATGCCACAAGGCTCCTGCGATGTTTCTGTCCCTGAGTGTCTGCGCCGAGGTGCGGCAGATTTCCGCCCAGGTGTATGTGCTGGCAACCCGGTTGGCGTTCATCTCTTCGAACAGCGCGTCCTGCGGACGAGAATCGAAGTTCTGGTCAATCAGTTTTTCCTTGTATAGTGTCTGCATCATCGTCAGAAATGCACGGTAGTTAGGGTGTTCGTATATGAATGTATAAGAACCGTTGTCAAGGATACAGAACTGGCAGTCGTTTGTCGGACGGATGCCAAATGCATTGAGCAGCGGCAGCAGGCAATGCTCGCCATTCGCTCCCAGTTGGCAGGCAAACGGTATTTCATCTGATGGGTTTCCGTTGCCGTTCAAATCGGTATCCCGCACCGCGCGCCAGAAATCCAGCCAGTCAGACCAGTTTTCCGGGACTTTCATGCCGAGTTTGTTCAGCCAGTCCTGTCTGAGCATTACCGTCTTTGCTCCCGGAACATTAACGATTGAAGGAATTGTATAGATGTGCCCGTCTGACTGTTTCCATTTATCCATGCGTTCTTTTCCGACAGCCTGTTCAATATTCGGTATTAAATCAAGGTAGTCATCGAGCATGATGATGGTATTGTCTTTTGCGAGTTCCATGATGCCGAAATCAACGACATTGATTATGTCCGGCATATTGTCTACACCAGAGAGCAGTGTCGTGGCAACCGTATCTGTGTAATTGACTTCATCTTTCCAGTGGATGTCGACATGAATGCCGGTCATTTTCTCTATGGCATTCCAATAGTAGGTGTTTCCGTATTCCGCTGTGTATCCCCGACAGTTGATGCCGAGTCCTGTGATGTTCAGTCCGTCTTCATAGTAGAGGATAGAGCTTTTGGGAAGGGTCGTGACTGCATCAATGAGTTTCTGCTGGATAGGCAGTTTTGCTTTGGCATCAACTTGTTTTGGCGCTTGTGTTTTTGTACACCCCATTATGAGTACCGCTGTTCCTAAAAACAGTGCCGTCAGAATTTTTGAAAAATGGTGTTGCATCACTGTTATAGCCCTCCTCATTGATGTGGGTTTCCTAAAAAGTATAGCACAAGAATGTCTGGCACGCTAGTTTTTTGTATTTTCGGCAGAAATATCCCCTGTCCCTCGTATGGGACAGGCAATTTTTACGATTTCTTCTATAGAGATATGGAGCATCCTCGCACGGGCGGTGTCAGCTGCTTTGTAGTAGACTTCCTTCCCGTCTTTGCGTGAAACAATCAGCCCTGAGGCTTTGAGCAGTTTTAAATGATGGGAGACTGCGGGGCTGCTCATGTCCACAGCCGTGGAAAGCCCTGTTACATTCTCTTCAATATGGCATAAGAGCCAGAATATGCGGAGTCTGCTGGAATCCCCCAGAAGTTTGAATATGTCGCTGACAATTTGAAAGTCAGTTTCTTTGGGTATCCAGTCTATGATATGGGGGACACCCCCATGGTCGTGTGTGTTGTCTGTCATTACCCCCCCTGATATTTGCATTGTATCATAAAAAAGCAGAAAAATCTCATTTTCCATTGACTTTCTGTGGTAATGGGGTGTACTATGATATTAAAGATTAAACAATTGTTTAATTGTTTAATAGGAGGTTAGATTGTATGAAGAAAAGCTATAAGATTGAAGTCGATTGCGCCAACTGCGCCAACAAGATGGAAGCTGTGGCGTGCAAGACTGCCGGTGTAAAGTCCGCCGTCGTCAACTTTATGACGCTCAAGATGGATGTGGAGTTTGAAGAAGGAGTTGAACCGAAGTCTGTCATGGAAAATGTGCGGAACAACTGCAAGAAGATAGAAGACGAATTCGAGGTGTACATCTAAAGGATTCAGGAGGACAGCCATGACCAAGAAACAAACGAAAATGCTCAAGCAGATTGTTGTATCTGCTGTTTTAATGCTTGTTCTGCGTTTTAGCCCGCTGCACAGCGTTCTGCAGTCGTTTTTGGGGGACGGTTTAGTTCTGCATGTGTTGTGGCTTTGTCTGTGGCTTGTGCCCTATCTGGTCATCGGTGGCAGCGTCCTCAAAAAAGCCTGCAAGGGAATCAAGAACCGTCAGGTGTTTGATGAGAGTTTTTTGATGGCAGTTGCCACTGTCGGTGCCCTTGTTCTTGCTATTTATGAGGATTTTTCCGGCAAGGGAGGGGATTACACAGAGGCCGTTGCCGTAATGCTTTTCTACCAGATTGGGGAGTGGTTCCAAAGCTATGCAGTGGGGAAAAGTCGCCGCAATATCAGCGAACTGATGGACATCCGTCCCGATTATGCCCACATCGAAAAAGACGGGACATTGGAAACCGTTTCTCCTGATGAAGTTGCCGTCGGTTCCGTTATCGTCGTACAGCCGGGTGAAAAGGTGCCGATTGACGGCGTTATAATGGAAGGAATTTCCACTGTCAACACCAGTGCCCTGACCGGTGAAAGCCTGCCGCGCGATGTTGCGTCCGGAGACGAAATCCTTTCGGGTGTCATAAACATGACGGGTGTCCTTAAGATACGGACTGTCAAGGAGTTCGGTGAGTCCACTGTATCAAAAATTCTGGAACTGGTGGAAAATGCCAGCTCACGAAAATCGAAATCAGAGGAATTCATTGCGAAATTTGCACGTGTTTACACACCTGCTGTCTGTTACAGTGCCCTTGCGCTCGCCGTTCTGCCGCCGCTTGTCCGGCTGCTGCTTTTGGGGCAGTCTCCGCTTTGGGGGGCTTGGCTGTACCGCGCGCTTACTTTCCTCGTCATCAGCTGTCCCTGTGCCCTCGTCATCAGCATTCCGCTCAGTTTCTTTGCAGGCATCGGAGGTGCGAGCAAGGCTGGTATCCTTGTAAAGGGCTCCAACTATCTGGAAACGCTTGCCAATACCCGTACGGTTGTGTTTGACAAAACCGGTACGCTTACAAAGGGGGCGTTTGATGTCGTCGGGGTTCACCACAGTTATATGGAAGATGCAGAGCTTCTTGAATATGCGGCTTTGGCGGAAAGCGCTTCCTCTCACCCCATCAGCAAGAGTTTGCAGAAAGCTCATGGAAAAATGCTGAACCGCTCCCGTGTTACAGATATAAAAGAGATAAGCGGGCAGGGAGTCATCGGTGTTGTTGACGGTAAAAAGGTTGCGTGCGGTAATGAAAAACTCATGGAATGCCTGGGCGTGAAATGGAACGCCTGCCACAGCGATGGTACAATCGTTCATGTCGCTGTTGACGGCATGTATGCGGGACACATCGTTATTGCTGATGTGGTGAAAGAACATTCCGCCGCCGCTGTACGTGCTCTCAAAAAAGCAGGAGTTTCCAAAACTGTTATGCTTACCGGGGACTCAAAAACCGTTGCCGAGCGCGTCGCTGCTGTCATCGGAATTGATGAAGTTCATGCGGAACTTCTTCCAGCCGATAAGGTTTCCCTCGTGGAAGAGCTGTTATCGCGGAAGAAAAGCGGGGAGGCGCTTGCCTTTGCCGGCGACGGGATAAACGATGCGCCGGTGCTCGGCCGCGCTGATATTGGAATTGCTATGGGGGCAATGGGGTCAGATGCTGCAATAGAAGCTGCTGACGTGGTGTTGATGGACGACGACCCGCTCAAGATTGCTTGCGCTATCCGCATAGCCCGCAAATGTCTGTCTATTGTAAAACAGAACATCTGGGGTGCAATCGGCATAAAAATCGCCTGTCTTGCGCTTACGGCGCTTGGATTGGCAGGAATGTGGCTCGGTGTGTTCGCGGACGTCGGCGTGATGATTTTCGCCGTCTTGAACGCAATCCGCGCCATGTTCGTAAAGGAAACGCAATCCGCTTAAGGCGCCTTTAGTCTACGACAATCTGAATGGGGCAGTGGTCGCTGCCCATAACAGATGAAAGGATTTCGCTGGATTGTACGTGGCTGGCAAAACTGTTGTTGACACACTGATAGTCGATGCGCCAGCCCACATTTTTTTCACGTGCGTGGAATCGGTAGCTCCACCAGGTGTACTGCTTTGGTTCCTTGCAGAACATGCGGAACGTATCGGTATATCCGCTGTTTAGGAAAAGCGACATCCATTCCCGTTCTTCTGGCAGATAGCCTGCGTTTCCCTCATTCGCTTTGGGATTTGCAATGTCGATGGGCGTGTGGGCGATGTTGTAGTCGCCGCACAGAATGATATTTTTTCCTTCTCCGACTAGTTTATTGCAGTAGGCGAGCATCGACGAGCAGAAGCCCAGCTTGTAGTCCAGCCTGAGTCCTGGTCCCTGACTGTTTGGAAAATAGGCGCTTATAACTGCTGTGCTGCCGAAAATAGCTGTTGTTACGCGTCCTTCGCTGTCGTAATCGTCAACGCCCATTATTTCAACGCTGTCTGGTTTCGTCTTTGAAAAAATGGCGGTTCCGCTGTATCCGGCTTTCTGCGCCGAGGACCAGTAGGAGTAATATGATGCTCCTGCCGCTTCAACGCATACTGGTGACTGACTGCCGGGGGCTGCGACCGCCGCTTCTTCCGCACCGGGAGCCAGCAGTGCAGCCGACAGCTGAGAAGGCCGTGCCTTTGTCTCCTGTATGCAGACGACATCAGCTCCGCTTGAAGCAAGCCAGTCTGTAAATCCTTTTTTTTCTACGGCGCGTATGCCGTTCACATTCCATGAAATGACCTTCATTTATCCACCACCTTTCTGAACTGTTGCAGGCGGGCTTTACCTTGCTGCTTTTTTCGGTATGATAGTATACGGCGGAAAATTTTTCAATGGAAGTCGCTTCTGCCGGTGCACCTTGCCATAACAGCGAAACTGGCATAAAATATGCCGTATGAATCTGAATAACTACATGCTCGGTGCGTATAAAAACGCCTCTGCAAATAACGATGATAAAAAAAAAGGAAAGACAGGGGCGGAGCATGTGCCGCTGGTTCACAAGCCTGTTTTTGAGAAGGTAAACAGCCGTGCCGGTGAGATTCTGGAACAGCAGCGGGCCGAACAGGAAAACTTGGAAAAGGCAAAAATCGCTGCCAAGACGGGCGTCTGGTTCGGAGCGAAGAAAAAGGCTCCTACCGAAGACGATGTAAAGAAAGCTGCTGCAGCACTTACAGCCGGTGCGCTCATAAAAGTCCCTGAGCAGCCGAAGGAACCCGGTGAAAAAGAGAGCATCTACCGACGTGTTGCAAAATTCCTTGTCATCATTGGAGTTGATGAGGCTGCAAAAGTCATTCCCCGTCTGACTGAATCACAAATAGATAAGATAGTACCGGAAATTGCGACAATACAGTCGGTTCCGAAAGACGAGGCGGAAGCAATCCTTGAAGAATTCCAAGGTCTTTTAGACAAGGCCCGGGAATCCGGCGGACTCGACACCGCCCGCACAATCCTTACCAAGGCGTACGGCAGTGAACGGGCGGAAGAGGTGCTTGAAAAATCCGTCGGCTCTCTTGCTGGCAAACCGTTTGACTTTCTGCAGGAAGCTGATGCCAAGAGAATAGGTGTTCTGATAGACGGTGAAAGCGCCGCCGTCCAAAGCCTCGTGCTCACCCAGATTGCCCCCAAGAAATCCGCACAGATTCTGAACAGCATGGACAGCAAGCGTAAAGGTGAATTGATTCTGAGATTGGCAAAGATGAAGCCTGTTGCTCCTCAGGTTGTGGAAAGCGTAAGCAAAAGCCTGCATGAGAAGATGCTGTCGCAAAATACCGAACGTTCCCAGGATTTGGACGGACGCGGAGTGCTTGCGCAAATTTTGAAGCGCATGAATCCAGTTGTTGAGTCAGAGATAATTGCAAACCTCGCCGAAGAAGATCCGGAACTTGGTGCGGACATTAGAAAACGGCTGTTTACAGAAGACGATGTCATTCATGCCGATGACCGTTTCATGCAGAACAAACTTCATGATATGGACAATAAGACGCTTGCAATACTCATACGGGGAAAATCAGATGAATTCCGACGGAAGATTCTTTCCAATCTGTCACGCCGGCGTGCTGCTGAAATCCTTGATGAAGAACAGATTACGGATTTCGTGCTCAAGTCTGACAGCGAGCGTATTACGAGCCAGTTCTTTGCGGATTTGCGTCGCGCCTGGGAAGAAGGCTCTCTGCGCGTTATAGGTCGTGACGACGGGGAAATTTATGTTGAATAAGGAAACTGTTATGAAAATTGGCGATATATATGAGGGCTTTAAGGTTCTGGATGTCCGTCAGGAACCTGATTATAACTCTGAAGTGCTCTATCTGAAACACGAACGTACCGGGCTTGAAGTCGTTCACATGCACAATGCTGACAAAGAGAATCTGTTCGCTATTGCCGTCAAGACGCCCGTCACAGACAGCAAGGGGGCTGCTCATGTTCTTGAACACAGCGTTTTGTGCGGGAGTGAACGCTATCCGGTAAAGGATCCGTTCCTGCGCCTTACGAACCAAAGCGTGAATACGTATCTGAATGCATATACCAGCATAGACTGTACAGTATTCCCGGCGAGTTCCGTCGTCAAAAAGGACTTCTTCAATCTGTTTTCGGTATATGCAGATGCGGTGTTCTTTCCGCTTTTAAGGCCGGAAACTTTCCTTCAAGAATGCCATCGTCTGGAACTCGACGATACGGGGAAACCTGTCATTCAAGGTGTCGTCTACAATGAGATGAAGGGGAACTACTCTTCGTTTGACCGGGTTGCTTCCATTGCAATCGAAAATGTTATGTACAGCGGGACGAACTATCTGTATGACCAAGGAGGTGACCCGCTTTCGATTCCCGAACTGTCATTGGAAGAACTCAAGGCGTTCCATAAAAAACACTACTGCCCAGCAAACAGCATTATCTTCTTGTACGGAGATATTTCGACAGAGGAGCAGCTTTCGTTTATCAAGACAAATATAACCGACAGAATCAAAGACGGCGGAACGCGTGTCGAATTCCCTGCGTGCGATTTGTCGGTGCCGATTCCGGAACGCATGGACTGCTTCGGTCCTGCGGACGATCACACTGGGAATGAGGAAGCTGCATCGTCGGCGGAATCCATGAAAGAAACCGGTCTGGTTTGGAGACTGAACCACGGCATTGAAAACGAAGACATCGGTTCTTTTTTCATGAAACTGCTGTTCATCGATGAACTGTTGTGGGGCGATGACAGCGCTCCTGTTTCAAAGGCTGTTCTTGATGCTGGTGTCGGTGAAAATATTTCCAGCGAAACAGGTGTCGAACTCAGCGGAAGATATCCGCTGCTTACCTTTGTCATGCAGGGCGTGCCTGAAGAAAAGGAAGCTGCGTTCCGCTCTGTGTTCATGGAATCGCTCCGTTCTATCTGCAAAAACGGTATCTCTAAAGAAGACTTCGACCGCGCTGTGATGACTTTTGACTTTGCAAACCGGGAGATAAAGAGACCTGACGGAAGTCCGTACTCCATGGTTCTGATGCGGCGTGTCATAAAAAGCTGGCTGTATGGCGGGAATCCATTCCGCCTGCTTTCATACCGCCGTTTGTTTGAACAGTTGAAATCCGATATGCGAGCCAATCCTCACTTGATAGAGGATGAAATTCAGCGTCTCATACTGGACAACAAGGAGCTGTCCTTCGTTACGGTAACGCCTTCACATGAATGGAATGAAAAGCGTCTTGCTCAGGAACAGCAGATTGCAGAACATCATTTTGTTGAAAAGGGAAAGGATGAAGTTCTCAGGGAACTTGATGCCATGCATGCTTTCCAGAACATGGCGGAGGATGATTCTGTCGTACCGCGTCTGGACATCCAGGATCTTCCTACAGATGTGGAAAAATTTTATGTCAAAGAAGAACGTGTCGGGCATATGCCGTTTTATGTGAGCACAGAGCCGACGAACGGCATTGTCACGTTTGATGCTGTTTTTCCGCTGGATTTGCTCACTCCCGAGGATTATCTATACGTGCCGTTCCTGGGAACCCTGGTCGCTCAGATGGGGTGGGGAAATACTCCATGGGATGTGGTTATGAAAAAGCTGGGCGGCTTGGTCGGTTCATTCGGTGCTGCTCCCCGCAGTTTCAATGTTGCACAGTGTTATAAGAATCATCTTTCTGATTATCCGTACCTTGGAAGGGACTGGATGTGTTTCCGCTTCGATGTTCTGGAAGAGAATACCCCTCAAGTGATGGAGCTGTTGGGAAACTGTCTGCGGACGTTGAATTTCGACGATACGGCACGGCTTAAGGATTTGCTTGCCAGCTATGCAAATTACACAAAATCATCTGTTTTGCCGAGTGCCCATATATATGCCATGTACCGGACATCGCGCAAGGAAAGTCACTGCAGGGCGGTATTCGAGATGTGGGACGGGCTCACTTCCGTTGACTTTACCGTAAAGATGCAGGCTATGGATTTGAAGGTGCTTGCACAGCGCCTCAAAGATATTTTTGAAAAGATTGTGAAAGCCGGCTGTCTGCTGCATGTCACCGGAACCGAACAGGGGGTAGAACTCGCACGGAAAGCTTTACCGGCATTTATTGAAAAAAATCATTTGGTGCCGCCATGTGAGCGGAAAGAAACAAATCTTTCGGATTTCGTCGCCCTTACAGAGTTTTCGGGGACGCCGGGAGGCTGTGAAGCCGGAGCCACGCCTGAAATCAATGAGGTGTTTACCATTCCTGGTTCTATTGGATTCGCTGCGGTTTCTTATCCGTCATCGGACTTTGATACTGATGAGAGCGTAGAGGATGCTGTCTTTGACCATATTTTGACGACAACGACGCTGTGGAACAAAGTCAGGACAGAGGGGGGCGCCTATGGAGTATACCTCAATCCGAACAATGTTGCCGGCTGGACGCGGTTCATTACGTACCGCGACCCAAAACCGTTCGATTCCCTTCATACCGTTGAAGACGTGTTTAATACGGTTGCTGAGGCAGGGTTTACGAAAGAAGAAGTTGAAAAGGCTATAACCGGCTCTTATTCAGACGAGATAGCCCCTGTCACTCCTTCTTCACGGGGCGGCTCATCGTTCTTCTGGATTTTGGGCGGTTTGAACAACGATTTGAAAGAACGTCACGTCCGCAGGCTGCTTGCTGTTACGCCTGAATCCATACAGCGGGCTGCAGTGCGGTTCAGAAACAGTGTGCCTGATAAAAGCGAGACTGTCGTGCTCTGTTCGAAAGATATGCTGACAGAGGATGTGCGAAAAAACGTTGCAAAGATATGTACTCTGCCGCTGTAAGGAAATTGATATGGATGACGCTGAGTATTATGCCAAGATGAGGCGGGAAAAGAATCCTCCTCTGCGGCGCAGTGATGTGGCCTTTGGCACTGCCAGGGGCAATTCCAAAACCTTGAAGAATGCTAGCTCCGGCAGTCAGTCTCCTTTCCCTCCGTACCAGAAATGGCAGGGCAGGGAAGATGCGGAGATGCTCGAAGAAAAGCAGTCTGTCAATGGATTGAGTTCGGATGAATAACTCTTAGTGCCGATGAATACCTTGTAACAAACTATTAGCAATTCTGTTAATATTGGAGAGAGTGATGTTTGTTTTCTCTTGTCTGAAATCGGTTGTTGTTGACCGATTTGATAATATTTATATAATTACTATTATATAAGAACGTATGTGTTGAGAGGAGTATTGTATGCGACGTAGTTCAATCGCAATCACAGCAACTGTTGCTGCGTTTTTATTGTCAGGATGTGTCACGACACAGCCTGATGTCCAGGCGGACAACAGTGCTTTAGTACAACAGCAGTCTGCCAATGAGGCCGCATTCTACCAAGGACTGAAGCGGAAAGTTGCTATTGCACGTTTTTCAAATGAAACAGAATATGCCAAAGGCGCTTTCTACGACAGGGATAATGATCCGTTGGGCAAGCAGGCGTTGGATATTCTTTCTTCTCGGCTTGCATCTTCCGGTAAATTCATCTTGCTTGAACGTGCAGATGTCGATTTGATTGAAAAAGAGCTCAGCTATTCCGGCCGCAGTGAGCAGGCTGAAAAAGTAGGTGCTGATTACCTTATCGTCGGTTCTGTAACTCAGTTTGGACGAAAGAATACTGGTGAAACCGGAGTCTTTACTCAGACGAAGCGGCAGATTGTAGAAGCTGGGGTTACCGTCCGTCTCATCGATGTTGCAACGGGCGAAATCATCTATTCAGAAGAAGGTCTGGGGGAAGCCGAGACAGAGGCTTCTACGATCATGGGCTTCGGCGGTCAGGCGGGATATGATGCGACGTTAAGCGACAAGGCGATCGGCTCCGCAATTTCTCAGCTTGTTGAGAATATCATTAACAACTGTATGGATCGTCCTTGGAAGTCCTACATTCTTTCCTATGACAGCAACGGCATGATTATTGCTGGCGGTGCCAAACAGGGACTCAAGGAAGGTGACACCTTCGCTGTCTGTGAGAAGGGAAAGCGTTTGAAGAATCAGCAGACCGGTATGTATGTTGAAATTCCGGGAAAACAGATTGGTACGGTGAAGGTGCTTTCCACCGGCACAGGTGCCTCAGCATCAGCAGAATACTCTTTCGTGCAGCTTGTCCAAGGGTATGTGGACCAGAATGCGATTGAAAACTATGAAATACGCGAGGTAAAGCAATGAGAAAGTTTCTTTGTATAATCCCTGTTTTATGTGCGTTCGCTGCACTCTTCCTTGTTTCCGGCTGTGAAAGCGCAAAGACTGTGTCGTACGGAAAGGCTGATGTCGGTTACGTACAGTTCGTCAGTGCAACAAAGTATTCTTCTGTCAAAGTCGTCTTTGATGATAGCGTGACAATCACCGCGAGGGTCAACAGCAGCAAGGACCGTATCGTTGAAAACGACAGCACGTATTCGGTGACACCCGGCGCTCATGCTATAGAAGTATTCGATAAAAAGGGTGACAGCATTCTCAAAAAGAAGATTTTCGTGTCTGCTCAGGAAATCAGAACTGTGGAGCTTCCATGACGTTCTGTCGCAGAATGGCTGCAGTGGCATTGCTTCTTGCACTGCCGCTCATGCAGCTTAGCGCATATGGCTTGTACAGCTGGTATGGCTACGAGGGAAAATCGTATAACTATCTCAAAAAGAGGAATGAAAGTTCCCGCAAGCGACTCATGGAATCTTATGAGAGCATGATATCCAAGCAGAAAGGCGACCGGGCTGTGGTACCGCCCGGTGTGTACGCTGATTATGGCTGGATGCTGATTCAGGACGGCTCTAAAGAACGTGGCAAAGAGATGCTCCGCAAAGAGATGGAGTTGTATCCTGAGTCATCGGTTTTTATAAACCGGGTTTTGAAGAGGTTTGAAGAGGATGAAAAGAAGAATTAGTATCTGCCTGTCAGTATTGATAGTCTCTTGTCTTTTCCTTTTTCCTTCCTGTATGTCGTTTGACATGTCTGACGGTACTACCTATCAGCGTCCTACAAAGGCTTCAAAATATGCCCAGTTCTATCAGGAAAACCCTGTTGTCATGCTGATTATGCCGCCGATAAATGACAGTCTCAATGTTGATGCAAAGGATTATTTTTACTCAACGCTTGCTGTTCCTGTCGCGGAAGCTGGTTTTTATGTGCTTCCTCCTTATCTGACGCTTGAGGTGTTGCAGCGGGAAAGCGCATATGATTCAGAGCTCTTCATTGACAAGGATTTGTCGAAGTTCAAAGAAGTGTTCGGAGCTGATGTTGCGGTCTTTACAAAAATTCATACGTGGGAAAAATCCATGCTTGACTACAGCGTGTCCGTCAAGATTGAATATATTTTTAAATCAACGGAGACGAATGAAGTTCTGTATAGGAAGACCGCCACGATGGTGCGGGATACATCGCAGAGCATAGAAACTGATGATGATATTCTTTCTGCCGTTCTCAGCATCGTTGTGAGTTCGGTTTCAACTGTTCTTGTGGATTATGTGGATTTGGCGCAGAACTGCAACGAATACGCCCTTTCGAATCTTCCGCGGGGCAAATACCATAAACGCTACGGACAGGATTTGAACGATAGTCCCACTGCTGATGAAATCACGCTGGAATAAGATTCCAGTCAAGGGGCTGTCTAAAAAGTAATGGTGACATTTCATGTCATGCTGAATTTATTTCAGCATCTACGCTACAAATAGTGTGTGAGATTCCGAACCACACAACCGTAGTAGGTGCGTTCGGTTGTGGCGTAGCGTTCGGAATGACGCTAGAGTGCAAACTTCTTAGACAGCCCCTTTTGTCTTTATTTTGTTACATTGAACTTAAAGAAAAGCACATCGCCGTCCTGAACGACATAGTCTTTTCCTTCCTGACGGTACTTTCCTGCTTCCTTTATCTTTGCTTCTGTTCCGTACTGGCGCAAATCGTCTACGGTATACGCTTCCGCCTTGATGAATCCCTTTTCAAAGTCTGTATGGATGACACCTGCTGCCTTGGGGGCTGTGTCTCCTGCATGGATTGTCCAAGCGCGGCATTCATCAGGTCCGCCGGTAAAGAAGGTGCGGAGGCCCATGAGGTGGTACACCTGCCGGGAAAGGACGGTGAGGCCGCTTTCCTTGAGCCCGACGGATTCCATGAATTCCTTTCTGTCGTTTTCATCGGTGATGTCCGAAAGGTCTGCTTCAAATTTTCCGCAGATGACGATTGTTTCGCTTTTTTCTTCCGCTGCAATCTTTTTTACCGTTTCGACGTATTTGTTTGTTCCTGATGCTATCGTATCTTCGTCTATGTTACATACAAACAGCTGCGGTTTGAGCGTGAGCAGGTGCAGGTCGTAGACGGCTTCTTTTTCGTCATCAGTCAAGTCGGCAAGGCGTGCTCCTTTGCCGTCCATCAACAGAGGTTTTATCTTTTCGACAGCAGTGGTGTAGTGGGCGTATTTTTTCTCTTCTTCCTTGCCCATGGCCCGTATTGCTTTAGTGACTTTTTCCTGACGTTTGGTGATTGTGTCGAGGTCTGCCTGTGCAAGTTCGTAATTGATGGTGAGAATGTCGTTTTCCGGGTCAATCGGAGCTTCTGTTTTTGCATCATCGCGGACGTGCTGGATGTCCGGATTGTCAAAACAGCGGACAACGTGTGCTATGACAGTTGTTTCCCGTATGTTTGCAAGAAACTGGTTGCCCAATCCTTCGCCTTTGCTTGCTCCTTTTATGAGACCTGCTATGTCTACAAAGTCTACGCTTGCGGGAATCTTCTTTTTCGGCTGGAAGACACTTGCCATAAAGTCCAGCCGCTCGTCAGGCAGGTCAACGACACCGATATTCGGGTCGATGGTACAGAATGGATAGTTTTCCGCTGAAGCGGGTGCCTTTGTAAGCGCACTGAATATGGTGGACTTTCCGACGTTCGGAAGTCCTACAATGCCACAAGTAAGTTTCATATATCTGTGTCCTGTAATGTAATGATTTTCCTGCAATCATACTGTATTTGCGCTGTTTGTACAACGACAACGGTTTTTTACTGTTCTTCGCTTTGCATGTACTGTTCTTCAAAGTCCTTGAGCCGTATTGGCTTTGAAAAATAATAGCCTTGAAAGATGTCACTGCCGGAGTTGCGGAGAAACTCAAACTGCTCCTTGTTTTCAACCCCTTCGGTTACGACTCCGATTTCCAGAGCTTTTGCGAGAGCGATAATCTGTGTTACGATTTTCTTGCTCCGTTCGGTATCCTTCGCCCTGTACAGAAACATCATATCAATTTTCAATATGTCTACAGGGATGTCTTTCAGCATGTTCAAGGATGAATAGCCAGAGCCGAAATCATCCATTTCGACGATGAAACCTGCTTTCTTCAGCCGTTCGATGAGGGAAATCTTTCTTTCGACATCCGTTATCATGACGGTTTCGGTGATTTCGAGTTTAAGGTTTTTTGCATCGATGTTGTAATGGTCTACCATGGATGAGAACGTGTCATATATATCTATATAATAAAAGTCTCTCGGTGAAATATTTACCGATATATAGTAGTCAGATTTCCCTTTTTCTTTCCATTCTGCAAGGGTTTTGCACGCTTCTTCCCATATAAATCTGTCGATCTGTGCGATAAGGCCGTTCTTTTCAAATACCTGTATGAACGATGCCGGGTTCAAGACACCGCGTGTCGGGTGGTTCCAGCGTATCAATGCTTCTGCGCCGTATACTTTTGCTTCTCTGTTTGCCTGCGGCTGCAGGTACATTTCAAACTGTTTGTTTTTGAGTGCAGCTTCCAGTTCGCCGATGATTTCACTTTCCCACAGGAGGTTGTTTCTCATGGAGTTATCGTAAAATGCTACTGAAGGCTCGTAATTGCTTTTTATGGTGGAGACCGCGATATATGCCCTGTCTATCATTGTGTTTACCGTGATTGTATCGCTGGAGAGCACCCGGTAGATTCCCCCATGAACTATAATAGGGAAATTCGAGCCTCCTGTCAGAATGCTGAGCTGCCACTGTTTGTTGATAAGCGCTTTTCTGAATGCTTCAAAGTCGTTGCAATAGACAACGAATCTGTCAAGTCCGATTCTTCCGTAGGAAGCTCCCTTAGGAACGGAGGCAGCAATCAGTTCTGCAGTTTTTTTCAGGATGGCATCGCCGATGCTCCGCCCGAAGAGGTCGTTTATGAGTTTGAATTCTTTTATGTCTGTTACGAAAATGTACCAAGTTTCTCCATCACGGACGTTTTTACGCTGTTCTTCGACTTTCAGACAGAAGTTTTCTTTATTGTAAATGCCTGTTAATTCGTCATGTGTCGCTTTGAACATTGCCTGATTGTAGGCTTCTACTTCTTCCGTTGTGTCATGCATATAGAAGAAATACCCTTCATCTTTCTTCTTATTCTGTAGCGTGCGATAGTTGATTCTTAAGTGTATGGGTTTGTTTTTCCATATCGTGCTGACATTTGCCGTATAGTCCCTGTTTTCGTCCTTGTACCCTGTTTCGCGTAGCCAGTCGTAGAGTATCGTGTGGTATTCCGATGAGGGGACAGCTGAAAAGAATTTTCTGCTTGTAGCATTTGCAAATATGCAGTTTCCTTCCAAATCGAAAAAAAGCAGCATATCGTCGTTTATCTCTTCGATATGTGCAAGCATTCTGTCCACCAGACTGCGCGGTTTGTACAGCAGTGCAAAATATGAGATAATCATGGCGGAAATCGCGTATCCTATGATTGAGAAGTCCACGTAATCCTTGTTTACGACGAAAAGTCCGTCCCATATAATAGTCACGGCAAGACCTGCCAGTATAAAGATGTATTTGCTCCAGTATACGGGAGGTGTCTTGATGATTCGTATAATCAGTAATAGAAAACTTGTTCCTGCGAGTATGTACGCAAGCCCCAGATGGAATGTGAAATAGAGGAATTTATGGGTCATAAAGTACAGCGAGTATATTGAATCCCGCATTGGATATACTGCAAAAGCGAAATGAGTGAAATGGTTTGACAAAAGCATTATGGAATCCATGGATACAATGGTCATCAGCACCACCTGTATCGCTTTCGCTATGGATTGGGTATTTTCATTTTTCCGTGTGTACAGATATGAAAACTTAAGAAGCCACAGGAGCATCCAGTTTATGCATGCGTAAAAAATGCTGTATGCTATAGAGCTGATGAGCCTGTTCCATGTTGCTGTTACAAATATTTGTGATGTTACTGCTATGATACCAAAGGTAATCGTCAGTGAAAGCGGTTTTGCAGTTTCTTTTTTGCTTCTGAGGGTTCCTGAGAGAAATATGGCTAAAATAAAATCAACAAGTATAAACACAGCAGTATAGTACTTTTTCATTATATATGCAGTATATCATATCTTTTTCATTATTTGAAGTCTAAATTTTGAGTCTGTCTTGACATCTTTTGCATAAATATTCATAATTACTGAATAAATTTGTAATGAGGCATCATTTTGAAAGAAAGACTCACACGTCTCAAGACTGTCCGCCGTCTTATAAAAAACTACCGCATTGAAAGCCAGGAAGAGCTTTTAGGGTATTTGCAGAAAGAAGGCTTTGAGGTGACGCAGGCAACACTTTCAAGGGATTTAAAGCTTTTGAAAGTCGGTAAAATCAGCGACGGGCATGCAGGTTATGTCTATACGCTGCCTGACGACGATGAGAGGCGGGAAAGCGAACACATTTTTGTGCAGGATTTTCTCCGCGGCTATGTAAGCATCGAATACAGCGGAAATATCGTTGTCATAAAGACGTTCGGTGGTCATGCGGATGCTGTTTCACAGGCTTTGGATGCATTTGCAATGGAAGAAATCATAGGCACGATAGCGGGTGAAAACTGTATTTTTATCTGTCTGAGGGAAGGTGTCTCAGGCGAACAGTTCATCAAAGCCTTAAAACTCCGCATTCCGGAGCTGGAAGACGAATAAATTGAAAATCCCGGCGCTGACAAACGGGGAATTGACGAATATGTTCCTCTCTATTAAAATAAGTAAAAATGTCAGCGTATACGATAATCGTTCCAGACAATGCTGTTCTGCAGCGGGTCTGCGGGACGAATGACAGTAATCTTAAGCTCATAGAGACGTTCCTTGGGGTTCCGGTCTTTGCCTGCGGTAATGAATTGTCGGTGGACAACTGCAGCGCGGAGACTGAAGGTCGTTTCCGTTTCATCGTTGAACGTATCCTTGATGAGATTGCATGCGGGGACGGCGAGATTACTGACACTGATTTGATTCAATCAATACTGAACACAGAAGCCCCTGTTTCTCTGCAGGAACGCAGAAGCGGGGATACCCACGCACTTTTCGACCGCTGTTCTATATTGATCCCCGGCGGTGTCAGAAAAGTGTACCCTCGTACAAAAGGACAGGCTTCGCTTGTCCATCTTATGAGAAGTTTTGACATGGTCATAGCCGAGGGGCCTGCCGGTTCTGGGAAGACATTCCTTGCCGTTGCTGAGGCGTTGCGGTTGGTTTTAAGCCATCAGGTAAAAAGCATTGTGCTTTCCCGACCTGTTGTCGAAGCAGGGGAAAGTTTGGGTTTCCTTCCTGGAGACCTTCAGGAAAAGATAAATCCTTATATCAGACCGCTTTACGACTCCATGAATGCGCTGCTTCCCCGTGAAACTGTGAGGAAGATGGTGGAATCTGGTGTCGTTGAACTTGCACCGCTTGCCTACATGCGTGGACGGACGCTGTCCAATTGTGCCATAATCCTTGATGAAGCTCAGAATACGACCAGAGAACAGATGAAAATGTTCCTGACGAGGATGGGGGACGATTCAAAGGTGTTTGTCACTGGAGACTTGTCTCAAATCGACCTCCCCCGGCGTGTTCCGTCGGGGCTGGAGGAAGCAATGCGTATTCTGTCCGGTGTGCCGGGTATCGCTGTGCATAGAATGAAAACTGATGATGTTGTGAGAAATCCTTTGGTGAAGAGAGTTATAGAAGCTTATGACAGAGAGGAGGAAGCGTGAAAGCGGAATCTGTTGGCAGGACGAAAAAAAATGAAAATTTGAACCTTGCACAATCTTTTGGAACTTATGTACGGGAAAATCTGGTCAAGATTCTTTCTTTTATTGTGACATTTATTGCTGTTGTTTTGTTGTCGTTCGTCCGTATTGCATCGACAAATACTATTTCTTCTTATAATATAGCCGATTACGAAGTCGGGCAGATTTCAGACATAACGGTAGTAGCGAACAAATCCCTTCCTGCTGACAGCATGAATCCGGTTGCCGTTGAAAAAGGTGAAAAAGTCATAAAAAAAGGCTTTGCCATAACGGAAGAAGGGTATGCAAAGTTAAAAAGGATGTCCGAATCCCGGGCATATATTGACTACCGTGCTTTTGCCAATTCCATATTGTTTCTGATGCTCCTGAGCACGCTGTATTTCTTCCTGTTCAGCAGGGTTGTCCTGCAGAAGAAATGCGAGGGAAAGGAACTGATTACAGAACATGTCTTCTTTATACTTAATTATGCTATGGCTGTTATTGCGATGAAGACATCATTGTTTTCTTCTCCTTATACAATCGTTGTGGTTTTACCCGGAATTTTCTGTTCGTTCCTCATGGCAATTCTTTTCGGGCAGATTGATGCGATTTGTTTTTCAGTTTTGGTTTCCCTCGGAATACTGCATGTTTCAGGCTACCAGATGGTTCCATTCGTATTCATGCTGTCTGTTACGCTTGCGGCGTCCCGGATTGTACGGCGCATAGAGCGAAGAATTGATTTGGTTTTCGCTTCAATGCTTCAGGGAATGTTGTCCCTTGTGTTCCTTGTTGTTCTGAAGATTGTGTTCAATGATTCGATGAAGGACAGTATTTTTGCATTTGTCGGGGTTGTATTCAACGGATTTATATCCGGTATCCTGTGTTTGGGATTCCTCACTCCGTTGGAATATATTTTGAACACTGCGTCTGTTTTCCGGTTGATGGATTTAAGCGATTTGAACAACCCTACGATGAAAAAGATGCTTGTTACCGCTGGCGGAACATACAACCATTCAATGATGGTAGCTTCTCTTTCGGAATCAGCATGCCGTGAAATCGGTGCGAATTCCCTGATTGCTCGTGTGGGCGGATATTATCATGATATCGGTAAGATGGAAAATCCTGAATATTTTACTGAGAATCAGACTGATGGTGAAAATATTCACAAACAGATCAATCCATCGCTTTCTGTGAGCGTCATCAGAAGTCATGTAAAGCGGGGCGAAGAAAAAGGCAGAGAATTACGGCTTCCCCCTCAGATCATCAAGATTATCAGTGAGCATCATGGGAACCAGGTTATAAAATACTTCTACAGTGAAGCAAAAAAGCTGGATCCCGATGTAAAACCTGAGGATTATTCATATACAGGTGTACCGCCTACGACTAAGGAAAGCGGTGTTGTTGCTCTTGCCGATACCGTTGAAGCGGCGTGCAGGAGCCTTGATAATCCTTCTGTCTCACGTTTGGAAAAGTTCATACATACTTTATTTCAAGACAAAATTGAGAATCATCAGCTGGATAACTGTGGCCTCACGTTCAAGGATATCGATATCATAGAGAACACGTTTGTTCAGATGCTGGCCAGCTATTATCACTCACGTGTCAAATATCCTGATCAGAAGGATCCCGATACGGGAAAAACGGTTGAAGACACAGAGGTAAAAAAGACTGAGGAAACACCGGCTCAGACCATAGAGGAAAAGAAAGATGACAAATAGAGTGTTGCTGAGTGTTGAAGAAGGGATGGAAGAACCTGCTTGGATGGAGAAAGCGGAGTCTTTTCTGTACAGTGTGTTGGAAACCGCTGGTTTTAACGGAGAAGAGTTCTCCGTCATGTTCTGTACTGATGAAACTATTAGAGATTTGAATAAGAATTACCGTAATATCGATGAGCCAACAGATGTCCTGAGTTTCGAAAACGGGGAAACCTACACCGATGAAGATAACAACACGTGGAAGGAAGCTGGGGATATTGCAATCAGCCTTGAGACGTTGAAGAAGAATGCAGAATATTTTGATGTCGGAGAGGATGAAGAGTTGAAACGCTTGCTCGTGCATGGTGTTTTACATTTAAATGGTTATGACCATGGGGAAGAGCACGTCAGTAAGGGTGTCGAGCCTGTCTGCGAGATGCTCAAGCTTCAAAAGGACATACTTGAAAAACTGAAGGAAATACATATTCTGGAGAACTGACTGGTTATGGGGTTGCTTGCTTTATTTAAAAAAGAAAAAACAGATGTTGACGATGATTCTGTTTCCTCTGGTGCGGAGGACGCTCAACAACAACTTCTGACGGAAGAAAAAAAAGATATGATACAGGGAGTTGAAGAACTCTCTGAAACGACTGTAAAAGAAGTCATGGTTCCTCGCATCGATGTTGACTTTCTTTCTATCGGAACGCCTGTCGACGAACTGCTTCAAAAGATTACGGAAAGCGGACATTCCCGGTTTCCCGTTTATGAGTCATCTATTGATAATGTCATCGGGGTTCTGTATGTCAAGGATTTAATAGCGGCCTTTTCGCGAAAAGAGGATATCGATGTCGAGAAAATCATCCGAAAAGCATATTTTGTTCCTGAAAGTAAGCGCATCGATAGTCTCTTGCGTGAATTCAAGCGGCGCCATATCCATATAGCCATAGCCATCGACGAATACGGCGGAGTGAGCGGTATAGTCTGCATGGAGGACATTATAGAAGAGATTGTCGGTGACATACAGGATGAATTCGACAATGAACGGGAGTACATCCTTCCGCTCGGTGAGAATGTCTGGCTTTGTGATGCACGTGTTGATTTGGACGATTTGAATGAAACTATCCGCTCCAATTTTCCGACTGACGATTTCGACACATTAGGCGGGTTTGTATTTGATCTTTTCGGTAAAATACCAGTGAAATTTGAAAAAGTGTCATGGAAGGACTGGGATTTCATCGTTCAGGAGATGGAAGGCCATAAAGTTGACGTTATAAAGGTAATCAGTCATAAAGCGAAAGAAAATAATGACGATGATAAAAAGTGAGGGATTTTAAATTTTGGGTGAGGGACAATAAAATGAAGTTGCTGCGAAGATTTTGCATATATGCGGTTGTGGCTTGTGTTGCACTGTCCGGTTCTTTTATTTCGGCACAGGCTTCAAGTACGAACGCACTTGAGCTGTACGGAAAGGCGAGACGTGCCCAGCAGGAAGGGGATTACTATGGGGCTGTCGAGTCATATCGTGAAGCTCTGCTTGTAAATCCGCAGTTCGGTGATGCATGGTTCAATCTTGCCACCTGTGTGTACAACCTAGGGGAATACGATCTCTGTGTTGAATATGCCGACAATGCTATCCGCTATTCACGTGATTTGAGCGATATTAAGAACCTCAAGGGAATGGCCCTTATCAATCTTGGACAGCTGGATGCTGCACGCACTGTTTTCAACGAAGTACTGAAAAAATATCCGAATGACATTGACGCGCGCTTTGGTCTTGCGGAACTCAATATCTACAACGGCAGTCTTTCATCCGCTGAAAATCTGTATCTTGATGCTTTAAAAAGAGATAACCGCAACAGAAAGGCGCTCCTGAGTCTTGCGTTGGTAAGCGCAGAGGAAGGAAACGACAAAAAATCTGAAAGGTATGTGAATCAGGCTATTGAGTATCACAATGGGGATCCTGAAGTCTACTACCTTGCTTCCTATCTGGCGATGAAACGCGGTGAACTTTCGAATGCAGAACGTTATGTGCGGAGTGCGTTACAGATAAACGCAAATTACGACCGCGCCTATGAGCTCCTTTCTTCTATATTGTATTCTCAGAAACGGTACAATGAAGTTATTGAAATCTGTGATTACCGCATTTCCCGCAACCGGAAATTGACCGGTGCATGGTATTTAAAGGGCTTGTCTCAGATGAGACTCAATGACAACGAAGAAGCTATCAATACGTTTAGTACGGGGCTTTCAATCGATCCGCAGGATGAAGTCATGCGTTTTGCTTTGGAGCAGCTCGTCGACAAAACGCTTCTTGTTGAGGACAGCCGCAGGAAAGCATGGGCTGACTACCATATAAGCAAGGCTCGTGAATACAATCGCAACTTTGACGGTCCGAGCGAACGATACGAATATCAGAAGGCGCTTGCTTTGGATCCGCTCAATACGAGCGCGCGGCAGGCGTTTGCCAATATGCTTGAAAGGGACGGTTTTTACGAAATCTATCTCCATCAGCTTAAATTCATAAAGGCAAACGAGACGACGACATCGGTAACTGCCGTTCAGACAGATGAGAACACTCCAAAAACAACGGTCAACCGAACCGAACAGCAGATAAAGAATGATGATACGATTGAGGCGCTCGACAGCCTTATGTCAAACAATCTCTCCAACCGATGGAATGTTGACCCTTTCTATTTGGACAAGACTAGATGGAATATCGGCATATACTTTACCCAGAATCCCGCCCAGATAATCCATTCCGACGTGGATGAAATCGTTTCTGTGGCGGCAGGGGAGATATTCGAAGGCATTCCGTCTGCGTCAGTTGACGTACGGACTACAGCCATAAAGGGATACGGCGAAGCATACCGCGCGGCAAGAATATCAGAACGTGATTATTTTGTTATCTTAAGCGCTAAGGAGACAGAACGGACATTCTCCTTGGATGCAACGGTGTATTCTGGGCGAACGGGAACAAAGACAAAGGATGTCCATATCTACCGGACTGGAAATGACCGCATTGCTAAGGCTTTGAGACGTCTCAGACAGGCGTTGCTCGATATCCTCCCGATACGTGGAACCATTCTCAA
>CADBRT010000068.1 GCA_902797055.1 uncultured Spirochaetaceae bacterium
GTCCGCCTTGTGGTTCAGAACCAGCGTAAAATACCGCTTGCCGCCGCTCAGACTGTCGTACGAAGCTTCAACGGAGCGGGCAAGCTCCGGGTTCAAAAACGAAAAGAACCCCTGCTTCGGTGCGGCAAGGGTCAGTCCGGAGAGGTCTGTCAGTTTGAGCAATTTTTCATCGGTCTTTCCGGCACCCTTCATAAAAAACGAGAGGTAGGATTCCTGAGGAGCGACATAATAATAGATGCTTTTTGAACAGAGAATCAGCAGCCCCCAGACGCTGGGGCGGTAGGTTTTGAGGTTCTGCTCCCGGTAGACTGCAACATCCGCGCGGAATTCCGCCAGCTCCATGCTTTCAACAGCTTCCCCCACCCTTTCGGAGAACTCCTTTTTAAACGTTTCACGTTCTTTCTGTGCCTCTACGGCAGACTCTGTAAACATACCCATAAGCGCACATGGTATACTATATCGCAGGTTTGTGCAATTTCGCAGGTAAATTCCGACAGCCAATTTGCCAATTTACAGTATTGGAAGATTGCTTTTACTCGAGTATTCAAGTATAATAGGAACCATAATTAGTACACATTAACTGAATTGTGGAGGATATTGTTTTATGATCAAGACTGTAAAAGATATTGATCTGAAGGGAAAGCGCATCGTCATGAGAGTTGACTTCAACGTTCCTATGAAAGACGGTGTTGTGCAGGATGACACACGCATTATGGCTGCACTTCCAACAATCAAATACATCATTGAGCAGAAGCCGAGAAGCCTGGTTCTGATGAGCCACCTCGGAGACCCGAATAAGGATGCAAAGAAAGCCGCCGAAAAAGCAGCAAAAGCAGGAAAACCGTTCACCGATGCAGACAAAGAGAAGTTCATCAACGGCAAGAACCGCATGAAGCCGGTTGTCGAATACTTCGCAAACAAGCTCGGACAGAACGTCACATTCTTGCCGGATGCTCTCGGACAGAAAGCTGCCATCGATGCACTTCCAGAAGGCGGAGTTGCAATGCTTGAAAACGTCCGCTTCCACAAGGAAGAGACAAGCAAAGATGCAGCAGAGCGTGAGACAATGGCAAAAGAACTTGCCACATACGGAGACATCTTCGTAAACGACGCATTCGGAACCGCACACCGCGATCAGGCATCTACAGCAACCATCGCAAAATTCATGAGCACAAAGCCAGTTGGCGGCTTCCTCATGGAGAAAGAAGTAAAATATCTCGGACCGATGTTGGACAACCCGCCCAAGCCACAGGTTGCAATCATCGGAGGAGCAAAGGTTTCTTCAAAGATTGCTGTCCTTGAGAGTCTTTTGCGCAATGCTTCCGCTCTCGTTATCGGCGGTGGCATGGCATACACCTTCCTCAAAGCTCAGGGACACAGCGTCGGAAAATCACTTGTCGAGGATGATTTCATCGACACAGCAAAGAAACTCCTTGCCGATGCAGACGCAAAGGGAGTGAAGATTCTGCTGCCGCTCGACCACGTCGGAGCAGCTGAGTTCAGCGCAGACGCAAAGCCAGAAGCTGTTGACGGCATCGATATTCCTGACGGACTGATGGCAATGGATGTTGGCCCAAAGACACTCGCAGAGTACAAGAAAGTCATCTCTACTGCAAAATCAGTTGTATGGAACGGACCGGTCGGAGTCTTTGAATTCGACGCATTTGCAAAGGGAACTGAATCTGTCGCAAAGATGGTTGCAGAGGCTACTGGAAACGGAGCTATGACGGTAGTCGGCGGTGGAGACAGCGTCGCTGCTGTCAACAAGTTCAACCTTGCTGACAAAATGACACACGTTTCAACCGGTGGCGGAGCTTCTCTTGAGTTCCTCGAGGGAAAGACACTCCCAGGAATTGCTATTCTGGAGACAAAATAACATTCAATAGATATTAGACCGAATGGTGTAATACAAGAGGCGGTTGCAAATGCAGCCGCCTTTTTTGTTGTTTTTTTGTTCTCTTTCAGATAGAATGACGGAATGATACAGTTAAACAGCAAACAGCGGAAAGTGCTTGAAAAGGCAGCACATGATTTGGAACCTGTTGTCATTGTCGGCGCAAACGGCGTTTCCGCCCAAGTGGAAGCAATGGTGTCGGAACAGTTGAGACAGCATGAGCTGATAAAAGTAAAATTCAACGAATTCAAGGACGAAAAACGGGAACTCTCCCTTCAGTTGCAGGAAACATGCAATGCAACCCTCGTCAGGGTTATCGGCAACATAGCCATTTTCTACCGAGAAAGCGAAGAAGCCGAAAATCGGCATTTTGCAAAAGCCCTGTCCAAAGCCAGCAAAGAAACCCTTTAAAAAAAGAACGAGTGCCGCAAGGAGGAAAGAACGGCACTCGTTGGAGAAAAAAGTGTTTTATACGCTGTTGAATAGAACTATACACGAGAAGATAAAAACAGTCAATACGTTTTAATTGAAAAGTTTGCGGTTTACCGCAAGGAGTGTTATTTTATGGTCAGCAATACCAAGAAAGTCGGTATCATTGGTGCAATGGACATTGAAGTCAAGCTGCTTAAAACATCGCTGACAAATGCGCAAGAGACAATCTTAGGAGGTCTCTCATTTGTTGAGGGAAATCTTGACGGCATTCCAGTGGTCATTGTCCAGTCCGGCATCGGAAAGGTTAACGCTGCGCTCTGCGCACAGCGTTTGATTCTGCAGTTTGAAGTGACACACGTCATCAACACCGGCATAGCAGGAGCAGCAGCTCACGGTCTGACCGTGCTTGACTTTGTCGTTTCTACAGACGCACTTTACCATGACATGGACGTTACCGGTTTCGGATACAAAAAGACACAAATTCCGCAGATGAAGTGTTCTGATTTCCCCGCTGACGCGCAGATGATAAGAGCTGCGAAAGAGGCATTTTCTACCATAAAAAATGCGGAAGGACACAAAATCATAGAAGGAAGGGTTGCAAGCGGCGACCAGTTCATAAGCGACAAGACTGTAAAGGCCCGAATTATCGAAGACTGTGCACCAGCCTGTGTGGAAATGGAGGGTGCCGCCATCGCCCATGCATGCTACCTAAACAACATTCCGTTCGTCGTCATCCGATGCATGAGCGATATGGCTGATGACGGAGGAGAAAGCACCTATAGTTTCAACGACGAAACGGCGGCAAACTTGAGCGCCGCCGTCGTCAGAAAGATGATTGCTTTGTTCTGATACAAACTGTTACATCCGCTGGGTGGAGGTTTTCTTCGGCATGATTATAATCTCTACGCGGCGGTTGGCTGCACGACCTTCTGCGGTGGAGTTATCAGCGACAGGTTTCGTTCCACCAAAACCTTTATAGGTGAACAAGCTATTGTCTATGCCCTGTTCCGTCAGAACCTTTATAATAGCCTTAGCGCGCTGAATACTCAGTGCCAACTGACCTTCAGGCTTATTGACGTCAGCCGTGTGCCCTTCAACCAGAATCGTATATTCACCATCGGCGACAGCAGACTTAATTTGCTCTGCGATGAGGCTGATTCGATCCTTTTCATCCGGCAGCAACTCTGCGGAGTCAGCTATGAAGCGCATATTCTGTACGGTAATCTGAACACCGCCGTCGGTGTCTTTTACGACTGTGCCCGGCACCGCGTCTTCAAACACATATTTTATGTTTGTAAATGTCTTCCAGTACCGAACACCCTTTTCCGCAGCCTCGACAGTATGGGCGAGTTTATCCTTGCCCAAAAGGATAACGACTTTTCCCTGTTTCAAAAGTTCCAGATTTTGAGGCACCGTTGCAATACGCAGATAGTCGTCATGTGAAATAACAGGATCACACCGATAGGCTCCATAGACCTGCTTTGCAGTTATCCACAGCGGGTCGCTACCCACGCGCTTTTCATAATTTGCAGAAGTTCTGTCCGCAAGGTACGAAACAATGTTTTCTCTTTTTGCAATATCAGGGGTCACCATGTTCCGCTCATAGACCAGCGTCATGTTTTCATCCCAAATGCGGGGGAAAAGGCACGGCTCCACTTCGCTTTCAACGAATTCCCCATGCACAGGCAGCGAACCGCGAGCATCGATAACAATACCGGTGTACGGACGGCTCGCTATCCGTTCAATCGGTTTCTGCTGAGTATAGGTGTTGTTGTGCTTGACGAGCAGGGAACCAATATCCTGAAGTCTGATGGAGTGCTGGGTTTCCAATGTATCAGAACCGTTTTTAAAGGAAGCAGGAGTCTGTTGCGCTCCGTCGATGACTCTAGTCAGTTCATCGAGAGTCAAGGTTCCTTCCAGAATCAAATCCCCGATAGTACGGGAATCATCAAGGTATATAGAAAGAAGCGGAGCTTTTACCAAAAGCGGAAGGTTTATCTTTATCCTGTTAAGCGCAGAACTTTTACCGCTCGGCATGGGGATATTCGCCTTAATCACATCAATGGAAACACTGGATGTGAAGGCTTGCTTCGTCCAGTCAATCCTACTGGAGGATGTCATCGACGCCTCACCTTCCGCTACGGATGCGCTTTGCACTGCTGCCTTCTTCGCCGCTTCAAAATCAATACCGGTGTAGTACATTTCGTCAGCCGCAAATCCTTTCGCTGCAAATGCCATGAGCAGTGTCAAAACTGTAAAGATTCTTGTGTTTCTCATCTCGCGTTTAAAATCCTCTTTTTCTTTAGTATCGGAAATTAGAGCCCAAGGCATTTCAAAAAACTCATCTCCCGGCGGCTTTTTCTCTCTCTAGTAAAATACCTCAGTATTCCCGTTGGTAACAAGGTTGTGTCTTCCGGCAAGTCGTTCAAAACAGCGGGATAATCAGTTTTTGCTTGATTCTGAGATAGGCCTTTTCACTTATACCGTTTACATCACATAAATCCTGCACGGTCAGTTTGTATTTTCGGCTGAGAGCCCACAGTGTGTCACCCGGCTGGACGGTGTAGACAATCGCATCATTTGGGGTACCGAGCGCCTTCAGCTTTTCAACGGCGACATCAGGAGTCAGATCCTTTGTCAGCGTTCCCTTCGGAAGCCGTACGAAGTATTCCTGCCGTGCCGGTGTACAGCCCCGCAAAAGAGCAGGATTTAAAGTCAGCAGCAGACTTGCGTCACTGTCTGTAACAGAAGCAATCTGCTCCATGGAGTACATGCCGTTCGTCACAATGAAATCGAAGGTGTCCGCAGGTTCATCCCCTATCATCTGATCAGCCTCTTTAACATCAAGAACACCGTAATACTCGGCGTTTTCAACGATATCGGCAATAGCAAGCAGTTTAGGGACGTACTGCGCCGACTGGGTCTTCAGATAGCCTTTCTCCGCCAGCGTCCAAAAGTCCATGCCTTTGTGAGTTTTTACAACCTTGTTCATAGCTCCGGTCCCGCAATTGTATGCGGCTATGGCGATTGCCCAATCGCCAAAATAAGCATAGTTCTCAGACAGTTTAACAAGCGCGGCATCAGTGCTCTTCCACGGATCACGCCTGTCGTCGAACCACGTGTTCTTTTTGAGCAGTGTTCCCATGGAATTGGTCATAAACTGCCAGATTCCGGTTGCCCCGGCATAGGACACCGCATAGACATTGTAATTAGATTCCACGATCGGCAGGTACTGCAGTATGAGCGGCAGATTCATCCGCTCCAACCGTTCTACTATATAAGGACGGTAGAGAACGGATCGGTCCAACGCTTCTATTATCCACTTCCGGTCGCGGTCGCGCAGGTAGCGCTCTGTATATTTTTTTGTCAGCGCATGGTCGGCTCCCCAGATATCCAACTCTTTGCGAATCGGTTTCTGAACGACAGTTTCCACTGGCTGCTCAGCCTCATCCTGTACAGACTGCCCCTCCTCTGACGCTTCGACCCCGGAAACACGCTGTCCATCCACAACGGGAGCAGCATCAGTAACGGGTTGTTCCATCAGCAGGTCATCAGACTGTCCAACAACCGGTGCCTGCGTTTCAGAAACATCCGCCTGTGTCGCCGCAGAGAGAGCGACCGGGCATGAAAGGAACAAAAACAATGTGACGTAATACAGGGAAAGTTTTCTCATGATTTATAATTTCTCTCCATAATATATGCCTGCCCATTCCCAGCGTCCGTGGGCTTTCATGTCAGCAGGAAAGTTTACTTTTCGGAAGTACAGATACCAGACGTTTACATAGCTGCTCCATCCCCATGTGCGGAGATAGGCATCCGTCGGCGTGGAACTTTCATCAAGGTCATTTTCAAAATGAATTTTACGGCGCATGTAGTTACCCATGGAAAAAGAGCTTTGGGAGTTTTCATCGGTTGCATCCTGCTGCCAGGACATGGCGAAAAAATTTACCTTTGAGCGGTATCGGTCCAGCGCCTTCCAGTTGTAATTCACGATAGCGTTCTTTACCGCCGCCACAAGCTCATCCAGCGTAGCGAATGTCCAATCTTTACTTGAAGCGGCAAAATCTGTCAGCTGCTTGGCAGTGATATACGCGTTCGGTATTCCCTGAATCTGTATGGACTGGGCGTCATCCCGGTTCAAGAAAAGCGCGTAGGTGCGGAGCGCCTGCGTCCAGTTCCCTTCCTTTTCATATTCAAGGGCAAGCCGGTAGTACAGCTCCGTTATGTTCACATTGTTGGGGAATTGGCTTATGAGCTGATTAAAGTAAGTAATACGGTTTGCGCTTGTCGTACTTATTTTGATGAGGTTCTGAAGGCACAAAAAGTGGACAGACTTTCCCTGTACAACCAAATCCGGATAGTTGCGGATAATCCGCTCAAAGTAGTACCGTGCTATGGGGGTAGCGCCGTTTTCCAAGTAGGCGTTTGCTGTCATCAGAAGCCAGTAGGCGTTGTACGGGTCATCAGGGTGTTTTTCCACCCAGCTGGTCAAAAAAAGCACCTGGTTGTTAAAGTTTCCGTCCACCAAGAGTGTTTTTGCAATCTGATTTATGATTGCATACCGGGTTTCGGTCGACAAAGCCCTTGTCCGGAGCATCGTTTTGAGACTTTCGACTGTCTGCTGACGCTTTGCATTCTGTTTTATCTTTCCCGTACACGAAGACAACAGCAGCAGGAAGAAAAACAAATACAGTGTAACTTTCGCTTTTTTAACCATGTTTATAATTTTAACGATACCAAGTTGTATTGGCAATAAGAGATTTTAGGTTTATACTAAGTGTATCGGCGGTTTCTATAGATGGCAACGAAAAAAGATAACAACAGGCGCGGATTCATACGGATTCCGCAGACAAAATACAGAAAAGAAGCGAATACGATTTTAGCGCTTGGGGTGCTTCTCATTCTTGCAGGACTTTTTATCTTCGTTGGAAATTCGGAACGTGCCACCAGACTGTTTGCGTTCAGACCGGTGCTGCTGCTCGCCGCAGGCACTGTGATGGTTTTCACAGCCCTAGCCTTTACCGGCAGCAGCGCTACTCTATTCAGCGGACTCTTCTGTTTCTGCATGGGTGTCGTCACCCTTTTAACGGACAGCAATATTCTCAGTTATTCTTTTAAGCAGTTATGGCCGACAATCATGATAGGAAGTGGTTTTTCCCTTGCGATTACGGGAGTGCACAAAGCAGGCAAAATCAGGACGGTATATGCATTTCCTGCGATTATGCTTGTCTCGCTCGGAATTGTCTTTCTGCTGTTTTCGCTGCATGTATTTCCGCTCACGTTCAGACAGTTTATTTCGCACTGGTGGCCATTGCTTATCGTTGCTTCGGGTGTTATACTGGTTTCTGTATTTTTCGTACAACAGGTGAATGCAAAGTCATTTCCCTATATGGAGGACGATTCCCTCGTCGGAGGGGATGAAAAGTAGATGAAGGTGAAAGTCCGTCGTTGTGCATTGAAAGCATTTTTCCTCATGATTACGCTGTGTTCGGCAACTTCCGTTCAAGCGCGTTCAAAGAAAAAGGCACCCACACAGGATAAATCTTCAACCGAAAAAGCACCGGTCGTTGGAACAAGCATTCCAATTCCCATGTCTGTCAAACGGCACAGCCGTTCAGACTTCGAAAACATCGCCCCCCGCATAATGGATTTGATGTACGACGGTTCACCCCATTCGCTCAAAGTTGCGGCATCCTTGCTGCACCGTTCGAATGAAGCGAACTACAGCGAAGCGGAGAAAACACTGCTCCTCATGACGAAAGCCATGATGGACATCTGCTGGCCGTCAGCCGCCATGAGCTGGTCCGTAGACAATCTGTCTGTTCCTTCAAATTACTACACGAATCTTTTGTACAGCGCCCGCCGCGGCACATTCGACGATACATCGTCTTCCGATGAATTTCTTTCACTTGTCATTCCATCCTTTTCGTTGCTTACAAATACAAAATCAACTGATTTTTACAACAAGGCTGAAGTTTCCTTGAAAAAAGCGCTGTCCATGAATCCTGGCTCAGCAATCGCAAATTACCTTTTGGGAACGTTGAGAATGAAGCAGGAGCTCTTCAAAGACGCGTCAGTGTGCTTTGCGAAAGCGCTGGAATCCGATGACGGAAACAAGGATTTGCTTGCAGGATATATAAAAGCGTCCACTGCTTGCGGTGACTACGCTGCTGCTTTGACACTTGGAGAGATGTTTCTTTCCTTGGATTCCCAGAATCTGGCTGCGCTGAAGCTGTGCTGTGATGCTTATTTTGAAAAGGGGGATTACGAAAAGGCCGGCGACTATGCGGCAAAAATCCTCATGCTCGACAGTACGGATTTCCACTACGTCCTTATGCGTGCAAAGATTGCAGTTGCAAACAAAGACTATGTGAAAGCTTCTTCCTTACTCGATGTCTATTCACACGGGCAAAAACTTTCAAAAGACTACTATATATTGCGCGCATCTTTGCAGAAAGACTGGAACAAGAATCCGGGCGCTGCAGCAGAGACCATCGGCAAGGCGCTGCTTGCGTACCCGAATGATACCGACGTTCTGCTGATGGCAGCAAAGATTGCAAGCGCCGGTGGAATGCCGGTTGCAGGAAAGACAGCCTTGGAGTTCGCCCGCAACGTGTGTTCCATCCGGCCCGATGATACAGAAGCCCTTGAAGTATGCATCACTGAGCTTGTAAAAAACGGAAGTTATGACCAGGCGTACGCCCTCTCCGCACCCGCGGTAAAACGCACGTGGACTGCCACCCTCGTTTCAGCACATGTCGATGTCTGTCTCGCCCTGCACAAAGATGAAGAAGCGCTCCGCCTCGCTAAGCAATTGTATACAGGAACGCCGGCCGATTCAGAAGTTCAGAAGGCATACTTGAATGTACTTGTTTCCACTGGACGCAAATCTGAAGCCGAAAACATGATAGCCGCTTTGATGGAGACAGGAGACCAAGACATGAAGAGTTTTCTCTACTATCAGCAGAGCCGTTTATATGATGATGAGACAACTGTCCTCCAGAGCCTCCGCACAAGCTTGACCATGAACCCCCGCAATACGGACTCCTTGTATAGTTTGTATCAAATTTATTACGGAAAGAAAGACTGGCGCCGCGCCCAATACTACCTGCGACAGGTTGTCGCATTGAATCCCTCCAATACAAAAGCTGTCGCCATGGTTAAAAAACTCGACACTTTGATGAAGAATTAAAAACATCCTTAATGGAATCCCAAAAAAAAGTCGCAAGACGAGTTTTTAGAGATGCCCTTAAAGACATTCCCCTACTTGTCATGTGTGTTAAATAATGATAATCTATCTTACCGATTTTTAAACCACGTTGAAAGAAGGAATTGTATGTCATTTTCAGCATTATTTCTCCAGGCAGCGACTGCGGGTGCAGGCAATGCAGCTGGCGGAGCTTCACTAGGCGCGGGCGCGGCTACGTTCGTGCCTTTTATCTTTATCATCCTTATCATGTATTTTTTGATGATTCGTCCCCAAAACAAGAAGCAGAAAGAACTTCAGAGAATGCTCGATGCCCTCAAAAAGGGAGATAAGGTTGTCACCATCGGCGGTATTCACGGTACAGTGACAAACGTCAAGGATGATATTGTTACTTTGCGTGTTGATGATAATACAAAGATTGACTTCAACCGCAGTGCAATTGCTTCCGTTGTAAATCCTAAACCAGAAACAGAAAGCACAAAGACAGAAAAGAAAGGCCTTTTCTCAAAAGGTAAAGAAGAGTCAAAACCTGTCGTCATTGATTCTGATTCTGCAAACGAAGAGAAAAAGGAATAAGAAAGATGAGTAAGAAAGGTCGTCTTGTTATCATTATTGGCGTTCTTGCGATGTGTTTTCTGTTCCTCTGGCCTTCAATCCAGTGGTATGCAAACACTCCGAAAGATGCACAGGCATTGGCGTTGAGCTCACTTGAGAACATCAAGGATTATTCAAGCCAGCGTGCAGCAACAGATGTAAAGCAGTTGATTTCTGATGCAAAGGCAAATCCCGATGCAGAGCTTTCAGCTGACCAGAAATGGCTGAAAAAAGCAGCCCTCAAGAATTTTAAGGAAATAGGCACGGCAGTACCGTCTCCATTGACGTTGCACGCGGCACTGGAATCCTTCGTTTCCCGAAGTGATTTACAGGAGCTGGTTGAAACACAGTACCGCAACCGCATTCTAAAAGATAAAAAACATTACCAGAATTCCGTCAAACTTGGTCTGGACTTGAGCGGCGGTATGAACGTCATCGTAAAAGCAGATTTGGATTCTGTCGTCAAGTCACAGAAAGACAACGGTGTCGCTGTAGACGAAGTTGCACTCCGCCAGCGCGCCATGGAGCAGGCGCTCGAAACGCTGACAGGCCGTATCGACAAATTCGGACTTTCATCCCCGACCATCAGACAGCAGGGAGAGGACAGAATCTACATAGAACTTCCGGGAAGCGCAGAGGCAGACCAGATCAACTCAATCATCCAGGGACGCGGCATTCTCAACTTCCGCCTCGTCGATGATGAAGCGACACAGGCATTCCAAACCTACTACGGACAGCACTTTGACAGCACCTTCGATAGCCAGGGACGTCTCATCGACCCGTCTGTCATTCCTGAGGACTGCGAAGTATTCGGCTTCTATGTAACTGATTCCTACGGGCTTGACCAGCGCAGAAGCTATCTCGTCGTCAAGAAGGACATCATCCTCGATGGAAAGCACATCAAGTCTGCACGTGTCGGAACAGAGAATTTGACAAACAAACCTTCTGTAGACTTTACGCTCGACAGCGAAGGTGCACAGATTTTTGGTGAATTCACATCTGCGAACATCGGAAAGAGCCTCGCCATTCTGAGCGACAACAAAATCAAATCAAATGCAACGATCCAGTCTGCCATAACAGGCGGACAGGTTGCAATCACCGGTTTCGGACAGACAGAGGCTCGCAACCTCGAAAAGGTTCTCCAGACCGCGTGGCTCGATGTACCGCTGACCGTTGAAACCCAGCAGGTTATCGGAGCCTCCCTCGGTGACCAGGCAATCAGACAGGGTGTCATGGCAATCGCCATCGGACTCCTTGCAATCATGGTGTTCATGCTGATCTGGTACAAAGGTGCCGGAGTCAATGCCTGTGTGGCACAGGTCTTGAACCTCTACATCATGTTCAGCATTCTGAGCGCTTTCAATTTGACCGTTACACTTCCAACCATCGCCGGTATGATTCTTACCATCGGTATGGCAGTCGATGCCAATGTCATCATATTTGAACGTATCAAAGAGGAGCGTTCACTCGGCAAGGACAGGGCTTCTTCCATCGTAGCAGGTTTTGACAACGCATTCTGGACAATCATGGACTCAAACATCACAACCTTTATTGCGGCAATCTTCATGTCACAGTTGGGAACTGGTGCTATTCAGGGCTTTGCAGTCAGCTTGGCAATCGGTGTTGTTTCCACAGTCTTTACGGCTCTCGTCGTGTCCCGCCTTATGTTTGACTTCAATACCGAAGTCATGGCAAAGAAAAATATCTCCATCAGCTGGAGGCTCAAGTAATGAAAACCAATTACAAATTCAGCAAGGCTTTTATGTACTGCGCAATTTTGAGCGCAGTGATTATACTTTGCGGCATCGTGGGCATGTGTATCAAAAGAATCAACTTCGGCATCGATTTTCAGCCAGGTCTGATTGAAGAAGTGCGCATCGCTTCCCCCGCAATGGAAGTGACTTACAAAGGTTCCGCAACAGTTTCCATCGACACATCAAGCACCGCGCTTGACGTTGTCATAAGCGGTATCGGTGCAGAAAATGAAACACAGACCTTCACCTACGGCCAGAACCCGACTATCTCAGCGATGGCGGATGCATTGAACAAGGTCGAGGGTATCTCCGCAAAGGTTCTCGCTTTCGGTGACGCAGATACATACGGCATCTTCACAAACAATGCAGCGACATCCCGCCTTTCATCCGATGCGCCGTTCAAGCTCTACGTCGCTTCAGGTGCAAAGGATGTTTCAATCGATGAAATCCGCTCAGTTCTCAGTGGCAGCAACATCGATGTAAAGGAACTCGGCACTGAAGGGAACCGCAGTTTCCAGATCCGTTCCAAGATTTCAGACGACAGTGTTTCAGGACAGGTTCTTCAGGGAGACCTCCTCAACGTCCTGCAGGGCAAATACGGTACTGACAGCGTTGTAATCGTAAAGACAGACTTCGTAGGCTCTTCTTTCTCCGGAAGCCTGGCTTTGAAGTCAATCATTCTTACCATTGTAACAGTCTTCTTCATCTGGCTGTATGCAACAATCCGTTTCCACTGGGATTTCGCATTGGGTGCGGTTATCGCTCTCATACACGACTTCCTCATTATGTTCACGTTTATCGTATGGTTCCAGATTGAATTCTCTACAACGACACTTGCCGCTGTCATGACAATCTTCGGATATTCCATCAACGCAACGGTTGTTATCCTGGACCGCGTACGGCAGAACATGAAACTCGTCGAGACAAGGGATTTCAAAGACATCTTGGACAAATCTTTGAACGACACCCTTTCCCGCTCCATCATCACGACGGTCACAACACTCTTCGCATCCATTTCACTGCTCATCTTCACGACAGGCAGCATCAGGAACTTCGCAATAGTGCTTACCATCGGTCTTCTTTCAGGTGCTTATTCATCAATGTTCATCAGTTCCGGATTCATCGCCTTTGCGCGCCGTTACTGGGAACCGGGTCCGAACGCAAATCATGTACGTCCACGCAAGGGAACTTCCCAAACAGCAAGTGTTCTTACCATGAGTACAAACTAAGCTTCATCGAAACTGCTATCCGCTGCGGTATCCTCCGCGGCGGATTTTTTTTGCTTGTATAAAATCACTCAAATGTTTACTATTCCACTACGGCAGTATTGCTCTACATTGTCTGCACGCAAGGCTGCCGATGTTTATAGAAGAAGAACGTCTGGGACTGTTATGAATGTAAAACGTGCAAAAGTACTGGGGTATTGCGTTGGCGTAAAACGGGCTGTGGAGGCCGCAGAACAGGCCTTGCAGTCACATGAATGTGAGTCAGAAACACCAGCGGAAAAAAAAATCTATACACTGGGACCGCTTATCCACAACCCTGTTGTACTTGAAAAACTCGGAAACCAGGGACTGAAGATACTCAACGCACAACATCTCGACGATGTCACACCACCCAGCATCGTGATAATCCGCGCACACGGCACAACTCCACACGTCATGCAGGAACTCTCCTCAAAGGGTGCCGAAGTCATTGACGCAACCTGCCCCCGGGTTCATCTAAGCCAGAAACGGGCTAGAGAATGGAGCGGGAAAGGATACACCATCGTTATTGCAGGGGACAGAAACCACGGAGAAGTGACGAGCATCAGCGCATTTTCCAGTATGCCGGTCACCGTCATCGAAAACGCGCAGGAAGCAGAATGCATTGATTTGCCCAATCAAGCAGTTCTTATTGCGCAGACGACTTTCAGTCCGATCGAGTTTGAAAAGATATCCGGCATTCTCCGTAAAAAGAATCCTGACATCGAAGTCTTCAATTCAATATGCTCCGCAACGATGGAACGACAGGAAGCCCTTGCTGAGTTTGCCGGCCAGGTCGACGGCATCCTTGTTATCGGCGGCAGGAACTCTGCAAACACTCGCCGCCTATACGAAAGCGCAAAACGCATTTGTGAGCAGGCAGCCCTCATCGAAAATGCAGAAGAAATTCCAGAAGCATTCTTTTCCCTAAAAAACGTCGGGATTACCGCCGGTGCAAGCACGCCCGATGACACCATCGATGAAGTCGAACAGCGGCTGCAGACTGCCAGCAACCTACATCAACGGTGAAAAAAGCTGTGCAAACGACCAGTACGCCCTCATCAACATAGGCTTTGAGTCGTAGTACCGCCTGTTTACTTGGCAAGAAAGTTTCATATCCCTTTCGATTATGCTTTCACAGCGGCTCGCAAAGCGAGAATCATAGAAAATGACATTCTGCTCAAAATGAAGGGAAAAACTTCTGTTGTCTATGTTCGTCGTACCGATAGACGCTATCTTCCGGTCCACCGTTATCATCTTCGAGTGTATGAACCCCGGATAGATGAAAAATTTCACACCGTCAGCGCACATCTCCCTTGCAAACTCAGCGGAAGCAGCTTTCATGTAAAACTTGTCCCAAGTACCGGGAATTACGATGCACACGTTCACACCTGCATACGAAGCGAGTTTGAGTGCGGTATAAAATTCCTCATTCGGAGTAAAATATGGCGTCTCGATGTAAACATTCTTCTTTGCGCTCATAATCATGCGGATGAACGCATCCTTTATATTCGACTTCTGCCCAGTGTTGGGGCCGGAAGAGACAATTTGCGTCGGTATCCTGCCTTTCTGGAAAATCTCTTCAAGGAAGCGCGCGCTGTCATGCGATGCCCGGGAGGCAGCCAGACGCTCCGTATAAGACGGCGGAAAGTACGGGGCAATTTCCTTGAGTGTTTTGGAGCGGCTTGCCCACGCGTCCTGCGAGTACCAGTCCGTCAGAAACGAAGTCTGTAGGTCGAATACGCAGGTTCCCGTCAGGCGGATCGTCGTATCCCGCCAGTTGAGCCGACGATGGGGGTTGTCATTAGCGTATTCGTCTGCGATGTTCATGCCGCCAATAAACGCAATTCTGCTGTCTATGACGGTGAGTTTCCGATGGTTGCGGTAATTGAGCGTCAGCGGCAGTCCGATTCTCAACAGGAAAAACGGTCGCGACTTACCGCCGGCAGCGTCAAGGCGGCGGAAAAAACGCGTACGCGTGAGAATAGAACCGAAGTCATCATACAGAAGTTTTACTTCAACGCCTTCCTGAGCCTTCCTGCACAGAATGTCCATAATCTTCCGCCCGATTTTATCCGGACGGTAGATGAAATACTCCATATTGATGGTACTTTTTGCGTTTTCAAGCTCCATGCACAGTTCGTCAAAAAATTCCTTGCCGTAGCAGTAGATTTTGGAACTGTCGGCATAGCTAAGCATGCTGTTGGCTTTTTCTATGTTCATGTCCATGAGCGGCAGAAAACTCTGAATCACATGGTTTGGAATCTGGTCGCGGTTTTTAATCAGTATGCGCTTGAGATTGTCCCTCAGCGGAGCAGACAGCGTCGCCGCAGTGCGATGCATCTCCATCATCCGTTTGTTCGCGGTGAACACATGCCCGCTGAACAACACGTACAGAATGATTCCAATGCCCGGCAGAAAA
>CADBRT010000069.1 GCA_902797055.1 uncultured Spirochaetaceae bacterium
AAAAGGAAGAAGCGTACCTGAAGCAGATGGAAAGCGGAGCCTTTCATTGCAGCAAAGGAGCGGGGCTTATGGCGGCACAGGAAGCATTGTCAACAATCAGCACGGACCGGGATTTGTGAATATGGCAGATGAGGCAGGAGGACTTCGAGCGCGACCGGATCTCCGGCCTTACTGCCGCCGAGCAGAAGGGACTGAAAAGAGGACGTGAAGAAGGACTTACTGAAGGACGGGAGCAGGGCATTTCGCAGAACAGGATCGAAAACGCACGGAACCTGCTTGCAATGAACGTCCTAACGCACAAGCAGATAGCACAGGCAGTGGGGCTGAGCGTGGAAAAGGTAGACGAGCTGGCAGGAACCCGCTAGCAGCGCACTGTACGCAACAGCGATTTATGCTATACTAGAGTCGTGGAAGCGACAACAAACTGGGACAGCGCATTTTCAAGCTTGAACGAGGAACAGACGCGTGCCGTAAAGACGATAGAAGGACACATACGGGTCATTGCAGGGGCGGGCACCGGCAAGACGAAGGCTTTGACCAGCCGTTACTGCCACTTGGTGAACGACATCGGCATAAGCCCCGCAAATATCCTGTGCGTTACGTTCACAAACCGCGCCGCAAACGAGATGAAGCACCGCGTGCGCTCCATGCTCGGGGACAGGGATTTGGGCTACATCTGCACCTTCCATGCGTTCTGCACGCAGCTTTTACGCGAAGACATCCACGTGCTCACCTACCCAAAAGACTTCATCATATTGGACAAAGAGGACTGGCGCGAAATCATGCTGCGTGTCTTCGCTGACATGCACCTGACGCTCAAGGAAACCACCGTACAGCGGAAAATCGACGAAGTGCTGGAAGCAAAGAAGATGAGAGCCGACACCTACATCGATTCCATCTACAAACTGGACAACGAAGAACTCAAAGCAACGTTTTCCACTCCGGGTGTCACGCTTGAACAGAACGAAGAAATATTCATGCGTTTTCTGTACGAGCAGAAGAAATGCTACGGCGTAGACTTCAACGACCTCATCAATTTTGCCACCTACATACTGGAGAACTTTCCCGACGTGCGGGAAAAATGGCAGGACAGAATGGAATACGTCATGGTGGACGAGTTTCAGGACGTGAGCAAAAAACAGTACCGCATTGCGCAGATTCTGAGCGCAAAGCACAAAAATTTATTCATCGTCGGCGACAGCGACCAAACCATCTACTCCTGGCGGGGCAGCCATGTCCGGCTCTTTCTGGACTTTGACAAAACGTATCCCAATGCAACCACCATTGTACTGAACAAAAACTATCGCAGCACCCCGCAGATTCTCAAGGCAAGCAACACCCTCATCGAAAAAAACACTGTCCGCTACCCGAAGAACCTCACCGCTTTGCGGGAACCGAGTTCCAAACCGATGTACTTCCACGGTGACAGCGACTTGGAAGAAGCAACATGGATTTGCAGCACAATACAAAAACTCATACAAGACGGCGACAACGGACACCCCGTGCGCTACAGGGACATCGCCATCCTGTACCGGGCGCACTATGTCTCCCGCACACTGGAAGAAGTGTTCATAAAAAACGACACGCCGTACCGCATTCTTTCGGGCATGGAATTTTACGGTAGGCGGGAAATAAAAGACACCGTCTGTTACCTGCGCATGTTGACTTCTGGCGACGATGTCGCCTTCTACCGCACTGTAAACCAGCCGTCGCGTAAAATCGGCAGGACGAAGATTGCCAAGATAAAGGAATACGCTGAAAACCATTCCGTCTCTGCATACAACGCGCTCAAACTCCTCATCGAAGCACAAGACCCAGCATTCAAAGGGACAGGGGCAAAAAAATACATAGAAGCGATCGAAAGCGTACGGGACATGCTCCCTCACCCGGACAGCACAGCCCCGACGCTCCACACACAGGCACGACTCGGCGACATCCTGCAGGCAATACTGGACAAGTCCGGCTACGAAGCCTTTCTGCGTCTGGAAGCCGACCAGGACAGGCTCGACAATCTCGCAGAATTCAAACGGAGCGTCGGAGAGGCTGGGCTTGACGATGACGCCACGCTGGAAGGGCTGCTACAACATATCGCGCTTTTTACGGATTTAGACAGGGAAGACAAACAGGACACCGTCAAACTGCTGACAATTCACGCCGCCAAAGGCATGGAATTTCCGTTCGTGTTCGTCTGCGCTATGAATGAAGGAGTTTTTCCGAGCAGAAAAGTGCTTTCTCCCGATGACATGGAGGAAGAACGCAGGATTGCGTACGTTGCGTTCACCCGGGCAAAATACAAACTGTTTATAAGCGATGCCGAAGGCAGGGCGAACGACGGCATCTTCAAATATCCCAGCCGCTTTATCTTTGACGCGGGGCTTGAAAATCTGGAAGTCGCAAAAGCGCCTGACGCCAACCTGCAGGAGCAGGCGAAGAACATCATCCGCCACGATGAGGCAAGGCTTGAAGTGCTGCGCACGCTTCTGAAGCCGGGGGACAGGGTGAGCCACCCTACCTTCGGTGAGGGTAAAATCCTGCTCGTAAACGCGGGAGCGTCCTGTTACACCGTCAAATTCGACAGCCTGCAGACAGAACGGAACATCCTGTTTTCTGCAGGGCTGAAAAAAATAGAATAAGAAAACCGCTACTTTGACGCGTACAGCAGGGCGATTTTATTGCGGTAAATCTCCGCAACACGGTAGCGCATCATTTCCTGCTTTGCGGAAAGCTCCACGCCGACTTCAAACGGTTTCGTAATAATGGCGAATTTGTTTATCTTCTCATAACTCTTGAAGCCGTTCTTCGCGCTCACCGCTTCTGCAATCTCTTTTTCAAGAAGTTTATGCACCGGCTCGCAGTTGGCGAGTTCCTCAAAATCCTTGTAGGAAATGCCATTTTCTTTGGCGTATTCCTCTATATCGTCCTTGCTCGGCAGGATGAGCGCCACCAGATACCGCTGATCTTCGCCCTTTTCGTTCGTACCGAGCACAACACTGGTCGTAATATAGCGGGAAAGATTTATCTTCTCTTCAATCGGCAGCGGCTCTATGTTTTCACCGCCCATCAGAACGATGGTGTCCTTCTTGCGTCCGCGCAGCTGGATTTCCCCGTCTACGGTCAGCACGGCGAGGTCTCCGGTGTCGAGCCAGCCGTCAGCCGTCATGACTTTTTCCGTCAAATCGGGACGTTTGTAGTACCCCTGCATGACAGTTCCACCCTTTACCTGCAGACTGCCCTTTACACCGGGCGGCACAATCAGTCCGTCGTTGTCAACAACGCGCACATTCACCCCGCGGAGCGGTGTTCCCACCGTACGCATGACAGGGCATGCAACGGGCCGTACGCTCACAATCGGGGAAGTTTCGGTCAGGCCGTAGCCTTCCACAATGTTTATGCCGACAGCCCAAAAAAAGGAATCGATTTCTTCAGGATATGCTCCGCCACCAGCAACTCCGGCGCGGAAATTTTTACCAACCATAACGCGGATTTTCTTAAAGACAAGAATGTCACCGAGCATTCGGATGGGGAACAGAAGCAGCCACGGCAGCACGAGCACCGGCCACCAAAACCCCAGATGGTCAGAGCCGAAACGGGCAACCTTTCGGCGGAGTTTTCTGTCTATCCAGCACCACACTTTAGATTCCCACACAAAGAAACGGAACATGGCGTATACGATACCACCAGTCTTGCGCATCTTGCGCCAGATGCCGTCATAAACGGCTTCAAAAACGCGGGGAACAGCCGGCAGCAGATACGGGTTCAGATTCTGCAAGTCCGCAAGCAGAATACTTCCAATCGGCTTTGAATAGCAGATTGTCGCAGCCTGAGACATGATAACGTATTCAACCTCACGCTGGAACGCGTGCCAGACAGGAAGGATGCACAGCGCACGCTCACCCGGATTCAGAAAGATTCGTTCAGTGACTTCGTCAAGTTGCAGCATGAAGTTACCGTGGCTCAGCATGACACCTTTCGGGGTTCCTGTGGTTCCGCTGGTGAAAATGATAGTAGCAAGGTCGTCCCATTTGCCTTTTTCAAGCTCGTTTTCGACGACATCGATGTTGTGTTTACGCCACTCGTGCCCGCTGGCTTTCACCTGTTCGAATTGGAGGATTTCGACGTCCTGTTCTTTTGCAAGCTGAACCAGTTCCGCATCGATTCCATCGAATGCGATGATTCGCCTCATGAGGGGGACATCAGGCTTTATGCCGAGGAGTTTCTTGACTTGAGCTGCATTCTCAGTAATTACAACAGCTGTTTCCGAGAAAGAAAGAATATACGAAAGGTCTTTTGCTGTGGCGTCACAGCCGCGGGGGACATCGATTGCACCAATGGAAAGAAGACCGACATCTGCCTGTTCCCACTCGCGCCTGTTATCCGCAATCAGTCCGATTTTGTCACCGCGCACGACACCGAGTTCCAGCAGTCCTGCTCCGAAGTCCAGTGCCATCTGATAGAAGTCGTGGTAGTTGATTTCAATATAAGAGCCTGACTTGGAGTGGGAAAGCAAGGCGGAAGTCTCTGGAAACCTTTGTGCAACACTGCGCAAAAGCTTTGGGACAGTCTCTTCTAATTTCATGGGGCACCTTCCGAACGGATATTATTCTGACAAAATCAGACTTTTTGTAAAGTGTCCCATATTATATACATTCGTCACATTAAAAGCAATGGAGTAAGGAAAGTTCCACCCTCGAGGGAAGCGTCCCTTAGTTAGAGCCTTTCAGTATCAACGCTTTGTCAAAGAAAACGACAACAGTGTCGGAATCCGCACGTGTTCTGCCTATAGCAACCGCGTTTGCCGGTGCGACATCTATGACGTGACTTGTTCCGTTGTCAGCAGCATTGTCCTTGTTTTCCCAATAATCGGATATAAAGACAACGGCACGGAAAGAGTCAGAAGCAGCGGCCTTTTTGCCGTTAACAATGATGTAATCCAGCCTGACGGAATAGGTCAGCGTATCAGAAGATGCCTCCCATTTTCCATCGTCGCGCTGTGTCCAAGATGCGGTTCGCTTCCACGGGACACCTTTCGCCCACGGACTTGACGATTCTCCTTGGGGACATTCGACACCTAAAAAATCAACGCTTGCGTCGACTTTCGTGTAGGTTGCGGGATTTCTTATCAGCCTGTCCTTATACGAGGTAGGTTCCTTGCCTCCCAGTTTTGTGTCGTCAATCATCACGACAATCTTGTCCATGCCGTCCATCACAGGGACACCGGCAAACTTGATGGAAACGGAAAGATTGAGGCCGTCATTTGTGACAGAGACTTCTGTTATGTCCCTATTGTACCCGTTCTCCTCATGCAAGGTTCTGGTAACATTAGATGTAGCCGCAAGCTTTTGCGCATAAAGAGGAAACGTACATGCGAGTGTGGCAATAGCCAGCAAGAAAGTTCTTCTTTTCATACCGAAAATATAACCACGCTCAAAAAAAAAAGCTACAAGTATCAGCAAGATTCCCGACAGACAATGGCGGTGGGAAGCATTTCCTGCACCGCATTCTCCCCTTGCCCTGCCTGTCCGCCAACGATGAGGTCTACCGCCCGACGCCCCATCTCAGCCTTTTTGACATGCACGCTCGTAAGAGACGGACGCATAAAGGCTGAAAGCTCTGTGTCATCAATGCTGACTACCAGCGTTTTTCCCGCACCGCAGTCAAGCACCCGCATCACACCGATGGCAACTTCATCGGAACCGCACACAACGAGCTGGGGCTTTTTGCTTGATTTGACAAGGCTCAAGGCAGCCTCTGTACCGCCGCTCATATCAAACGCCCCGCAGACAGTCACATTGGCAAAGGGTACGCAGTGAATGGAACAGAAGGCTTTGACTCCATCAAGCCGCTCGTCTTTTTCCCCCACATACGCGACGGAAATGTTGCCCCCGCTGGTGCTGACTGCCTGCAACACTTTGGAATAGCCGTATTCAGTCGCCTGCAGGGCGGCTGCCTTTTTGTCGAAACTGACGGAACAGACGTCTTTGCAGCTCCAATCCACACAGACACTGTAGGGAATCCGACTGAATATCTGGTTCAGCAGCGCCTTGTCTTCATCGCTTCTCATTGCCTGGTCAATGGAAACCAGAATGACTCCCCCGATTTCCCGCTCGCTTATCAGTTCGTTAAAGAGGACTGGGGATTTCAACTCATCGAAAAGACGTAAAAACGAAACTTCATACCCGTTTTCATGGGCAGTAAGATATATTTCTTCTATAATTTCAGCGTAATAGGGGCGACGGAACATACCCGCACAAGGTAATACAACCCCAATACGACGCGCGGCAAGGTTTTCTTCACCGATTTGAAGGGCACGCGCCGCTTTGTTCGGACGGTACCCAAGCTTTTCTATGGCAGCAAGAATCTTTTTTTTTGTTTCAGGAGCAACCGAACGGGACGCGTTTCCGTTGATTACATAACTCACCATACTGCGTGTGACCCCTGCTTCTTTTGCCACATCGTATTGCGTCACAACCTTATTCTCGCCGTCCTTCATCGGCAACCTCCGCTTTCAGCCACATGTTGGTCAACACGAGTTGACCAATGTATAATAAAGCCTTGGAAGAAGGTTGTCAACGAAGTTTTTCCAGCGTTGCTAGACCAGAGGAAATTCGCTATGATAGGCGCATGGAAATTTTCGAGAACTATCTTTCAAGTGATATTTTCAATACAGAATATGCCCCAGGACTTCTGGAGCGTTTTTTACGATATGTCAAGACATACAGCGAGAGCAACTCCCAGAAAGCGGACGAAGGCACGATGCCGAGCACTGAACAGGAGTGGAACATGGCGAACCTCCTGAACGGGGAGCTCAAAGAGCTGGGGCTGGAGGATGTCACCACAGACGAAAACTGCTACACCTACGGAAGACTTCCTGCGACAAAAGGTTTTGAGCAGGTAAGCCCCATCTGCCTCATGGCTCATATCGACACTGTTGACGAAGTGACGGGCAAAGACGTAAAGCCGATTGTACACAAAGACTACACCGGAGGAAAGCTGGAACTGCCTTCTGGCATTGTGCTTGACCCGGAAAAAGACAAACACCTCGCGCTCGCAGGTGAAATGCACGACACCATCATCTCCAGCGACGGTTCGACGCTTTTGGGGGCTGACGACAAAGCAGGCGTCGCAGAAATCATGACAACTGTCGCTTTCTTAATCAAACATCCCGAAATACAGCATGGGACAATAGAAGTCATGTTCTCCCCTGACGAAGAAACCGGGCACGGTATGGACAAGGTTCCGTTGCATCTGCTCAAAAGCAAGCAGTGCTACACAGTCGACGGAGGTCATGTCGGAGAACTCGAAACAGAGTGTTTCAATGCCTTCAAAAGCGACGTTACATTTTACGGAAAATCAAAACACACAGGGGATGCACGTCCCGACATGGTGAACGCTGTCAACATGGCAGCAGCGTTTGTTGCGGGACTGCCGAGGCACGAAATGCCGGAGACGACGGACGGACACCAGGGGTTCTACGCGCCCATGAACATTTCGGGAACAATCGAAAAGTCCGCTGTCTCTCTGATTCTGCGGGACTTCACGATGGACGGCATGGAGCACAGGAAACTCGTAGTCAACACGATTGCCCAGACCGTTGCGCTGACCTTCGGCGGCAAAGCGGAAGTCATCCATACACAGCAATATCTGAACATGAAAGACGGACTGGCAAAAAGTCCGAAAGTCGTGGAAAATCTCGTTTCCGCATACAAAGCAGCGAACATCACACCGGTGTTTCCGCCGATACGGGGCGGTACGGACGGTTCCCGGCTCACCGAGATGGGCATTCCGACACCGAACATCTTTACCGGCGGCCACAGCTACCACTCCCGTTATGAGTGGGCCAGCTACACACAAATGATACAGGCGACAGAAGTTCTGATTCAACTTGCAAAGGTTTGGGCGGCATAACAATGTACGAGTACCATGTTGAAGGCGGATTCCCCATAAAAGGCTCCATCACAGCAAGCGGCAACAAAAATGCCGCCCTCCCCTGCATTGCGGCGACACTCCTGACAAAGGAGCCAATCATTCTGCGGAATATTCCCGACATTGAAGACACAAATGTCATGCTGCAGATTCTTCAGTCCCTCGGTGTCGGTGTCGAAAAAATCGAAGACCACACCTGGAAGATTGATGCAGCCGACATCACCACAAGCACAATACCGGCGCAGATGACAAAAAAAATACGTGCGTCAATCCTGTTTGCAGGACCGCTGATTGCCCGTACCGGAAAAGCTATCATGATGCCGCCGGGAGGAGACGTCATCGGCAGACGGCGGGTGGACACCCACTTTCTGGCGCTGCAGGAACTCGGCGCGCGGATAAGCGTCGAAGGGCGGTTCGAATTTACGGCAAACAAACTGGCGGGTGCCGACATTTTCCTTGACGAGACTTCGGTAACCGCCACCGAAAATGCAGTCATGGCTGCTGTTCTGGCAGAAGGAAAGACAGACATAACGAACGCTGCAAGTGAACCGCACGTGCAGGATTTGTGCAACATGCTCAACAGCATGGGAGCAAAAATCACGGGAGTCGGCAGCAATATACTCCACATTGAAGGAGTCAAAAAGCTTTCCGGCACAGACTTTACCATCGGTCCCGATTTCATGGAGATTGGTTCCTTCATCGGGCTTGCCGCCTGCACTAGGGGTTCCATAGAGATACACGGTGTGAGGCCTCAGGACTTGCGCCCGCTCAGAATATCGTTCAACAAACTCGGCATACGGTGGGATATCGAAGAAGACACGCTGTATTACACCAGCGACCATCAGCTCAAGGTGAACCCGGACTTAGGCGGCATGATACCGAAAATCGATGATTCCCCTTGGCCGGGCTTTCCGCCGGATTTAACGTCCATCATGGTGGTAGTCTCCACACAGGTGGAGGGTACCGTCCTGATTTTTGAAAAGATGTTCGAAAGCAGAATGTTTTTTGTAGACAAGCTCATCAGCATGGGAGCGCGGATAACGCTGTGTGACCCACACCGGGCTGTTGTTTCCGGACCGAGCGCACTGCACGGGGAACATTTGGTTTCCCCGGACGTTCGGGCAGGCATGGCAATGGTTATTGCAGCCCTTTCAGCACGAGGGGAAAGCCGCATCAGCAATGTGTACCAGATTGAGCGCGGCTACGAACACCTCGTCGAAAAGCTCCAGTCCTTAGGCGCACACATAGAACGGGTGGAAGTAAAATAGACGGGGACACGCCCGTCATTTCCGCCCACATCGACAACCGATACGTATCCGTCGAAGTCTTTTGACACAGACGGTATTTATCGGTATAGTGGAACAATGAAACTTTATTCAATCAAACAGGTCATCACAGCATCCTTGGTAACAGGTTTTGTTATGGCGGCGCTTGCAATTACAATCTGCATAAACGCGTTCGGCCGCAACACCGCAAACCAAAAAGTAGAAGCCGCAAGCAACATCCTTACAAAAGAAGAACCTGTGGTGGACACGTCCAGCAAGCTTGAAAAACTGGACAGTCTTTCTGATGATGCCATATACTTGGAGACAAATACTCCTGCCCTCGAAGTTATAAACGAAAACAATTCATACACGCAGGACGAAGCCCAGAATATATCCGTCTACGACAGATGCAACGAAGCTGTTGTAAACATCACGACACAGGTTATGGGGTACAACTGGTTCTACGAACCGGTCGTAACATCCAGCGGGTCTGGTTCAGGCTCAATCATTGACAGGCGCGGCTACGTAGTTACCAACGTCCACGTTATTGAAGACGCCTCGGTCATCAGCATCTCCCTGGCAGATGGTTCAACATACGAAGGTCGTGTCGTCGGACAGGACAAAGAGAGCGACATCGCTGTCTTAAAATTCGACCCGCCTGAAAACGTAGAGCTTAAGACAATCTCCTTCGGCGACAGCGAAACGCTCAAAGTCGGACAGAAAGTCATAGCAATCGGAAACCCGTTCGCACTTGAGAGAACGATGACAACGGGAATCGTCTCTGGCCTTGGCCGCCCGATACAGGAAAGCACAAACGTCATCATCCGCGACATGATTCAGACGGATGCCGCAATCAACCCCGGCAACTCAGGCGGTCCGCTCCTCGACAGCCAGGGACGCATGATCGGTATCAACACCATCATCTATTCTTCCAGCGGTTCATCAAGCGGAGTCGGCTTTGCAATCCCCGCGAGCACAGCACGCCGCGTCGTCAATGATTTGATGCGGTACGGCAAGGTAAACCGTGGAGTGATGCTCCTGTCGCTCATCCAGAACACAAGCAGGGTTGCAAGCTATGCGCGCTACGGCATCTCCACCGGAATGATTGTCAGCAAAGTCAGAAAAGGCAGCGAAGCAGAAAAAGCCGGCATACAGGGCGGAACAAGGGCTGTGCAGTACGGTAGATTCAACCCGCAGACCGTATACCTCGGCGGAGACATCATCACACAGATTGATACTATCGCCATTTCCAAACTTGCAGACTACTACAGTGCGTTGGAAAACAAAAAGCCGGGCGATACGGTGGAAGTAACCGTTTATCGCGACGGTAAATACATAAAGCTGAGTGTCACGCTTGAATCAAACGATTCGACGACAGACAGCACAAACACCAACATCTAAGTAATCTACATACCAGCAAAACCGTATCCATGAGTATGCTTCATACTGAACGGATACGGTTTTTTATTTTGTTTTATTTCCTCGTCGCAAAACACCATTCCCGCTGATTCTCTGAAATACGACTTAATGTCACAAAATAAATGAATCTTTTAGCATTTTTTCCTTTCCTTATTTCAAATCTATGGTATAATAGATAATAAATTAGGCTTAATATGGAAAGAAAAACAGGTGTTGTTATCCCGCTTTCCGCTTTGTACACAAAGGACTGCGTTGCGGTGGGCGATTTTTTGGCTCTGAAGGATTTTGCTGATTTTGCACAGAAAGCATCCCTCAGTGTTATTCAGTTATTGCCGGTCAATGACACCGGCACACAGTCATCCCCATACTCAGGACTGTCGGCGTATGCGCTTCATCCGCTTTACTTGAGGATTGCAGCATTACCGGAATTCGATGATGCATACAAGCACGACAAAACATTCGCAGCCGCCTACCGGGCGTTTAAAAAGGCTTTTCCCTACACCCCTCGCTTTGACTACGAACAAGTTCTCTCCAAGAAGATAGAGTTGCTCCATCTGCTGTATTCCTACCTCGAAAAGAAAATGTCAGGCAAACTCAAAAAAAAGAAGGCTCCGGCAAAAACAGAGGAAGCAGCAAAGTCGGAAGCCCCCGCAGAAGAAGAGAAAAAGGAACTCACCCCTGACGAACTGACAGCGAAGTTCAATTCAGAGACAGGTGCCTTCGTACGCGCAAACAAATGGGTACCGTACTACGCGGTCTTTAAGGATTTAAAGGACTCTGCAAGCCAAGCTTCTTGGAAAAATTGGCCGGAGGAGTTCCGCCACCTTACCCGCAAGCAGATTATGCTCCGCTGGGAAAACAGGGCGCACCGCTCCAGCCACTACTTCTTTGTTTGGTGCCAGATGAGGGCTCATGAACAGTTCAAAGAAGCCGCCGATTACGTCAAAGAAAAGGGCATTACGCTCAAAGGAGACCTTCCGGTTCTGTTGAATGACGACAGCGCGGACTGCTGGGCATGGCCGGAATACTTCAATCAGGACATGAAAGCCGGAGCACCGCCAAGCGGAGACACCCCGCTCGGACAGAACTGGGGATTCCCGACCTACGGCTGGAAAAACATCGCAGCAGACAATTTCAACTGGTGGAAGGACAGAGTCCGCAGCGCCGCACAGTATTATGGAGCATTCAGAATCGACCACATACTGGGGTTCTTCAGAATATGGTGCGTAAGAAAAGGAGAAAGCACTGCATACCTCGGTCACACAGAGCCGTATGCCGCCATATCCCGTGAGACTCTTGAAAAAGAAGGCTTTGACACCGGCAGGTTGAACTGGCTTTCAAAACCGCACATACCGACCGGGCTTATAGAGGATATCACGTGGAACCACGATGAAGCGACAGATATCCTCGAGCAGCTCTGCGACCGGGTGGGAACAGAAGAACTCTGGAACTTCAAGAAGGAAATCGAAACCGATGGAGACATCTACCGTCTGACGCTTTCTTCCGACGGCGGCAAAGACGGACGCATAAAGGAGGCGCTCGCTGCAAAATGGAGGGACAGAGCGCTGATAGAAATCACACCCGACAACTTCATTCCGGTTTATTCATACCGGGATTCAACCGCGTGGAAATCACTAAGCTGGGACGAACAGCAGAAGCTTCAGAACATCTTCGCGAAAAACAAAGAAGCGGAAAACGCGCTTTGGAAAAAGCAGGCGCTTGATGTGTTGACTCCTATCTGCAAGGAAACAGGCATGACAGCCTGCGCTGAAGACCTCGGCGTCAACCTCGCCTGCATGCCGGAAGTGCTCAACAGCCTCGACATCCTCTCGCTTAAGGTGATACGCTGGAACCGCGCATGGGAAAAGGACGGACAGCCGTACGTGCCGTTTGCCGACTATCCCGAGACAAGCGTATGCACAACCTCTGTACACGACAGCTCAACGCTGCGTCAGTGGTGGAACGGAGAAAAGGACAGCGTGCGCGCCTATCTTTCAATGGCGGCAGACAAAGCGGTTTCTTATAAAGATGACGCACCTCAGGCAGACGCGCCGTTCGATGAAACGGTAGCCGCCTACTGTCTCAAGACATCTGCACAGACAGGAAGCGCCTGGTTCATCAATCCGCTGCAGGATTATCTGTACCTCAAAGAGGACTACTACAAGGAAAATCCAGACGACGAGCGGATCAATGTCCCAGGAAGCGTCAACTCGTTCAACTGGACATACCGAATGCCGTATACAATCTCAGAGATTGCAAAGGATAAACTTCTTGTATCACGTATAAAAGAAGCTGCAAAGATCCATGACGAACAAACAGGGAGGGAATCTTAAAAATGACCATTTCTTACAACGAATTCCACATAAGCCGGACAATCCGCGACTTGTGCGGTTTTGACCTGTCGCTGTATTCATCAAGCGGCAACGTCATCTTCGCAAACATAAAAGCGGTGCAGAAGTTCCAGACGAAGCTCAATGAACTGTTTGACAGCAGGAACCAGAAAGAAAAACGGGTTTCCGCAGGCAGCCTCAACGCTATGGGACTTATCGATGAAATCTTCCACTACGTGTGCATGTTGTTCAGGCGTGACAAACGGCCGGAAACGTTTGCAAACCTGCTTGCAGACTTGGACACCTACTTCAAAAAGGAAGAAATCGACAAACTGCTGTATGAGTTCATGGACGAGTTCCCGCCGACCGAAGTGTATCAGGGAAAAATCACGAAGGAAGAATTCCTTGAAAGGACTGCATACGACACTGGAACAAAACGCGAGCGGCCGAACAGGGAACAGGTTCTCGAAGAACTTGTCCTGCTCCATCTGGCAAATGAAAATCCGGCGTTCCATCCGTTCCAAATTCTTTTCGATGACACAAAGCTTCAGACAAATCCGTTGTACATCAAGACGTGGAACCAGATAAAGGCTTTCTTCAAAACACAGCCAGTCTTCGGACCAAAGAATCATGACCTCATCACCATGCTCAAAGAGCCGGTCATCGTTTCCCCTACCTCGCTCAAAGGACAGCTCGACTACATCAGGACGTACTGGGCAGACCTGCTGGGAGAATGGCTCAGACGGCTACTTGAAGGCATCGATACGTTGACAGAGGAAGAAAAGGCTGCCTGGCACCCGACAAACGGCGGCGAAGTTGTCATGGACCCGTACTATTTCGATGACAACCTCATGCGCGAGTATGAACGGTTCAGCCCCGACCGGGACTGGATGCCGAAAGTCGTCCTCATGGCAAAAACGGTGCTCGTATGGCTGTACCAGCTGTCAAAGAAATACAACAGGGATATCAACCGCCTCGACCAGATCCCTGATGAAGAGCTGGATATTCTCCGCGACGAAGGTTTCACCGGTCTCTGGCTCATCGGTCTCTGGCAGAGAAGCTACGCTTCAAAAAGAATCAAGCAGATAAACGGCAACCCGGAAGCAGCAGCTTCCGCATACAGCCTGTATGACTACGAGATTGCTGACAACCTGGGAGGCTGGGGTGCACTTGAAAACCTGCGCAAACGGTGTTGGATACGCGGAATCAGGCTTGCGAGCGACATGGTCCCGAACCACACCGGCATGGACGGAAATTGGGTCATAGAGCACCCGGACTACTTCATTTCATCAAAAGACTGTCCGTTCCCTGGGTATACGTTCAACAGCGAGAACTTGAGTCAGGACGGACGCGTTACCATTCAGCTGGAAGACCACTACTATTCAAAGACTGACTGCGCAGTCTGTTTCAGACGAATCGACAACCAGACAGGGGACACGACATACATCTACCACGGAAACGATGGTACCGGAATGCCGTGGAACGATACGGCACAGATAGACTTCCTGAATTCTGCAGCGCGAGAAGCTGTCATCCAGCAGATTATGAAAGTCGCAGCGAATTTCCCTATCATCAGATTCGACGCGGCTATGGTGCTCGCCAAAAAACACATCAGAAGGCTTTGGTATCCGGAGCCGGGACACGGCGGCGACATTGCCAGCCGCAGCCGCTATTCGCTCACCCCAGAGGAATTTGAAGCAAGGATTCCGAACGAATTCTGGCGTGAAGTCGTAGACCGCTGTGCAAAAGAAATGCCAGACACGCTGCTTCTTGCGGAAGCATTCTGGATGATGGAGGGATACTTCACCAGAACGCTGGGCATGCACCGCGTGTACAACTCTGCCTTCATGAACATGCTGAAAAAGGAAGAGAACTACAAATACCGCCAGACGGTCAAGAACACTATCAAGTTCGACCCGCAGATTCTCAAACGTTACGTCAACTTTATGAACAACCCAGACGAAGAAACCGCAGAGGCGCAGTTCGGCAAAGGAGACAAGTACTTCGGAGTCTGTACGCTCATGGTGACTATGCCGGGTCTGCCGATGTTCGGTCACGGGCAGATTGAAGGTTTCACTGAAAAATACGGCATGGAGTACACAAAGGCATACCGCGACGAAAAACCGGATGAATGGCTTGTCGGACGACACTGGCACGACATCTTCCCGCTCATGCACAAGCGCTACCTCTTTGCAGGCGTGGAAAACTTCCTGTTCTACGATGTCTGGGACAACGGGCAGGTGAATGAAAACATCTTCGCCTACTCCAACGGAGCAGGAACTGAGCGGAACATCGTGTTCTACAACAACAAATATGAGCACGCACAGGGCTGGATTAAACAGTCCTGTGAATATGCGGTAAAAACCGGCAGCGGTGAAAATGACAAATCAATGGTCACCAGAAGTCTGGCGGAAGGACTTTCGCTCACTCCCGGCAGCGACCACTTCATGATTTTCCGTGAACACCGGAAAAACGAATGGTATGTCCGCAGAAGCGATGATATCATCAACCAGGGAATGTTCGTCGCACTCGACGGTTTCGAATATCAGGTATACCTCGATGTCCAGCAGGTGACGGACACAGCCGAAGGCAAGTATTCAAAACTCTGTGAACTGCTGAACGGACGCGGTGTGCAGGACTTGGAAATCGCTTGGGAAGAATACCGCTACAAAGACCTCTACGCAAAACTCGAACAGTTTGCAACACCGGAGTTCCTTAAGGCTCTCCACGACTGCTTCACTTCAGAGGAACCTGCTTTCCAGCCAATCCTCGCAAAATACAAGAAAGCTGCGCTTGCATACTACGAGGCCGAATTCGAATTCTCACAACAGGAGACGGTAACAGAAGAGGAAGAAAAGAAACCTCAGAAGGAAAAGAGAACGGAGCAGAAATCCACAACAATGACTGCTGCCGTACGTTTCTCTACGTTCAAAAAGCAACTGGAATTCCTGGCAACCTGCATCGCAGAGACCGCTGCCCATAAAGATGACCCCGAATACAGGGAATCCTTTGAAGCGGAAATCTGCAAGGAACTCAGAAAGACACCGTACATGGCGGATGTTCTGTGCACATATGCAATGGTATCAACAGCCGGAGAGCGCAACTGCCTCAAATGGGGATACAACAGAAAGCTCGCTGAGTACCTGGAGAGGGCTGACTTGAAAGCTGAAGGACTCAAAGAGACGTTTGCAAATCTCTTCCGCCTGATGAAGGTGCGCACCCTAAACTTTGGGGCAGCAGGCTTCATGGCAAGTGCGTACACTGTCGCAAAGGAACTCACCTACGGTAAATACTCAGCTTCTTTCACCGGAGCAAATGAATTCAACGGTACAAGATGGTTCAACAAGGAACGCATGGACGAAACGCTGACTCAGATGCTTTCATCGGTAACCATGTACAGTCCGAGAATCATGAGGAACAACATCTACAAACTGTATAAGACGCTCTGCACTGCAAGGGATGGAGCTGAATACAAGTGCGAGGCGTTCGTCAAAGTCTTTGAGCCAGTAAAAAAGCCGGCTTCAAAGAAACCGGCCAGAAAGACTCCTGCAAAAACAAGCAGAACTAAAAAATCCGCAAAAGATTCAGAGAGTTCAAAACAGAAATAACGTATTCGATGTTGTCAAGGCCAATCGCTTGCCTGCCGGTAACGGTAGGCTCGAAGGCCTTGGCAACACCGGCATCCAGAGACGGGGACTCCCCAAGATTCCGCTGGATAAACTGAGCGTCGAAGCAAGGATTGTCACGTGCCACAATGACAGTGGATCCTCCGTCGTTATCCGTTATGTCGTTGCGCAAAAGCGCGGCGGCATACGCGGAACTGGTGTCCTTATCGGCATAAACCTTGTATTTTACAAACAAATCACGGCACGCGTCTTCTATCTTTTTCTCCTGCACTACAGCGGGATAAACGAAACTTCTGAGCATGAGGGCATTCGCCTTGAAGATGTGCTCCAGCCGCTCCAAATTCGACGGATCGGCAGGATCCGCATGGCTGCGGCGTTGCAACGGTACAAAACTGTCCATCAGCATGGCGTGGTTTTCAGCATCGAACCGAAGATTATCCGTTGCCGGCAGGATAAAACCGTTTACCGGCAGCGCCAGCCGCCAGCCGTACAGTCCGGAGACGAGATTTCCGTAGTTTCCTGCTGCCAGTGCGTAGAAAATATCCCCCGAAACAAAGCGCTTTATGCGTGAAAAAGCGAACGTATAGAAGAAAGCCTGAGGCAGCAGACGGCCGATATTTGCGGTATTCGCCACTGTAAGATGATATTTTTCAACAAGTTCCCGCCGGGAAAAAATCTTGCGGATTATGTTGCGGCAATCATCTTCCGTGCCGTCAACTTCAACGGGATATATGTTTCCCCCGTTCCAAACAAAGTCGGAAGGCTCAATGCCCCGCAGCGTTCCCTTTGGAGCCAGCAGTACAGCCTTTACCAGCTGTTTGCCACGCAACGCATGAGCCATGCACGCCCCAAGTTCCCCCGTTGTGGCATCGAGCAGAATTGCCTTTTCACCCCGCATCCGGAGCACCGTTTCCAAAGCAGAAGCCAGATACGAAACACCGAAATCCTTAAAGGTGCCGGTCGGTCCATGGAACAGTTCCAGAACAAAAAGCGTGTCGTCCAATTGACGGACGACGGGAGAAAAACGGAATGCATCTGTTGCAATCGCTTCACAGATGATAGGGCTGAATTCGGTATTGATAAGCGCGGAAGTCAAAGTTCCGGCGAGATTGGCAAAAGAGGTATTCTCATCGGCGTACAATATCCACTTGCGAAGGTCTTCGCTTTTGTACGGTACATACAAACCGCCGTCAACAGGCATGCAATCCAAAAGCGCCCTGCTGAACCCAACGACATTGGCAGAATCGCGCGTACTCACAAACTGCATTATAAATCCCCCACCTTGGTGATATTTGAGGAAGTATAGCACACTATTGCCTGCCGTTGCTAGTAAGAGGCACTCCTTTACATCCCGGTTTTTCTCCGTTACAATATTCTGCCACAGGGAGCTGGCATTTTTATGATACAGAAAGTAACGAAGGACGACATCATACGCGCTTTTTTAGATGATGCTTTCATCGGTGGAGCCGGAGCGACAAGTTTGAACGACATAGCTGGAAAAGTCGGCATAAAGAAGCCTTCCCTGTACAATCACTTTTCAAGCAGGGAAGAACTGGTCACTAAAACATTCGATTCCTGTGCCGCTTATATGGAAGCGATTACATTTACACCGAAGGATATCGACACCGTTGCCCAAAAGTACCCGGCACAGATGGTGCTCAAGGGAATTGTAAACAGATATTTTAAGCTGCACGAAAAAGCACCTCTTTTTCAGATGTATACGTTCGTCGAAAGCCAGCGGCATTTCTCCAAAAGGGCGGCGGACATTGCAAAAGCGGAACGGCAGAAACTGATTACCCAGACAGCGCTTGTGTTCACAACGCTGGAACACCTTGGAAAAATCCGCTTCGGACAAGGCGGCGTTGAGGCAGCTTCAAAGCACTTCTGCATCGGGATAGTCCAGTTGCTCTCAGACTACCTGTTGGAACGCAAGCAAATCATCGTATCCAGCCCCGCAGCCGGCGAAGGGGAACTTTTTTCGCTGCCTTCTGCGGATGCAGGGCTCGAAGACGTCGATGCATTCATAGACCAATTTGTGGAACTTCATTCAGGACACTAAACAATACTCTTCCGAATAAATAAAAAAGGCAACTTCGAGAAGAAACATTCTTCATGAAGTTGCCTCAAGTCGGGCTAACCGAATTCGAATCGGTGACCCCAAGTCCCCCAGACTTGTACGCTAACCAGCTGCGCTATAGCCCGATATTTGTTTGTTCAGTTATACTATAAACGGAAATATTTTTCAACACCCGCATAACGCTTTTGTATAACTCTTTTCTCTTGTACAGATAGCTAATTTAGATTATAGTACCTCTAGTTAGTTATTGCTAATATACATACAGAGGTTTTCTATGAACAAATTAGTGTTGATACGACATGGCGAAAGCGAGTGGAACAAACTGAACTTTTTCACCGGCTGGACAGACGTTGACTTGAGTGAGAAAGGCCATGAAGAAGCAAAGGCTGCAGGAAAACTGCTCAAGGCAGAAGGATATGATTTCGATGTGTGCTACACTTCCTATTTGAAGCGTGCCATCCATACACTCGGACACATCCTTGACGAGATGGACAGAAACTGGCTCCCTGTCCATAAAACATGGAAGCTCAATGAACGCCACTACGGAGCACTGCAGGGGTTAAACAAAGCGGAAACCGCTGCAAAATATGGTGAAGAGCAGGTTAAAATCTGGAGACGTTCCTTCGACGTAAAACCTCCGGCACTGGAAGATTCCGACGAGCGCAGCGCAAAGAACCAGGCAATGTACCGCGGTGTACCGGCAAGCGAACTCCCTGCACATGAAAGCCTTGAAACCACAATCGAACGCGTCGTTCCGTACTTTGAAGACGTCATAAAGAAAGACATGGCAACAGGAAAGAGAATCATCATCGCAGCACACGGAAACTCACTGCGCGCACTCGTCAAGTACTTGGACAATCTGAGTGCCGACGAAATCCTGAACGTAAACATACCGACAGGAGTGCCGCTCGTATATGAGTTTGACGACAATTTCAAAGTCATAAAGCATTATTACCTTGGCGATCAGGAAGCGCTCAAAGCAAAAATGGAGGCCGTCGCAAACCAGGGAAAGAAATCCTAAGCAAAGCGACAACTCCGTACGCCTCCCCTGACACGGGGTCTTTTCTGCATTGTATAAATTCCTCAAAAACAGTAGTATAGAGACTATCTATCTATTGACTGTATAAGGAGAATACACATGGCTGACACAATGCATCCGTTGCAGAAAAACCCCAACTGGAAGGGGAGACGCGGTCCAGTCGTCTTTGTAATTATGGACGGCGTTGGATACGGAAAATATGAAGACGGGGACGCCGTAAAAGCGAGCCGCATGGCATGGCTCGACAAAATCAAAAGCGTAAGCCCGCATACACAGCTGAAGGCTCATGGAACAGCAGTCGGACTTCCATCTGACGATGATATGGGCAACAGCGAAGTCGGCCACAACGCAATGGGGTGCGGACGTGTTTTCGCACAGGGTGCAAAACTGGTTTCAAACGCTATCACTTCCGGCGACATGTTCAAAGGCGCAACCTGGCAGAAACTGGTCAAGAACGTCAACGACAACAATACTGTCTTCCACTTCATGGGACTGCTGTCCGATGGAAACGTACACTCTCACATCGACCACCTCAAAGCAATGGTTGAGCAGGCTCACAAAGACGGTGTCAAAAAGCTCCGCATCCACGCGCTCCTTGACGGACGCGATGTAGAACCGACAAGTGCACTTGACTATTTTAAACCGTTCGAAGAGTTCCTGGCAAACTTCAAAGATGCAGACTACCGCATTGCTTCCGGCGGCGGACGCATGTTCATGACGATGGACCGCTACAACGCAGACTGGAGCATGGTGGAACGCGGTTGGAAAGCCCACGTTCTGGGCGAAGGACGCCAGTTCGCTTCATCTGTTGAAGCCATTGAGACATACCGCAAGGAAATCCCGGGAATTCTCGATCAGGACATGCACGAATTCGTCATCGCCGAAAACGGAAAACCGATTGGTACAATCAATGACGGAGACAGTGTTGTATTCTACAACTTCCGCGGAGACCGCGCTTTGGAGATTACAAACGCATTCGAAACTCCAGATGGAAAATTCGACCACTTCGACCGCAAGAGACTGCCGAAAGTTGAATACGCAGGCATGATGGAATACGACGGAGACCTGCACATTCCGCACCAGTACCTTGTTCAGCCACCGGCAATCGACCGCGTTATGGGCGAATACCTCGTCAACAGCGGAGTCAAGCTCCTTGCTATCTCCGAAACACAGAAGTACGGACACGTCACCTACTTCTTCAACGGCAACAAGCTGGGTAAATTCGATGAAAAACTCGAAGACTACGAGGAAGTAAAGAGCGACGTCGTTCCGTTCGAACAGCGCCCCTGGATGAAGTGTGCAGAAATTACCGACAGGGTTATTGAAGCAATCAAAAGCGGAAAGTACAACCACATCAGGCTGAACTTCCCGAACGGAGACATGGTCGGACACACCGGTGTGTTCAATGCAGTCGTCTGCTCCATGGAAGCTATGGATCTGCAGATCGGCAGAATCAAGAAAGCCGTCGATGAAGCAGGAGGTATTCTGTGCATTACCGCAGACCACGGCAACAGCGACGACATGTATGAGCACGACAAGAAGTCCGGCAAAGTCAAGATGGATAAGAACGGCGAGCCGATGGCAAAGACAAGCCACAGCTTGAACCCGGTTCCTGCAATCATCTATGACCCGGAGTTCAAGGGCGACTATGACAATACCAAGCTCAACGAAGGCTTGGGAATCAGCTCATGGTCTGCAACGCTCATGGAACTCATGGGATTCCTGCCTCCAAGCGACTACGACAAGAGCATCATCAATCTGAAATAAGCGACTGATTACCGGCTCTTAAAACAAACGGCTGTCCGCTGCAAACCTGCGGGCAGCTTTTTTTATAAATTCACGCCACTTGATTTATATTGCATAAAAAGGTAAAATTTTTATTCACCATGGAATTCACAGATCCGTACCTTACCGAGCAAATAATCGCCTACATCGGCAACAAGCGAAAGCTGCTTCCGCTTGTCTGCAAAGCTATCGAGAGTACGGGCTTGGAAATGAATTCTGGACTGACCTTTTTTGACGCATTTTCAGGCAGCGGCAGTGTTTCCCGTCTCGCAAAAGCACTGGGCTTCCAGTTGTACACGAATGACTGGGAAGACTTCGCCTACATTCTGAACAAAGGCTATGTAGAAACCAACGCAAAGGACATCGCGGCAATCTTCGGCAGCGAAGAAGCGTACCAGCAGGTGATCAAAGAGATAAACGAGTCTCCTGTCCCTGAAGAAGACGAGCAGTACATAGCAAAATACTATGCGCCCAAAGAATTCGACATAAACAATGTAGACTTCAACACGGAGCGGCTTTTCTATACGAGGGAGAATGCTCTTGCCTTGGACAAAATTCGCAACCGCATTGAGCAACTGTTTCCGCCGGACACCAGCGACCTCAACGACAGCAAACGGTTCATCCTGCTTTCAGAGTTGATATACGAAGCCGCGACTCACACGAACACGTCGGGTGTGTTTAAGGCATACCACAAAGGCTTCGGCGGGCACGGAAAAGACGCGCTTGCCAGAATCCTCAAGCCCATAGAGTTGCACGGCAATACGCTCATAGATTCAAAAAGTCTCATTCATGTGTACAAAGAGGATGCAAACACGCTGGTAAAGAAGCTCCAGTACATAAATATAGATATTGCCTATCTGGATCCTCCCTACAACCAGCACCAGTATGGCAGCAACTACCACCTGCTGAACACCGTCGTCAGATGGGACCACATTCCGGAACCGTTGGAACTCAACACAAAAGGTGTGCTCAAGGAAAAAGCTGCTATCCGTCACGACTGGGTAAAAACGCGCTCCGCCTACTGCTACAAAAGCGAAGCGACGGAAGTCTTCGCGGACTTGATTGCAAACCTCAATGCGCGGTTCATTTTAATCAGCTACAGTACTGACGGCATCATCCCGTTTGAAACGATGCGGGATATCTGTCTGCGAAAAGGAAAGCTCTCCATCGTAACAAACGAATACACCAAATACCGCGGCGGAAAACAGAGCAACAAACGCAAAAACACGAACATCGAATTCATACTCTGCATCGACACCTCAAAGAAGTCTGACTTGGACTCCGTGGAAGAAATCGATTCCCTTTTGGCACGCAAGAAGATACTGCTTCTGTTCAAGCAGAAATTCAGTGAAGAAAAAATCCTTGCGGCAGCAGCCGACTACACAGTCGATGAACACGTCAAAGGTGCAACGAAAGGTACCATCACCCTCCAGCTAAAGACCGGGCCTGTCACGCTTGAAACGGACAACTTCTTTGAAGTGAAGTCTCCAGAAGAACCGGAAAAGATGAGCCTTGAAGAACTCAAGGATATGTACAGCATTCTGTCTCCCTGTATCTGCGAGACAAAAGAAGAAGAAATCAGCGAGCTGCTTCAAAAAATCTACAACGAAGAAATAACACCGGAGAGCAAGCTCTTAAGCCTATTGCCCAAGACACTCAAAAAATTAGCGAGCAAAAAGAATCACGACAAGTATGTAATCTGGCTTGAGAAAATACAGGCATTGAGCACTGATGCTCCCCTCTACTACGAAAAGATAAAAGACGAATTAAAAGAAGTGGACGATATAGCACAGCAGCGGTTCACTACTTGAATAATCCTCGGTGTTATACTAAAATAGCCTATTCACGATTGACATGATGCTAGCAATCGTGTAAGATACTTGAACCACGCGAACGGAATCATTAAAGGTAGGTAAGAGATATGTCAAGAACATGCGACATCTGCGGAAAACACACTCAGACAGGAAACAAGGTCAGCAAGTCATATAACCACGTGCGCCGCACATGGAGACCGAACCTTCTTAAAATCAAGACAGAGATTGGCGGTCAGACAATGACATTGCGCATCTGCACACAGTGCTTGCGCAGCGGCTTCATCACAAAGAAAGTGAGCGTTGTTCCGGCAAACAAGCCAGTTGCAGTAGCAGAGACAAAGTAAATCATTTGTCCGCAAAGTTCCCGCCCTTCTTACAGGGTGGGATTTTTTTTGCCTTTAAACCTTTTCCAGCATTCCATCCAGTACACGCGCAAACTCTGAAAGCCCTGTTTCATCCGCTTCTGTAAAGCGTGAGAATACGGGGCTGTCGATATCAAGCACTCCAAAAACCGAACCGTTTTTATGCAGAGGGATAACAATCTCAGAATTTGAAGCTGAATCACAGGCGATGTGCCCATCGAATTTATGGACGTCAGCAACACGCTGAACGGAGTCCGTTGCAGCGGCAGTACCGCAAACCCCGCGCCCCAAAGGAATATGAACACAGGCAACCTTCCCTTGGAACGGTCCCAAAAGCAGTTCTCCGTCAGTTACAATGTAAAATCCCGCCCAGTTTATGTCGTTGAGCGTCTGAAACAAAAGAGCTGATGCATTCGCCAAAACCGGTATAAGAGAATTTTCGCCTTCAACAAGTGCCGCTAACTGGGCAGTCAGTGTTTTATAATCTGTCATACCGGTCATTATAGCGGAATAACAACAGGTATTCCAAGCGCATCACTCAGGAGTTTTAAGCTCCATGCCGTCATAGGCAGGTGCAACACTTCCCCCGCTGTGTAGTATCGAACGCAGATTGCAGAACCTGTCGTCAGTTTCCACCAGATTGCTGACATAGGAAGCAATGTCCTCATGAAACATATCGTGCGTGATGTGGATAAGGCAGGTATGACGCGGACGCAGTCTTTCAGCGACTTCCAAAGCCTGTGCAAACGAAAAATGCGTTGCGTGCGGTTTCTGCCGCAATCCGTCAATCACAAGGTAATCAAGAATTCCGCATGACTCCTGTATCAGCGAGACGGAACTTTCATCAATCGTACTGCAATCCGTCAGGTACGCTATGCTGTGTTTTTTTTCGTCTGCTGACGAATACTGGCTCAAAAGCCAGCCCGAGTCCTTCAAATGTCCGTGCAGAATCGGAACAGGCAGGATTTCCAGCCCCTGTATGACTAACGGTTTTCCTGAAACAAAACAGTCAGCGCATTCAAGGTCAATCTTCGGTTTGCCGCCACCCACCTGCACCGTTTTAAAAATATAATCGAAACGGTTGCGGATATCTTCAACGGTGCCCGCATTGGCATAGATAGGAAGTCCCCGGCCCTCGGTTTCTCTTCCACGGGGATTGGTGCCGGCATCAGCGCTCTCTGTGTGGCTGAAAATACGAAGGTCATCCAACCCGTGAAGATGGTCGGCATGGCTGTGAGTTATCAGCACAGCATCCAGATGTTTGATGTGGTATTTCAAAGCCTGAATGCGGAATTCAGGTCCGGTATCTATGACTATCTGAGCAGGGCTTGTAATATAAGCGCTGCACCGCAAACGGGTGTCCTTTGGATTCTGAGATTTACAGACAACACAGTCACAGCCTATGACTGGGACTCCGTGACTGGTCCCCGTACCCATCAATATCATCTTCATAGCAGACAGTGTACGGATTTTCAAGCACTTAGTAAACGGGAAAGCGCACGAAACCCCGAAGGTTCACGTGCGCATGAAAAAGGTATGTTGTTTTATAAAAAGGTCTACTTCTTGTTTCTGTTGCGTATGAAGTCAATAAAGACAGCGAGCAGAATGACAAGACCTTTGACCACGTACTGCCAGAACGAGTTCACGTTCAGCAGGTTCAAACCGTTGTTCAGGAATCCGATAATAAGCGCACCGATTATGGTACCGCCAATCTTACCGGAACCGCCGGACATTGACGTTCCTCCGACAACAACAGCTGCAATAGCATCCATCTCTGCACCGTTACCGGCAGTCGGCTGACCGGAATACATACGAGAAGCGAGAACGATTCCTGCAAGACCTGCCATCAGTCCTGAGAAGGAATAAATCCAGAATTTGACTTTCTTTACGGATATACCGGAAAAATGTGCTGCCTGTACGTTGCCACCGACAGCGTAGATATGCCGTCCAAGCCGTGTATTATTCATAAGCAGTGCCGTGATTATCAGTACAATGATAAGAATGATGACAGGAGTCGGTACAAATCCGATATACCCGGCACCAATAAACTGCCATTCCTTTGTTACGACGCGGACAGGAGAACCGCCTGTATAGACATATGCAAAACCGCGGGCAATATTCATGGTTGCAAGCGTTACAATGAACGGCGGAATAGTTGTCTTACAGATTATTGCACCGTTAATCATACCGAACACAACACCGATGGCGACACCAATTATAAGAGCAACAGGTATGGGCATACCGTGGCGGGCGACACAAGCCGCAGCAACACAACCAGAAAGTGCAATGATCGAACCGACAGAAAGGTCTATCCCCCCCAGGATGATTATCATCGTCATGCCGCAAGCAAGGTACAGGTTTGTTGAAAGCTGACGCAGAACGTTAAACATATTCTGCCGCGTCAGGAAGGCTTCTGATGTAGCCGGTGAAATAGCAAGGAACAGATAGAGGACTGCAAACGCAATCAATATACCCATGTTCTCTTTGAAATAGGTTGTAACACCCTTCATTATTCTCGCTTTTTTAATGGCATTGATTTCCATAATTATTTTCCTCCTTTTTTATTCAGCGGTAGCAAGACTCATTATCCGCTCTTGTGTTGCTTCCTTATGAGAAAGACAACCTGTCACTTTTCCGTTTGACATGACATATATACGGTCGCTCATATTGATGATTTCCGGCAGTTCCGAAGAAATCATAATTATGGATATTCCCTGTTTTGCAAGGGTATTCATAATAGCATAGATTTCAGCTTTTGCACCGACATCGATTCCACGCGTCGGTTCGTCCAGAATCAAAATTGATGGATCTGTTGCAAGCCAACGGCTTATCATAACCTTCTGCTGGTTTCCGCCAGACAGATGTCCAATGGGCTGATCCAAAGAAGGTGTTTTCGTTCTCATCATCTTTGTGTATTTGAGAGCAACATCTTCCTCTCCCTTTGAGTTCAGGAAAATACCTTTCACAAAGCGTTCCAGAACTTCGATGGTGGAATTGTATTTTACGCTCTGCACCTGGTACAACCCTTCAAGCTTTCTGTCCTCAGGAACCAAAGCAAGGCCTTTGTGCATCGCATCCACTGCAGAAAGGAAATGTTCCTCCTTTCCGTTGATGATTACTTTTCCAGTGTATTTTTTTGAAAGCCCGAAGATTGCCTGCATCGTTTCACTGCGTCCTGCACCGACGAGTCCGGCAAAGCCCAGTATTTCGCCTTTTTTCAATTCAAAGGTCGCGTCCTGTACCCGCTCACCGTCGCTCAGGTGTTCCACCTTCATAACAGTTTCTGTGTGCGGAACAAAATCACGTACATAGTACTGTTCAAGGTTGCGACCGACCATTTTGGAAATCAGTTCATCTTTTGTGATATCTTTTATAATTTCTGTACTTACATACTGTCCGTCACGCATAACAGTAACGCGGTCACAGATTTCCCACAGCTCGCTCATCTTGTGGGAGATGTAGATTATGCCGACTTTTTTCTCTTTGAGCGTCCTCATAATCTTGAACAAATATTCGACTTCTTTGTCGGAGATGGAAGATGTCGGCTCATCCATGACAAGGATTTTTGAATTAAAAGAGATGGCTTTTATGATCTCAACCATCTGCTGCTGCGCAATGGTAAGATTGACCATCAAAGTCTGCGGCGTAAAATTCATGTTGTAGGTGCGCAGTAGTTCCTCGGTTTCTGCATCCATCTTCACCTTGTCGACAAGCGGACCTTTCATCGGCTCCCTGCCCAAGAAGATGTTTTCAGCAACTGTCATATACGGAACAAGAACCAGTTCCTGGTGAATGATGGCAATGCCGTTGCGGTGCGCATCAAAAACATTGTTTATCTCAACCTTTTTTCCGTTGATGAAAATCTCGCCTTTATTGGCTTTATAGATTCCGCCAAGAATCTTTATAAGGGTTGATTTTCCCGCTCCATTTTCTCCGAGAAGGGCATGTACCTCACCTTCCTTTAAATCAAAATTTACATTTTTCAGAGCATAGACGCCGGGAAACGTCTTGTCTATATCCTTCATTCGTAATAATACATTTTCCTTCATTACAGCCCGTCCTCTGTTTTTGAAAAAACCGGGAAGCACACGCGTAGGAGGTTAATACACGGTGTCCCGGCAAGATAAGTGCAACAGGTCTTTTTGCTATGGATTACTGCCAGCCGGTTGTTCCGTACTCGTTTACATTGTCTTTTGAGATAAGGAATGTTGGAACAGGATACCGGGCATCGACCTTTTCACCAGCCATAATCTTGTACATAAGATCGACGGACTTCTTTGCGATGTTGATTGGAGACTGAGCACCCGTTCCTTCAATCAAAGAAGAAGAACTTGCAAGCTCGCGTTTGATATCAGGTGAACCGTCTACACCATATATTTTTGCTTTCTTTATGCCGGCAGCATTTGCTGCAGCAAGAGCGCCAAGAGCGGTCGGGTCGTTTCCGCCGAAGATAGCCACGACATCAGGATGTGCCTGAAGCAAATCTTCTGCAATACCCATGGAAACCTGCAGGTTGCCCTTTGCATCCTGCTGTGCAACGATATTGAAGCCATGTCCCTTTATTGCGTCAAGGAATCCGTTTGTGCGGTCAACAACGGAATTCATAGTCGGAGAATCCAGAACGATGATGTCTCCTCCAGAAGGACATTTCTTTACGAGGTCTTCACCGCAGACCTTTCCGGCATTGTAGTTGTCAGAACCGGTGTAAGTTGTAACATAGGTTGCCATATCCGCTACTTCTGTATCGAAGTTAACAATTGGAATTCCAGCAGCTTTCAACTGGTCAAGAGCAGGGATAATACCTTCTGCTTCTGCGGGGTTCAGGAAGAAACCGTCAACTTTCTGTGCGATGACATCTTCAACCTGCTGAATCTGACGAGTAACATTGTTTGCAGGGTCTACAGAAATCAGTTTGTCACCTCGTGCTTCTACTTCTTCGCGGATTGTCTTTTCAATCAGAACGAAGAACGGGTTTGACTGGTCCATACAGGTAAAGCCGAATTTGTAGTGCTTTTCACCGCTGGCAGCGGAAGCCTTTGCATTGCCCTTCTTGGAACAGGATACGACGCTGGTCATTGCCACAGCTGCAACAGCGAGTGCTGCAACCACTTTCATAATCTTTTTCATATTGACTCCTTCATTGCTTTTTATACTGTCAGTATACGGAGCTTTCCGCTCGCCCGCAATTGAAGTTTGTCACAACTTTGACATGACAAATGTCACATTCTACTTTGCCAGCTGCTCTTGAATGGTCCGTTGAAGAAGTTTCAACGAAATATCGGCGTCTTTTTTTTCGGTTATGATGCGGCTTATGCTGCTGTCAGCCACCCCCATAGCTTCTCCGTACTTGCTGAATCTGGGAACAGCCATGCCTTTATCAAGGATATCCGCAAGCAGCCCCAGATTATACTCCCTGCCGCCGCGGGTATAGGCATCGATGACATTTCTCGATGCACCGGATGCCGCAATAATTCTCAGCGGGGACGCTCCTTGCCCCATGCTGTAGACATCAGTCTGCACGGCAGTATCGTGCGTGAGCGTTTTGAGCAATTCAAAAGAAAGATACGGGTGCTTTGAATGTGTATTCATCCCTGCAAGCAGCGTTTTCACTTCAGAGATATTGTTTCCCGAATACCCCGCAGGCATCGGAAGGCAGCCCCATTCAAAGTTGACATCTTTATACACCTTGTATGGATAGGAGACGTAGGTGCAGAAACGGGCGAATGACATGGGCATACAAGCAACCCGTCCCGCGTCAAAATCAGCAGAAGTAAAAGAACGTCCCTCTGTCAAGACTGTAAGCCGCTGCATAAACTGAACAGCCTCAACGGTACGGAAATCGGAAAAATTAGACTGCGTACCATTGTCATCAAAAAGCTTTATACCGTTCGCATACACCGCTTCCTGCCACGTGTAATTGCAGGTTCCCGCTACATCCGGTCCCAGTCCCCTGCACAGTGAAAAGAAATCATCCCATGTCCAGTCCCGCTCCGGCATCTGCAGATTGTGCCGTTTGAGCAGCGTGCAGTTCACCGCCATAAGCATGCAATCAGTCTGATACGGAAGGGCATACTGGTTCCCCTTACTGGAGCCTGCGTTCCAGGCAGGTGCAAAATACTCCCAGCTTTTTATCTGCTTTTCCTTCTGAAGAAACTGCTCCAAGTTTTTTAACACACCTTGTGAAACGAGTATGTTGAACTGCCCGTCGGGAACAAGGAATACATCTGGAGTGCGCCCTGAGAGAATTTGCCCGGCAAGCCATTCGCTGTAATCCTGCCTGCGTATTCCTGAATAGTAATGGACTTTTACACCGGGATGATCGTTTTCAAACTGTGACACAGCAAGCTCGATTGTGTGGTAACTATTGCCATTCGCTACGTCCCAGTTGCTTCCGGCGAATACCCCCAGTTCAAGCGTCACCACCTGTTTTTGAAAAGGTCTGCATGCAAAAAAAAACGCACAAAGAGCAATCACAGCAGATAGTAGTAAAACTCGTTTTCGCATAGCTGCCTGCTTACATGACCAGTGTCATTTGCACAGCCCAGATAGCAAGCTGCGTGCGGTCGCGCAAATCGAGTTTATCCAAGATTGTGCTGAGGTAATTGCGCACCGTTCCCTCAGAAAGACACAGGACATTGGCAATCTCTTTATTGGAAAGCCCCTTTGCAATCTGCCGGATTATCTTCCATTCCGTCTCAGTGAGTTTCTCACTGTTCTTATCAGGAGCAACCATGACATTTCCTTCGTTCGCCATCTTTTGAAACAGCACCAGCACTTTTGAAGCAATATCAGGATTTATCATTGCCTGTCCGCCGTATACGGTTTTAATGGCAGAACTCAACTCCTCCAAAGCGATACCTTTCAGAAGATATCCGCTTGCGCCGTGTTTCAATGCGTTGTACACATATTCGTCATCATCAAAAGTTGTGAGGATTATAATCTTTACCTGAGGATAATCTTTTTTTATCAGTTTAGTACATTGAACTCCATCAATACGAGGCATACGTATATCCATAAGAATAATATCCGGCTGCTCCTGTTTCACACAATCAATAACCTCTTCCCCGTCACAAGCCAAAGCGGTAACAGAGAACTCTCCGGTGCTTTCAAGGTACAGTCTGAGACTTTCCCGTATAAGCTGCTGGTCGTCTGCGATTAAAACTTTTATCATATATTCCCCCTCTCATTCCGTATTGGCAAAACGGCTTTCACAGAAAAGCCGCCCTGGGAAGAAAAATCAACAGTACCGCCAAGCATGGAAAGTCTCTCCCGTATATGGGTTGTCCCAAACCCACTCTCAAATTTTTTGCAGCCACGCCCGTCGTCAACTATCTGTATAAGCAACTCACTCTCCTGCATCTGAATGGTGACGTCGATGCGCTGTGCGTGCCCGTGCCGTATGGCATTGGTTACGCTCTCCTGCACCACTCTGAAAATCACAGCTTCTTCCTCTGTGCTGAAATTCAAAGGGATATTGCATTCATATTGTATGGTAATACCGGTTGCACGGCGGGTGTTCTCCAGCATTGCGGCGAGTTTCTGTTCCAACGGCAAATCATCATCTTCGCTTTGCAGCATGCGCACAGAACGCCGGATATCAGCAATTCCGCCTTTCGCTATGCCGGAGATTACCTGCAGCTGAGATTTTGCCGCCGAAGGGTTTGCGTCCATGATTGCGACACAGGTATCCACCCCTACAGATATGCCCGTCAGAGAATGTCCGATGATGTCATGAATCTCGCGTGCAAGCCTGTTCCGTTCCCGGGTTTCACCCATGCGCTCCTTTATGTCGGCGTACTCCTTCAGCGTTGCATTCGCTTTTCGCAGCTGTGCGTACAGACTGCGAATTTCATCGATAGCACTTTTCTGCCTGCGGATAACCCCCATGCAGAATATGATAAAGCAGACAAAATTCAAATCATGCAGGACATAATACAGAAGGAACAGTTTTTGCTGAACCCCGCGGTCGTAAAACAAAAAATATTCGCGGACGGAAAACAGAGGAAGGTACACGCTGATAAGGTCATGGCTGAACACCATGTACACAAAAGTCCCCGCAATAATAACCAGATACTTTCTGTTATCCTTCATATAATATACGATGTTCGTCAGTTCCCATAGGATAAAGCCGTTGTAGTTGCAGTCCAGGACGATAAGCAGCATGATATTTGCCACGGTATCCAAATACAATGTTATATATACCACTGTGAGGTTTCTGTGCGACACCGAAAGCCGTATGACAAAATCAGCAAACAGGACAATACACCAAAACAGCGTACCGTTCAGAGATGCTGCAGGATTCGAGGGTACATGCCCGAGCGTTTTGATAAATTCATTTGCAATGCCATAACGACATGCCATCTGTGACGTTACGGAGACGACTGCCGCTATAAAAAGACAGGCGGATATATTTATTCCAAGCATGGCATAACGCAGTTCCGGAAATCTGATTCTACGCATACGATTCACTTCCCTACTGCCAGCCGAGAACATTGAAACGTTCAATATTCTCTTTTGTAATGAGTTCCACAGGCATCACTATATTCGTCGGTACCGGGCTTCCGGCAAGATACTCATAGGCAGTCTGAACCGCCTGCTGAGCCATTTTCATGGGAAACTGGGCGACCGTAGCCTCCAGCAGATGCTGCTGCACCATCATCTTGCCGGAGGGGGATCCGTCTATGCCGTAGACCAACTGACCGGCGTTGAGCCTGTTGTTCTGAATGGCTGCGAGAGCGCCTAGAGCAGAAGGATCATTGCTGCCGAACACGACATCGAACCGCACCCCCAAGTCAAGAAACCGCTGCATTTCCACCATCGTTTCATGGAGCAATGTCGTACCTGCTGCTGTATACACGATATTATACGGAAAAGCGGCATCATTGAGCGTGTTCAGAAACCCTTGCAACCGGCTGCTGGTGGACTCAATATCCTTGTCATACAGAATGACGATATCAGCACGATTCTTCTGTCTCATGACTTCCTGAGCGACAAGACAGCCCGCCTGATAGTTATCAGAAGCAATCGTACACAGAGCCAAATCTTTTTGGGAAATCGAAGTATCAACAAGAATAAACGGGACACCACGCTGACGACAGGTTTCCAACGCCGGCACAACAGCGTCTTTGTCAACAGGATTGATGAAAATCATCTCAACACCCATAGTAATCATGTCGAGAATCTGTTCATTCTGTTTGCTCTGCATGTTTGCAGGATCCCGTGTGACGAGTCTGTCGCCGTTTGCTTCCAACAACTCATCGATGGCGGTATTCAGGATTTCAAAATACTGATTGTCCATTGTCATGTAAGTGGCGCCGAACAACCTGCCAGGCTTTCCCTTACTGCCCGCACCATTTTTCAAGAAAAAAACAAGTGCCACCTGCAGAATACAGATGGCGCAAAGCAACAACAGGCTGGTAAACAAGACCACATATAATTTGCGGTGTACCATGAATTTTTATTTCTTCGAAGCGGAATCCTTCGCGTCGTCTTTGTTAGCGTAATAGGAATCCACCGTACGCTTCATGTCCATGATGTT
>CADBRT010000070.1 GCA_902797055.1 uncultured Spirochaetaceae bacterium
AGCGTCTTATATCCCGAATGATGCTGGATGATGACATAATTACCGTAACTGTCGCTCCATCCGGCTGTTACAACTCTGCCACTGAGCGCTGCATAAATGGAGGTCCCGAATGAGCATGCCATATCAATACCGCCATGGAACGTGCGCTTTGAAGAATCAAACGGATTCGTTCTGTATCCATACGATGATGAAATATAATACCAGGATTTGATCGGTTTTGAGAAAAGGTCGCCGTTTATTTCCGCACGCGTGTTGGCGTCAAGTTTTGCATCGGGAATGAAAACTGTTGCACCCGAATTCAAACTCGCTGTTTGATCCATATTGTTTGCAAGAGCACATTTAGACACGTTGACATCAAATTTCTTTGTTATGCTTTCAATTGTCTCGTTGTCGTCCTTCGTTGTGTACAGAATTCCGGGCATGGAAGGTATCTTCAAATAATCGCCAGGCTGGATGAGTCTCGTGGATTTGATATTGTTGACACTGATGATTGTGTCCTCGCTTACTCCGAAATTGCGTGCAAGAACTCCAATCATATCCCCCTTCTGGATGCAGTAGGAAAAATACCACAAGGGTTTGTCTTCTTCAGCCGTAAATACGGTCTCCTCTGGAAGAGATAATTCTTCAGGTGTGTCAGTGGTTATAAGTTCAGCAGAAAGCCCGACGGGAAGCCCCGGAAAATCTGCACCGCCTTGTCCTTTTGTATTATTGTAATGAAGAACCCCAAGAGTTGTTGCAACAACGAAACCTGCAGCACATATTACAAATAAAGAAAAGAACAATCCTATTCTTACATATTCCCTCATTGTGTTCTTTCTACTATAACATGCGTCTGCAAAAAAAGCAATTTCTTTCATTTTGAATTCCACCTTTTTCTACTTTTTGTTTAGTCCTATGAGGTATGTTTCAAAAGAGGTTGTTCTGCATGCTTCCGGTTTGAATCCTTTCGCGCTTGCAAATAACTCTCTCATTTTTTTTAACTCTTTCTGCTGGTCGCCGTTCTGGAAAATCTTTACACAAAAGTTTCCGCCCTGCGCAAGCATCTCTTGTGCATACCATATGGCCATCTCTACGAGGGATTGTGAACGGGCTGTATCGAGAACTCTGTTCCCTGTTGTCAACGGTGCCGCATCACAAACGACAAGTCCGTAGGGCCCCTGCTCTTTGATAGCGGTAAGGGTGCTCTGCTCCAACAGATCACCCTGTATGAACGTAAGGTTTTCACCTGTTACAGATTTTGAAAGGGGGTTCAAGTCAACAGCGACTACTTTTGCAGCACCGTTGCGAAGCAACCATGTCGTCCAACTTCCTGGAGCCGCGCCTAAATCAAGCACAGAGGTATTCTTTTTGAGAAATGTAAACTTTTTGTCAATTTCTGCGAGCTTGTATACGCTCCGGGCGGGATATCCCTCCTTGAACGCTTTCTGTGACCAGAAATCTGGCTTTGAATAGCTCTGTGTTTTTGACGGCATATCTAAAATTTCGGAAACAAGTTAGATAAATTTGAGTATGGAATTTTTAAAAGGCGGATTAGTTTTCAAGGTTATCTCTAAAAATTGCAATTTTAAGAGATAACCTTTTGTATAACTGAAGAATTTCAGTCGAAGAACAAATACTGGTCAAAGTAAACGTTCGTGATTGTACCAAGAACGAGTTCGTTATTTATCCGTTCCTTAAGCTCTTTTTTTACTGCCTGTTCTCCCATCGTAAGCAGTTCCTGCCTTGTCTTCTGGCCGAAGTAGTTTACAATTATTGATTTTTCTTTCTGTGACTTCTGGGCGAGTTCTTCAAAAAGCGGTGTGTCGCTTGAAGGATACGAAAACCAAGGGGAAACGATGATGAGAGTCCCTGTATGTCCTTTGTCCGGGCTCTTCGTCACTACTCGTATCTGTCCTAAATCAGTATATGCACTGAGTTTAGAATCTGTCGAAAGGCTTGCGCTTATGACCTGCTTCGGAGTGGGGTCTGCATGCCTGTAGCGGGTCCCTATTTCTGCCTTGTTTTTGGTAAAAGCAACAACCGTTCCGGCGACAAGCGTCAGAAACATGACTACAAGCACCGCAAGGAGAACATGATTGAACAGGACGCCTTTGTTGTTTTCTTCCTGCGGACTTGATATGCTGTTTACAAAATAGGTCTTTCCTTTGTGTCTTGTGCCGTACATCTTTATTCCTCCTGTTCGTGTATCCGATACGGGAAGAGCAGTGCCAACGTTCTTGATGTCGCATTCCCCTGTTCATCGAATTTCCCCGGAACCCGTGCCGTGAGTTCTACGGAATCGTCTGTCCATTCCTCCTCAAGGATGGTGCCGTTGCGCCTGACGAGTTCTGCGAGAGAGCTTTTTTCGAGCGGAATCCGGTAGCGTCCTATGCTGCCGAGCACCTGTTCCGCTATTGCCGTAAGGAGTGCATCGAAGCCAGCTTTTGTTGCTGCGCTTGTCTTAATGGCTCCCGGGAAAACTGCTTCAAGCTCTGAAAGCCTCATGGCGTCTTGTTCCACCCGGTCGATTTTATTCAGAAGAATGAGCTGGGGCACGTCAGAAGCCTGAATCTCGCGCAGAACTTTCTGTACCTGTTCGTACTGCTTTACGCAGTTCGCATCACTTGCATCGACGGTGACGAGCAACAGTGTCGCATACTTCGCTTCTTCCAAGGTTGACTTGAAAGCGTCAATGAGCGTGTGGGGCAGGTTGGAGATGAAACCTACCGTATCAGTAAGAAGAACCGAATTCCCTTCCGAGAGGGCCAGTTTCCGTGTCGTCGGATCAAGCGTCGCAAACAATTTGTTCTCTACGAATGCGTCCGCTCCGGTCAGTGCGTTTAAAAGACTCGATTTACCCGCATTCGTGTAGCCGACTAGGGCACAGGAAGCGCTTTCCGTTCTCTCCCTTTGCTTTCGCTGTGTGGCCCTGTTCTGTTCCACCTGTTCGAGTTCTTTCTTTATCTGGGTAATCTTGTCTTCAATCTGTCGCCTGTCGAGTTCCAGTTGAGTTTCACCGCTTCCCTTGTTGCCGAATGTACCGCCTCTCTGCCGGGACAAGTCCCCGTAGGTGTGGCTTAAACGGGGCAGGGAATAGACAAGTCGGGCGAGGTTTACCTGCAGTGTCGCTTCTTTTGTTTTTGCCCGCTGTGCAAATATCCGTATGATGACTTCGTTTCTGTCAAAGACCGGTTTTTGTGTCAGTTTTTCCCAGTTGCGCTGTTTTGTCGGATCGATTTCCCAGTCAAAGATGATGCAATCCGCTTCGAGTTCTTTTGCTTTGTCGGTGATTTCCTGCGCCTTTCCTGTTCCTATACCGTATGCAGGCGTCGGTTCTATGCGTGTCAGGACAAGGGAACCTGCTATATCCATCCCTAATGTCTGTACGAGACCTTCCAATTCTTCTGGTTTGCCTGCTTCTTTTGCTGCCGGCGAACCTATCAACAGAGCTCTAGCCTTTTTCTCTTGTTCCGCTTTGACTTCTATCATATACTTGTTGTATAATGACTCAAACAGGGGCAAAAATCAATATTCCTATGTCAGAAAAAATCCAGAATCAGTCATTTTCAAATACTCATCGCGGGTTATTGCAAAAAGCACTTTCGTTTGAGCGGGAAGAAAAAAAAGAAGTGTCTATAGTAGAAAAGGACGGAATCTATTCTGTCAGCAGGAATATTGAAACATCTTCGGTTGTACTCAATCCAGAATTCAAGGAACTTGTTGATTCCGTATTGAATACAACCGCACGAAATTGAGGAATCGAAACCGGCCTCTCAGTTTGTTTCTTCGATTGTTATTTCAAAGTTTTGAATAAGGGAAACAAAACTGAATATCTTTTTGTATACATCGATACACATCGGTTTGAGCTTTCCCTCTGCAAAATGGTCGAGTTCCTTCCAGTTGATGATAATTTCACTGTGAGGGCTTTTCACAAAATCTTCCAGAACCATCTTGAGGTTCCGTGCGAAAGCGACCAGATTCTGTCTGGAACTGATTAAAATCCTTGCAGCATCGTTGTTTGCATCGTGGATGAGCATTTCTGCGATGTTGTGGGCTTCTCTGTCGCGTTCAATACGGGGCAGCAGCGTCTTCATCTTGTTCGTGAATTCGCTGTTGTCGCTGAACTGCTCGTCGAATTTTGAAATGGCGGAAGACGCTTCCATGAGCTGGTGGGAAGATTCGCTCATCGGTTTTGCAAGCGCCTGTGTTGCCCACTCTCCGCGAACAACCAGAATATCTGCAAGTTCCCGGAGGTCTTTCTTTACATAGTCCAAAAGGAATTGTCTGAGGTAGCTCATCGGTTCCGAGTACACGAACCCGTCAAGCCCTCTGCGGGTGAAATTCTCGCTCATTACATCGGTGTAGAACTTGAGCGGTTCTACGCTTGTGTTTCCGAATACCTGTCCAACAAGATTGTCAACTTTACCCGCTGTCTGTTTTGCTTTTATGTCTTCAAGCGTACCGTCAGCAGTTTTCCTTGTCTGCGAGATGAAGTCATCCATGATGTGATACTCTTCCACTTTGACGTTTTCGCGGTAGGAAGGGTTTTCGGTAATCAGCTGGATAATCATCTCAAAGATTCTGTGGTCTTTGATGTTTCTGAGGCGGGTAAGAACCTTCTTCCAAGTGCCTACTGTTATAGGTTCAACACCCTTCAAGGCTTTAAGCAGCTTGAATACATCATCCCACTCTGCATCCATGGGGAGAACCCATGCCACAGAGACAAAGTTTTTAATATCTTCTACGATATAAGACCCGTTTATGGTCTGGAACCGTGGGACTGCCGTAAAGTTGCGTTCTTTCAGGGAGCTGTCGAATTTCTTGAGGAAGAAGTAGAAGTCATGTTGGGTGAAGTTTTTCAAAAGTATCAACTTTGTGTAGAGCATGTCTGCTTTCGTAATTTTTTCTGTCGTGAACTCTGCGTTGAATTTATCCAGGTTTTCGCTTACGGTATGCCGTAATTCCTCGAGTTTCATGCTCTTTGCTTTTTCATTTATAGCTTCTTCTGAGAGTTCATCCAGAAGTTTTTTCTGGGAATCAGAGAGCGACAAATCGATTGTTATGCGTTTAAGGGAATTCGGGTTTACGTTTGCAAACATCAACTGTGCCGGAGAAATGGCTTTGTAAATCTCGTAGAAGAATTTTGCCAATGAAGGGTCAATTTCATGTGATCCCGCTTTGTAGAAGTGGTATTTTGTCTTCGAGAGATTCTTTGCCGTTTTCTTTAATATCCGCCGTTTGATGGCAAGTGCATCGTCACCCCCAAAGAAAGAGTCGATGATATTCTGAAAAAAACTGCCCTTTGACATAGATTAACTATACGCTATAAGACGATTTTAGTCAATGAACACAGATTGTGTTCATCGTCCCGCTTTATATTCCCCGCTCGCTTTTATGAAGTCCCTGAACAGAGGCCCAGCCTTGTTCGGCCGACTTTTGAATTCAGGATGAAACTGGCCGCCGACCATCCACGGGTGGTCTTTGAACTCCACAACTTCCACGAGATCCCGTTCTGGGTTGATTCCTGCAATTATCAGCCCTGATTTTTCAAGCTCTTCACGGTAGACGTTGTTGAATTCGTAGCGGTGTCTGTGCCGCTCCCATATCGTGGTTGTCCCGTAAGCCTTTTCGGTAAGCGTTCCGGGGGTTACTTTGCATTCGAATTTGCCGAGTCTGAGAGTACCGCCCAAAATTTTTCCTGTTTGATCCGGCATCAAATCGATGACCGGATGTGTCGTATCCTTGTCAATTTCTGTGGAATGGGCGTCTTGCCAGCCGAGAACGTCACGTGCCCATTCGATGACCATAATCTGCATGCCGAGACAGATTCCGAGATACGGCACTTTGTTGACTCTTGCAAAGCGTGCTGCCCGTACCATGCCTTCAATGCCGCGTGAGCCGAAACCTCCGGGGACGATTATGCCGTCAGCATTTCCAAGCCGTTTTGCCGTCGTTTCGTCATCGGTAAGGGTTTCGCTGTCTATCCAGTCTATGGTAACTTCCGTCTGGTTTGCAATTCCGCCGTGAATCAGGCTTTCAACCACGGAGAGATAGGCATCATGCAGCTCTATGTATTTTCCTACCAGCGCTATGGTCACGCTGCTTTTGGGATGCTCAAAGATATCGACCATCTTTGCCCAGTCCTCAAGGTGTGTTTTGAGCCCTTCAAGACCGAGCGCCTTGCAGACAGCGTCTCCCAGCCCTTCCTGCTCCATATTGAGCGGAACTTCATAGATGCTTTTTGCGTTGAGGTTCTGAATTACGCAGTCGGTGTCTACGTTGCAGAACTGTGCAAGACGTTCCCGCGTGGAGTCGTCCAGCGGGACTTCGGTCCGTATCATCAGAATGTTCGGTTGTATTCCCAGCTCCTGAAGTTCTTTGACAGAGTGCTGGGTCGGCTTTGTTTTGATTTCATGAGCCTTTGAGAGGTAGGGGACAAGCGTCAGATGGATGTAGCAGCAGTTTTCCTCCCCGACGCGGTACTTTATCTGCCGTATGGCTTCGATGAAGGGCAACGACTCAATGTCTCCGACGGTGCCGCCAATCTCTGTGATGACAACGTCAGCCCCTGTTTCCTTCGTGGAAATCAGCATTCTGGACAGGATTTCTTCTGTTATGTTCGGAATGACTTGTACCGTTCCGCCGTGGTATCCGCCTTCGCGCTCCCTGTTCAAGACAGCCAGATAAACACGCCCTGAAGTTGTGTTTGAACTTTGAGAAAGCGTTGCGTCTGTGAACCTCTCATAGTGTCCGAGGTCGAGGTCTGTTTCCGCTCCGTCATCGGTGACGAAGACCTCTCCGTGCTGAAAGGGGTTCATGGTGCCAGGATCAATATTCAGATAGGGGTCGAATTTTTGGTTTACGACAGTCAGTCCCCTGCTTTTCAGAATGAGACCGAGCGATGCCGCTGCAATTCCTTTTCCAAGACCGCTTACGACACCGCCTGTGATAAAAATATATTTTGTCATCTTGTTGCTCCCAGAGACTATGGCTTTTCCAAAGATTTCCAAGAAGTGTTTGTAATAGTTTGCTGCCTTTTAGCAAAGCCTTCTAAAGCCCGCATTATAATGAATAATCTTCGTTGCGTCCATAAAATTTGGAATAGTAGGCGCTTATTTGAGAAAGCGCTTTTTGTGCAACAGTGGGATTTTTTTCAAGCAGAGAGAAGAACAGTTCTTCAGGAATTCTGATTATTTCCGCATCGCTTACCGCGACAGCGTCTTCAGTACGCCGTTCCTCCAGCATGCAGGATTCCTCCCCGAAAAACATGCCCCTCGTGATGTAGTTGAAGGAATTCGTGCCTGTTACCTGTACCGTTCCTTTGACCAGATAGAAAGAGTCTGTGCTGAAGTCCCCCTGCTGGTAGATTGACTCTCCGCTGTGCAGCGTTATGACGTTAGGTTCTGCGGCGAGCAGGGAATCCGGCCTGATAAAAAGCAGTCTTCTCAGAATCGATTTCGGTTTGATATCGTCGTGGTCGGGGAGCACATAGAGTTCGCCGAGGACAAGCGTATCAAAGAACTGATTGACAAACAAATACTGTGCAAAGAACAAGAAGATAAGGAAGAAAAAATAGACTTCGAGCAGGAGAACAATCACATTGCTCATCACACCGTACACCGAGTTGTAGCGGTTGACATTGATGAAAAGCTTCATCAGTTTCCTGAATCCCCACGTTGCGAACACACAGCCTCCCGCAGGAACAAGGCATTCCAGCAGCGTCGGCTTTGTACGGCTTGCAAAGCGGTAGACGATGACTGTACCGATGAAGATAAGGATGAACGGAACGGTCGTTGTGATGAGATTTGCAAACGAATCCATCAGTTCCGGATATCGCATATTGAGCTGTGTTGAAAGCGGCAGCTTAACGATTGTTCTTATTGATATGATTGCAAATATCAGCAGGGACAGCAGAATTATCAGAACTGATTCAGAAGCAAAAGCGAGCGCCTGTGTCATTCCCTTTTGCACCCGGTACGTCTGGTTGAAGATCCGTTTCATGCTCCGTACAAGCGAAATGAAAAAGCGGCGTGCCATCCAGATAATGGCTATAGCCAAGATAATCTCGAAGTTCGTCACCTGCCGGATTTGTTGTATGGACTGTATGAGATTTTCAATATTGACGAGGCTTGATATAAGCGGGCTGACGCCTGCAAGCTGTATGATTGGTGCTGGATTCGCCCGTAAAACCCGTAGAAGGATGACAAGCGTCATCATCACGACAGGAACGAAGGACATTAAGAAGCCGAACGCACAAGCTGCCGCATACGAAAAGAGGTCGTTTCGGCTCGTGAACAGGACTGACAGGTATACAGACTGCAAAAATGTGACTAGCGTTAGTTTTTTGGGTTTGTAGTGCGAGTCCATATCCTTGTAGCGGTTATTCAAGCGGAAGCTTATCTATTTTTGCCTGCTCCGCATAATCTTCATTGTCCCTCGACATATCGTTTATTGAAAGTATCATATTGTTTTGCAGTGTTTCGGCAATGAATTTCTTTATAATTGTCCTTATCGGTGATCCTGTAGTGTCGTCCAACAGCAAAATGGCGACTTTTCCATGAGGAGTTTTCTTTATCATGAACACCCTCAGATCTGCTATCGTCTGTTTCGAGTTGAGGACCAAATTGCAGGAAGACAGCACCTTTCCCTCGAACAGTTCCCGTTCCAAAGTCTCTGGAACTTTGACTGCAACCGTCATGGAACTGATGTCCAGAATCTTCATCTGGTGCATGATATTCCGGCGGTCGGTGTCGGACATCCAGAAGAGCAGGGTTTTCTTTTCCTTAAAGCAAGAGACGCGCACGTACTGTCTGCGTCCTTTCGCCCCCAAGTCCGTCAGCAGCATTTCCATAGTGTTCGTCAGAACATTTAAATCCTTGCCTACCGTATGGATTCCAGCCTTGTATTCGACATTTTCATCTTTGAACAGATGATCTTCACCTTCCTTCATCCTGTCAGAGAGAATGCCGATTATGGCTGAACGCAATGCAATTTCCTTTTTGAAGCTTCTGAAAAAAGAAACCCATGCAGCTGGTGAGAGCTGTGAATCAGTGTTGAATAAACATATGGAATCTGGATTCTGCCTGAGCATATTCTTTATATCTTTATAGCTTTCAACGGTATACACTTCAAACTCCCTGTCCCTCAACTCGGGGACAAGGGTTGAAGTGACTGCGAAAGAAGTATTTACGAAGAATACTTTCCGACCTGATACAGGGCCTGTGTTATTCGCTTCTGCCATCTCTCACCCCTTGAGTCTTTAGAAATCTGCGAGTTTCGGTGCGCGCGGGTACGGAATGACATCCCGTATATTCGCCATGCCGGTGATGTACCGCAGAAGGCGTGCAAAGCCCAAGCCGAAACCTGAGTGCGGAACAGTGCCGAAACGGCGCAAATCGAGGTACCACTGGTAGTTCGTCATGTCCATCTTGCGCTCTTCACAGACCTTAAGGAGTTTGTCGTAGTTCTCCTCTCTTTCGCTTCCGCCGGTGATTTCTCCAAGTCCAGGCACCAGAACGTCTACGGCGCGTACCGTTTTTCCGTCGTCGTTCTGCTTCATGTAGAATGCCTTTACATCTTTCGGGTAGTTGTAGACCATAACCGGAGATTTGAACACGGTCTCGGTGAGATACCGCTCGTGCTCCGTCTGGAGTTCTTTTCCCCATTCAATCGGGAATTCGAATTTGTCGTTGTGTTTTTCAAGTTCTGCGACAGCATCGGTATATGTGATTCTCTTGAACGGTGTTTCCACAACGTGCTGAATCTGCTTTATGACACCGGGCTGGATTCTCTTTTCAAAGAAAGCCATATCCTCAGCGCATGCTGTAAGGGCATGATTCAACAGATATTTGAGGAATTCCTCCTCCAAATCCATGTTGTCGAAGAGGTCGTAGAAAGCCATTTCCGGTTCGCACATCCAAAATTCTGAAAGGTGGCGCGGGGTGTTTGACTTTTCTGCGCGGAACGTCGGTCCGAAGGTGTAGACGCGGCTGAGTGCTGTGGCGAGCGTTTCCGCCTCAAGCTGTCCTGAAACGGTCAGATTCGCCTTTTTCCCGAAGAAATCCTTGCTGTAGTCAACGATATCAGCGGCCTTTGCAGGATCCATTCCTTTTGCGCCTGCTTTGACAGCCAGCTCGGCAATCTTTTCGAGGGAGAGCGTTGTGACCTGGAACATCTCTCCTGCGCCTTCTGCATCGGAACACGTGATTTCAGGCGTGTTGATGTATACGAACCCTCGTTCTTGGAAGAAGGTGTGCAGTGCATACGCCATCTGGCTGCGCAGACGGAACATGGCTCCGAACGTATTGGTGCGTGTACGCAGGTGTGCGTTTTCGCGCAGATATTCCATGCTCATGTTCTTTTTCTGGAGCGGGTAGGAGTCCGCCGGGCACACACCCAGTACAGTGAGCGACTTTAGTGTTACTTCCACAGCCTGTCCGCTTGCTGGTGACGGAATCAGCGTTCCTTCTGCCCGTACAGAAGCTCCTGTCGTCACATTTTTAAGATTTTCTTCTATGTTAGTAGCGTCCGCACCCTCAGCAGGGTTTGAGCGATCGAATGTCAGTTGTATTGAAGCGAAACAGCTTCCGTCATTAACCTGAATGAACACGAGATTTTTGGAATCCCTTTTTGTCCGCACCCAGCCACAGACCGTGACGTTGCGTCCGTCAGGCTCTGAAGTGAGCAAATCTTTTATGAGCGTTGGTTTCATAGTGTTGTATTGTAACGGTTTGCCCTCTAACCGTCAATTCCTGCTCTGTTTTTCATTGTTGCTTTTTTGACGGCAGAACAATAAAATAGTAGAAAAATGCCGAATAAGAAAAAACGCTCAGGTAAAAAACGTTCCCTTATAGTAAAAAAACACATAAAGCCTTCGGTCCGACTGGACACTCGGCGCGTCTTCATTGTCGCCGGTATCATAACCGTGCTTTCAATCCTGTTTCTGATTATCAATGCGCTGTTTTTTCCCCTTGAAGAACCTGTCGAATGGTCATCGGTCCCAAGCCAAAGTCCTGTGCAAACCGAAGTTCCTCCGCCTGCAGCCCCGGAACCTTCTCTTCCTCCAGTTGAAGTGCAGAACGACACGCCTCCAGAAGCTGCTCATGATGCAAAAGATCTCGCAGATAAACCTGCCGGTGCCCAAAAGCCCCCCGTCTCTGCAGAACCCGTAAAACCTGTTGCTGCGCCACCCCTGCGCTTTGACATACCGAAGGCATGCAGCGGTGCAAAAATTGCGTTCGTCATTGATGACGCCGGCATGAATGTCGACAATGTACGCTGTTATACAGGTCTTCCGTTTCCTGTAACGATTGCTGTCCTGCCGAAAGTTTCCCATACAAAGGAATGCGCCCGTCTTGTAACTGCTTCGGGCAAAGAGCTTATCCTGCACCAACCGATGCAGTCTGAAAATCTGTATCTTTATCCCGGTCCCGGTTCCATAGAGCCAGATATGACATTGGTTCAGATACGGGCGCTGGTCTCCGAAAACCTCGATGAACTCGGAGCGTCCGTTGCGGGGCTGAACAACCATGAAGGCTCCCTTATAACCGAGGACGCGCTTCGGATCGGTGCTGTTATGGATGTCGTAAAGGAGCGCGGCATATACTTCCTTGACTCCCGTACGACGCAGAACACAAAGGGACCTGCCGCTGCAAAATCCCGCGGTCTGCGGGCGAGGGAGCGGAATATATTCATCGACAATGTTGTCGAACGCTCAGCCATGCTGGAACAGATATACAACGGCATTGCCGTTGCCAACCGCACTGGCAGCGCTATTATGATTGGGCACGTGGATAAGTCCGTCGGAGTTCTTCCCCCTTTGCTTCGTGACCTGTATCCCGATTTGAAGCGTCAGGGCTATGAACTGACCACTCCTTCCAAACTGTAATCCATACGAATTATAAAATACGTGTTTTATAACGGGGTTTTTTTGAAAGAAAATTTAATCTTGTCTATATTATGGTTCTAAGGTAAAATAGAGCAAGCTAAGGAGGCTTTCATGGCTCGTTTTTCTACATTGAAAATGTGTATGTGCCTTGCCACAGCCTTTCTTTGTGTGTGTAATGTCGGCGCGCAGGATGTCGTTCATATAAGCGTTGAAGACGCAGTGCGCCAGTGTGTCAGCGGAAACCTTTCCCTGCAGCAGAGCGCCATAGGCGTGAGCACCGCCGAGAGAGCAAAAAATACAGCATGGAACAGCCTGAGTCCGTCCATAGGGGTGAATGCAGGCATCACAAAATCGGGAGTCCCGACAGTTTTTGATTCTGAAATACAGGATACGGAAGACAGCAATCCGGCATCTGTTTCTGTCGGGGCATCCGTAAAATTCGGGCTTTCCCCGTCCATCGCGACCTCCGTAAAAGGCGCGAAACTCAAATATGAAAAGCAATTGATTGACTTCGATACGGCTGCAAAAAACATTGAGTTGCAGGTACGCAAAGCCTTCTATGGCCTTTTGTATGAGCAGGAACAGATTGCGCTGCAGCGGAGCAATGCTGAAACGGCAAAGAACCAGTACGATTCAAACCAGACCAAGTACAACCGGGGGCTGTTGCCACGCCTTGATGTCCTGAACTCCCAGATTGCTTGGCAGAACGCGAAACTGTCCCTTGCCAGCGCGGAGACATCGCTGAGCAATGATATTGCGACGTTCAAGCACCTTCTGGGGCTGGATATTCATCAGGATATCGTTCTTGACGGGGATTTAGGCGATTTCCTCGATAAAACAAACGTTTCCACTGATGCCAACGCCCGTACAACCGGCACCATTGCTTCTTTGGAAAAAAACATAGAGATTGCCAAGAACTCCCTTTTGGCGACGCGCTTGACTGCATACGCGCCATCAGTGACAGCCGGCTATTCGTATACCCAAGGGGTAAAAACCGATGACTGGAACAACTGGAGCGGAGGCGGTTCTCTTTCTGTCGGTATTTCCCTGCCGCTCGACGGCTTTTTGCCGTGGTCAAGCGGCGCGCAGAGCGTAAAGAATCAGATTGACAACCTCAAGACACTTCAGCTCCAGTTGCAGGATGCTAAAATTACACAGGAAATCCATGCCGAGCAGTACGCGAACAAGATAAAACAGCTTGAGTCGACTATTGCGTTGCGGCAGCAGACCATATCGTTCGCCGAGGAATCATACAAGCTGACGCTTGACGCATACAATGCAGGAACAAGGGATTTGCTTTCGCTGCAGTCTGCCCGCGACAGTCTTTTGCAGGCACAGGTCAGTTTGAAAGGCGAGGTCTACAGCCTCATTTCAGCGGTGCTGGATTTAGAGGACACGCTGGGTGTCCCGTTCGGCACTCTTATGGGAGAGAAGGAACTATGAAAAAAGAACATAAGATAGGATTATGCGCGGCCGCCTGCGTGGCACTCGTCGTAGGGGCGTTTTTCTATATAAAAGGTAAAAAAGCAGACAGTGCCAATCCTGCGGGGCAGGGTGGTGCGCCGGCGGGGCAAAACCAGATGCAGGGGGGACCGGGTGGAGGCAAACCGAACGGCGGCGGAAAGCCGGGCGGTGGTCCCGGAGGGGGCGGCGGTGCAAGCCAGCCGTCCGTCACTTCTGTCCGAACCTTGGTTGCCGCAGACACATCCCTGCAGGATTACGTAAACACGACAGGGGAGATAGAACCTGTTTCAAGTATCGATGTATTTCCTGATATAGGCGGAAAAGTCCGTGATGTATACGTCAACCTCGGTGAAAAGGTGAAAAAAGGACAAATGCTTTTAAAAATCGACCCTTCAAAGCCAGGAATGCAGTATGCACTGAGCCCCGTCTACTCTCCGATTGCGGGAACCATCACGTCTCTGCCCGCAAAATCCGGTGCGACAGTAGCGGCGAGTTCCTCTGTAGCCACAATCGGTGATGTTGAAAACTTGAAAGTCACCATACGGGTCAGTGAAAAATATGTTGCGTCCTTAAAGAACGGTCTTTTAGCGGATATAGTCCTTGAAGCATATCCAGAAAATGTTTTTACAGCGACTGTCGTCCGCGTTTCGCCTGTGCTCGACCCTGCAAACCGTACAAAAGAAGTTGAACTCAAATTCACCGAAAAAGATTCCCGTGTAAATGCAGGCATGTTTGCGAAGGTTAAGCTGTACACAAACGTTTACAGCGGGTATCCGGTCATTCCCGAAAGCGCCGTTTTGGAAAAAGCAGGGGAGCACTACGTATACGTTGTGAACAGCAATGGTTCTACCGTTTCCCCGCGCTCTGTCACGACGGGAAAAAGCGTGGACAATATGATTCAGCTGACGAGCGGTGTTTCTGCAGGCGACAAAATGGTCGTGGAAGGAATGAATGCTTTGGGTGATGGTTCTACAATCCGCGACATAACGGATGTATCCGCGAACTGACCGGTACGGAGAAATGTAAATGATAAGTGAAAAAACTTTACAGCACCCGCTTCTTGTCACGATGGTGTTCCTGTTGCTGGGAATCATCGGATTGTTCACCATAAGCAATATACCGCTCGCGCTCTTTCCCGATGTTGACAGCCCTTATCTGATGGTCATGGGCACCTATGCGAATGCAGGACCAGAAACCGTTGAGAAAACAGTGACTTCCCCCATTGAGGATGCCCTCATCGGAGTGAGCAATCTCAAGAATATCACTTCCACGTCATCAGAAGGAAGCTGCCGTGTTTCTCTGGAATTCAACTACGGCACAGACCTGGAGTCCGCTACGAATGATGTCCGCGACAAACTTGAGCGCGTAAACCGTTCCCTGCCGGATGGTGTTTCAACCAGTATCATGAAGTTCAGTTCTAACTCCATGCCGATAATCCGCATTGCGGTGCGCGGAAACCGTTCCGCTGACGACCTCAAGCTGTTTGCTGAGAACTCTATTGTAGACGTGCTGGAACAGGCAGACGGTGTTGGAGAGGCGGAAGCAATGGGCGGACGGACAAAGATTATCCGCGTGGAATTGGAGCAGAACCGTTTGCAGGCATATCATCTTCCCCTGACAACGGTTGCGGCTTCTTTGGCAAAGCAGAATATCGAACTCGGCGGCGGAACAATAACCGACGGCACTACCAACTATTCCATTAGAACTACCGGAGAATACGAAAGCGTCAGACAGATAAATGACACCGTTGTTACTACGATTAACGGCTATGATGTCAAAGTTTCCGATTTGGGACGGGCGTACATGGGCTATTCCGACGCTTCGAACGAAGTGTACATCAACGGGCAGCCTGGCGTGTACGTCTCTATTACGAAGGCGTCCGGTGCAAACACTGTCAGCGTTTCCGATGCCATCAAAGCAAAGATGGAAGAGCTTAAGGACTCTCTTCCGAGCGATATTTCGATGGAAATCGTCAGCGACCAGGCTGATTCCATCCGTGACACGCTGAACACACTGTTTGATTCCGCATGGCAGGGACTTATCCTCGCCGTTGTCGTTCTGTATGTATTCCTTTGTTCCGTCAAGAGTACCTTTATCATTGCCATTGCAATCCCGCTTTCCATCGTAATAACCGTCCTCTGCATGAATTTTGCGGGGCTTTCCCTCAATATGCTCACGCTTACCGGACTTATCCTTGGCGTCGGTATGATAGTTGACGCGTCCATCGTTATGATTGACAACATCTACTCCTACCGTTCGCGCGGGGCGAAGCCAAAGATTGCTGCCATCCTCGGAAGCTCCGAAATGCTGATGTCTGTTTTGTCGGGAAACCTTACCACCATCTGCGTATTCGTTCCGTTCCTCTTCTTCCTGAAGGATTTAGGAATGATGGGCCAGATGTTCAAGGGGATTATTTTTACAATCGTCATCGCCTTGGTAAGCTCCCTTTTTGTGGCTACCTTCCTTGTCCCTGTTCTCGCCGGTGTCTGGTTCCCTCTTACCAACCGCAATGAAAAACCGGTGAAGAGCTTTTTCTTTAAGGCTTTGTACGGCATGCTGAACGGCATTCAGGACGCGTTGACTGCGGTGTACCGTGTGATTCTCCGCGCTGCTCTCCGACACCGCATTATTACAGTTCTGATTTGCGTGGCTGCGCTTGTCTTTGCCCTTATGCAGGCGAAGACGCTGAACGTCCAGATGATGACCGGCGGTCAGGACAGTTCAGTTACGCTGAATATCAAGCTGCCGATAGGAACCTCTCTGGAGGCGACTGAGAAAATCGTCTATGCGTTCCAGGATATCGCAATTGATGAAATCAAAGGTTACAAGAATATTATCACAACGGTCGGAAAAGGCGGTCGCCGCGGAAGTACGAACTCCGGCTCCATAGAAATCAACCTGCCTGACAGTGCGGAACAGATAGATTCCGCCTCTGTAATACAGAACAAACTGCGTGCGCATTTCAATGATTATGCGGATGTCACATTCAGTTTCGGACGTGGCATGAGACAGCAGATGGCGGGCGATGATTTGGACATCGAGGTAAAGAGCGCAAGCATGGAAAATGCTGTAGCGGTCGCAAACCTTGTTGCTGATGTCATGAATGCAATGGAAGACATTGACGAAGCCTCGGTCGATATCAACGACGGTCTGCCGCAGGTAGAAATAAAAGTTGACCGCGTCCGCGCCTATAACTTCGGCGTGAGCGTAAGCGCTATCGCCAGTGAAATTCAGTCCTGTGTCAATGGAAAAACTGCTACTACGTATCGGGAAAACGGAGAGGACTACACGGTTTCTGTCATGCTGCAGGACGCTGACGTAAGCACCATACCGGATTTGTCCCAGATTTATGTTGCCAGTTCGAAAGGCAGCATTCCCATCTCCAGCGTTGCAGAGATAGTGAAAGGAACCGGTCCGGTGACTATAAGCCATGAAAACAGAAGCCGGATCGTTCACGTTACAGCGGGCATTTTGTCTGATGAAAAGGCTGCCGTCGTCGCAGAAAACATAAAGAACAATGTCGCTCAGTCTGTGATTATCCCTGACGGTGTGAGTGTCCATTACGGCGGTTCCTTTGAAGATGTCAATGAACAGACCTTGGTGTACCTCAAAATAGGTATCATGGCACTGCTGTTGGTTTTCGGTGTCATGGCGGCAACCTATGAGAGTATCAAGGCTCCTATCATCAACCTGACGACTATTCCGTTCCTTATCATAGGTGTTGTATTCATCTATAAAATTACGAACCAGCCGTTCTCTATGGTCGGCGCCATCGGAATCATCATGCTCATCGGTATCGTCGTCAACAACGGTATCATCCTTGTTGACTACACAAACCTGCTGATTGACCGTGGTGTCCGGAAGATGGACGCCTGTCTTGAAGCCGGTACCAGCCGTCTGCGCCCTGTTCTGATGACAACGCTGACCACAATCCTCGGTATGCTTCCGATGTGCTTTGCTTCAAGCGGAAGCGCCGGCATGATGCGCCCGATCGGAATGGCTGTTGTCGGAGGTCTTACCAGTTCCACCTTCATCACGCTGCTGTTTATCCCGGTGTTCTATTCCCTCATCATGGGAGAAAAGAAGACTTCCGAGAGCCGCATAAAAGTCACACTGCCGACGCCAAGCGCGCCGAAGGATGTGCCGACACAAGAGGAAGTTCAGGAAACTCTCTCAGAGTCCCCGTTTAACGCACCTGACAAAGAATCCGTACAGGATGTTGCTGTTGCGGCCACAGGTGTAGCGGAAGCCGTTGCTGACGGGCACGATGTTGCTTCCGAACCTGAAAAAACAGTCACCGAAGCGGATCAGCCTGCTGAAGTTGTCGCTGATGAGGGAGAGTCACCTTCCGAAACAGAAAAAGCCGTTGCCGAAGAATCGGAGGTGTTCGAAGCTGGTACAGAAACCGAACTGGACGGAACGGTTGCCGCTGAAGAAACCTCTGGCGATGACGCAGATGATGACGTGTTCGATGCCTTCGATAACGACGGTTCTTGGAATGATTTTGCTACTGACATAGTGGATGACGAAACTGAAGAACCGACTATCATTGAGTTGAAGCTTCCCGAAAGTGAGCCTCTTGTGGAACCTGTCACCGAGGAACCGACCGCAGAGGGGAACGGTTCTTCCTCCGAACTTGAAGAA
>CADBRT010000071.1 GCA_902797055.1 uncultured Spirochaetaceae bacterium
AACTGATCCATGATGCCGCAGTTTACATTCATAAAGCGATGCTCGCTCATCTGGCCCAGTTTTGCGATTTCGATGCGGTCGATGTTGAATCCGAATGTTTCGCTTACTGCATAGGCAAAACCGCATTCAAGCGCAGATGATGAAGATATGCCGCCGCCTGCCGGGATATTGCTGACCATGAGAATCTCGAAACCGCAGGGGAATGTGCATCCCTTTTCCTTGAGCTGGGTGAGAATGCCGTTCAGATAGTTTGCATAATCGTTTGCTTTGTCGTATTTGAATGAATCCCCGATATCAAAGGTGAATGTGCCTGGGAAGCGGACATCATTGTAGATGATTTTGGTGTCCTGTCGTTTCCGGATGGCGACATACAGGTAGCGGTTGATGGCAGCCGGAAAAACCATGCCGCCGTTGTAGTCAATGTGTTCGCCGATGATGTTTATCCGTGCAGGCGAAGAAAAAACGCTGACTGAATCCTCGGTGCCGCCATAGAGCTTGCAGAATGCAGCGGCCAAATCCTTTGGGTTGTACGTTGATGATGTTAGGGTATTCATAGAAACCTCTTGCAGAATGCTTTTGACGTGTATGCACGCTGACGCGTTGTCAACACGTGTTTACAGTTATTCTACTGCATAACCTCCGGCTTTGCAAATTATTTTTGTACTTGACGGGCTCGGCAGGCGGGCTTCGCGGAAGTGAGGTTTTTCCCTTACCCTTGTATTTTTATCCGTTAGAAGGTATAGTGAGAAGAAGTATTCCTAGCGAACGAGAAGGTCAGACATGGATAAAATAAAGGTTGGCGTCATTGGTGCTGGAGCGTGGGGAACTGCTGTTGCAACTGCGTTGTCACGTGGTGGCAGGGATGTTACAATCTGGGCGCTTGAAGATGATGTCGTTGCCTCCATCAACAATGAGCATGAGAACAAACGGTATCTTCCTGGTTACACTTTGGACAAAAACCTTCGTGCGAGCAAGGATATCCTTGCGGTTGCAGGGGGAAAGGATGTCATAGTGCTGGCAAGCCCGTCTTTGTATTTGGCTTCTACGGTACAGAAATTCGCCTGTATAGACGATATTCAGAACAATCACACGATTATTGCCGCCCTCACCAAGGGGTTTGTTCCTTCGCCCGAGGGGCCTACATTTGTCCTTGATACGATAGAATCCGCTTTGCCTGCTTCCTACCGCAATACAACGGTCTACGTTGCCGGTCCGAGCCATGCAGAGGAAGTTGCCATGGGTAAAATAACCGGGCTCATCTCTGCCAGCAACCATCACCGCAATGCCATCAAAGTGCGGGATCTGCTGCGCGTGCCTGGCATTATGGCGTATGCCTCTTTCGACACGGTCGGTGTGCAGGTCTGCGCGGCTGCAAAGAATGTCATAGCCGTCGTGTACGGAAGCCTTGACGCTCTTGCAGAAAACAGTTCCATCTTTGGAGACAATACCGAGAGTCTCCTGCTTGCTGCCGGATTGAATGAAATCCAGAAAATCGGTTTTGCGCTCGGTGCGACACATGCAGAGACGTTCACTTCCATAAGCGGCGTCGGAGACCTCGATGTAACGTGCAAGTCCAAGTACGGGCGCAATAGACGCTTCGGTCAGGACATCATCAAAACCGACATGCTTTCCAAGTTTTCAAATCTCGATGACCTCATACAGAACATTCAGAAAATCGGCTACCTGCCTGAAGGTGCCATTGCCTGTAAATATGTCCATGAAATTGCAGTCAAAAAGAATTTGAAACTGCCTATCTGTGACGCGCTGTACTCAGTGCTGAATAAAGAGATAGCACCTGTTGACTGCATGAAGCGACTCATCGATAACCAGAACCAACCGTCCGTCCATTTTAGCGAGGACTGAAAAGATAAGGGAGAAACACCATGTTAGAGAAAATCACCGGAACATTTTCCGACATCATGCGCTCTTTGAGCGGAAAATCAAAAATCACCGAAAAGAATATTGAGGAAACCGTCGAGCAGATAAAGATGGCGCTCCTTGAAGCCGATGTCAATCTCCGCGTCGTGAGGCGGTTCGTCAACTCAACAGTTGAAGAGGCTAAGGGCGAAAAGGTTCTGAAGGCTGTCAACCCGGGACAGCAGTTCGTCAAGATTATTTACGACAAGATTGTCGCCATGCTCGGGGACAAAAAGACTGATTTGTCCCTCAAAGGGCCTGATACCCAGTCCGTCGTCATGCTGCTCGGTCTTCAGGGATCCGGTAAAACCACCGCTGCACATAAACTGGCCTACAGACTGCAAAAAGACGGCCGCCGTCCACTGCTGGTTGCCTGTGACTTGGTGCGTCCTGCTGCTGTCGAGCAGTTGTGTGTGCTGGGACAGAAAATCAATGTTCCTGTCTACAAGGAAGACGGCGCGAAGGATGCTGTCAAAGTCGCCAAAGATGCACTCGACTACGCACGCAAGAATGGTTTGGACACAGTCATTGTTGATACAGCAGGACGTCTTCAGATTGATGAAGTGATGATGAAGGAGCTTGTCAACATCAAGAAGGCGGTGAATCCGGTGGATTCCGTCCTTGTCGCTGACTCCATGACCGGTCAAAACGCCGTTGACATTGCCAAAAGCTTTGACGAACAGCTTGGATTGACCGGTGTCATCCTGACGAAGTTTGATTCCGATGCCCGCGGCGGTGCAGCTCTTTCCCTCAAAACCATTACCAACAAGCCGATTTTGTTCATCGGTACCGGTGAAAAGACTGAAGACTTCGAGCCGTTTCACCCAGAGAGAATTGCCAGCCGTATACTCGGCATGGGTGACGTCGTTTCCCTCGTCGAAAAGGCTCAGGAGACGGTAAATCAGGAGCAGGCGGTAAAGCTGCAGCAGAAGATGATGCGCAACGAGTTCACGCTCCAGGATATGCTTGAACAGTTGCAGTCCGTAAAGAAAATGGGCAGCATGCAGCAGATTCTTGATATGATGCCTGGCCTTGCCGGACAGATAAATGCAGACCAGATTGACAAAAATGGTCTCAAACGTCAGGAAGCCATCATTCAGAGCATGACGATGAAGGAGCGGATGAACCACCTTATCATCGGACCAAGCAGGCGCAAGCGTATTGCAAGGGGAAGCGGAACTTCCGTACAGGAAGTCAACAAGCTCATCAAGCAGTTTGAAAAGACAAAGCTCACTATGAAGAAGCTTACGAGAAACCGCGGTGCACAGGCAAAACTCATGCAGCAGATGGCAGGAGCTATGGGCGCAGGCGGCATGGGACTTCCTGCCGGAATGGATATGTCTCAGCTTGCGAATATGAAACTTCCGAAGGGCTTTTCTCTGCCCAAAGGATTCAAGTTCTAAGATATGAACAATATAAAAGCCGTCATATTTGATTTGGACGGCACGCTCCTCAACACTTTGGACGACCTTGCAGACAGTTGCAACGAAGCGCTTGAAATGATGCACTATCCGGTGCGGACTGTCGACGAGGTCCGTCGGTTCGTTGGCAATGGTTTGGGAAAACTTGCGGAGCGGGCGTTGCCTGATGGTCTGAACAATCCCGATTACACTGCGTTTTTACGTTGTCTTCGCTCCTGTTATGCCAAAAATTGGCACAACAAGACACGCCCGTATAACGGTGTGCTGGAAATGCTTGCCAGACTGTCAGAGGCTGGAATCCGCACCGGTATTGTTTCAAACAAACCCGATGCGCAGGTCAAAGAGCTCGCTGATTTGTATTTTGCAAAAGTGATTCCTGCAGCTGCTGCCATCGGGGAAAGAGAAAGCGAGGGAATACGCCGCAAACCGGCGCCGGATTCCACGCTTGCCGTTATGCGCGGCTTTGGTGTTTCAAAAGAAAACGCTGTCTACGTCGGAGACAGCGACGTGGACATTGAAACCGCACGGAATGCCGGCATTCCGTGTATCAGTGTGTGCTGGGGGTTTCGCCCACGCTCATTCCTATGCGAACACGGCGCGACCACATTGGTCGAGCAGCCCGCTGAAATCCTGTCCGCTGTCGGGCTGTAAAAGTTTACAACTCTGCATTTACTTTTCTGACGTCTTCCATTCAGTAATATTCCGCTCTGCGGACGAAAAGTTCACTCCGACACATACGACGGGGCGG
>CADBRT010000072.1 GCA_902797055.1 uncultured Spirochaetaceae bacterium
TTACTTAGAGAGGAGAATTACCTTCGGTGCGAACATTCCGCTGTCTGCTCAGCAGTGAGTTTCTGAAGAATCCATCAAAAGTCTCGCAACAAATTTACAGGAAAGTCTACACCAAATCTGCCACTGTCGGAAAGCAGCTATCTTCTGCCGAATGCTTCAAGGTTCGACAGACCGCGTTTGAACTGCGGGATTCTGGCACAGGCTGTGGTGTTGAGCGGGGAAGTTTCCCCCCGCTTGAGGAAGTGGTATGCCACTCCAGCAATCATGGCGCCGTTGTCACCGCAGAGCTTGAGCGACGGGAAGATGCAGGTAACCTCTTTGTGTTCGGCAAGCATGGCACGCAGTCTGGAGTTGGCAGCGACACCGCCCCCTGCAACCACCGTGGTCAGCCCCGTATCCTCCACCGCACGCATAAGGCGTGACACCAAGGTGCGGCAGGCTGTCTCCTGAAACGAAGCGGCTATGTTCTCCACCGTCTTTTCGTAGCCGGCGTTTAGGAACGCATCGGCCTGATGAATGACGGCGGTTTTCAGCCCGCTGAACGACACATCGTAGCGGTGGTCGCCTTTTTTGTCGATTTTCGGAATTGGAAATGAAAAGGCCTTCGGGTCGCCCTTCTGCGCCAGTTTATCGATGATAACACCGCCCGGATATCCCAAATCGTAGTATTTGGAAACCTTGTCAAAGGCTTCCCCCACACTGTCGTCGATAGTGGTACCTAAGATTTCAAGGCTGTCGAAATCATTCACTTTTGCTATGATGCTGTGGCCGCCGCTCACCAGCAGACCGAGGTACGGATAAGAAATGTCATTTTCAAGGTGCGCCGCGTACATGTGGCCAAGCATGTGATTTACAGCGAAGAACGGTTTGCCAGAAGCCCAAGCCAGCGTTTTTCCGAAGGAAAGCCCCACCAGCAGGGCCCCCATGAGACCCGGCCTGTTGGTGGCGGCAATGGCATCAACATCCGCAAGCGAAAGCCCAGACTGTTCAAGTGCCTGCTTTACGACAGGCAGAATCCATTCTGCATGCTTGCGGCTAGCAATTTCAGGCACAACACCTTTGTATGCCTGATGGAAAGGAATCTGTGTCGCTACGACATTACTCAATATTTTGTGCCCGTCCTCAACAATGGCGCAGGCAGTTTCATCACAAGAACTTTCTATGCCTAAAACCTTCATGCGCCACATTCTACCGCAACACAAAAATTAACGCAACGACTCCGCGTTTTTAGATAATACCGAGGGAACCGAGCAGAAGGACAGTGAGCAGAACTGGAGCCACAAATTTAATCATAACCACATAGAGCGTACGGCGGCTGAAATGCTCTCCGTTCTTTGTCGCCTCCTCTATCATAGACTCAGGCTTTGCGATCCAGCCGATAAGGATACAGGTTCCGATTGCAACGACAGGCATAAAGATGTTGTTTGACAGATAGTCCACAATGTCCAGAATCTGTGCGTTGGCACCATTCGGCAGTTTCACATCGAAGTAAAGCACGTTGTAGCCCAGACAGATGATAATGCCAAACACGAGGGCGATTCCTGTCTCGACGACCGTCGCGCGCCTGCGGCTCATGCCGAAGCGGTCTATGAAGCCGGCGACAACAGCCTCAAGAACAGACATGGCACTGGTGAGCGCAGCGAACAAAACCATGATGAAGAACACAGCTCCGATGAACTGGCCCGCCACTCCCATCTGCAAAAACACCTTCGGTATGGCGATGAACATGAGTCCCGGACCACCGGTCATTCCTTCCTTGCCCATAAACACATATACGGCAGGAATAATCATGACACCGGCAAGGATTGCCACAATTGTGTCAAAGATTTCAATCAGGTTGACGGAACGGATAAGGTTCGACTTGTCCTTATAATAGGAACCATAGGTTACCATAATGCCCATCGCCACACTGATGCTGTAGAAAAGCTGTCCCATGGCATCGATGACCACGACGAAAATATCCTTCACGCTCAGGCCCTCGACAGACGGAACAACGAACAACTTGAGCCCTTCAAGACCGGTACGCCCCGTTTCCGGGTTCTTTATCGATATGGAGAAAACTGCAATTCCAATGACGAGCACGAACAGGACAGGCATCAGTATGCGGGAGATAGCTTCAATGCCCTTGTTAACACCGCGGTAGATGACGAATGCGACAGCCATCAGGAAGATGAAGTCGAAGATAATCGGTTCATACTGCCCTGTTATGAAGCCGGAAAAATATCCGTCGGCGGCAGCATCCACCCCGTGGCCGGTCAGAAATGCAATCATGTACTTGAGAACCCAACCGCCGATTATGCAGTAATACGGCAGAATCAGAAACGGAACCAACGCGGAAAAACCGCCGACCCAACTGAACTTCTTGTTTATCTTACCGTACGCGGTCAGTGAACTCTGCTTGGTCTTCCTTCCGAGGGCAACCTCCGTAAACAGCAAAGTAAAGCCGAACGTGAGCGCCAGCACGACATAAATGGCAAGGAACAGACCTCCCCCGTCCTTTGCGGCAAGATACGGGAAACGCCAAATGTTTCCCAGTCCGATTGCGCTGCCGGCAGCGGCAAGCACAAAACCAATTGAATTAGAAAAAGAATTTCTTTTTGCAGTCATATATACACCCTCATTTAATTTTCTTTATCATCAGTCAGAACATCGCGTGCAGGAACGCGGACAGTCCTGTCATAGCACTGGAACATGGCGTCCACACCGTCAGGTGTTGTTCCCTGTGTCAGAAGGCTGACGAGCGGGACGACCACGAGGGACGAAAGCATGGTGAAAACGCCGGAATAGAGAGAATTCTTAAAGATGAATCCCAGAACTCCCCCGCTCACGTGGAGCCAGCCGAGAGAAATACACAGCTGGCACAGCATGACGACTGTGCCGAACACAAACCCCGTCGCCACAGCGGCGCGGCTCACCTTTTTCCAGTACAAGCCGTACAGGAACGGGGCAAGGAAGGCACCGGAGAGCGCACCCCATGAAATGCCCATCAGCTGCGCGATGAACGTGACGCGGCTTTTTGCCTGAACAATTGCAATGACCGCAGAGATGATGATAAATACGGCAACAAAACACCGCAGAACGACCATATTCTGCTTTTCTGCCAGCTTTCGCTTTTTGAACGCCCCGATAAAGTCCAGCGTGAGCGTTGAACTTGAAGTCAGGACAAGAGAAGAAAGCGTTGACATGGACGCAGAAAGAACAAGGATAAGCACGACAGCAATCAAAAGGTCGGAAAGACCTGAAAGCATAGTCGGAACAACGGAGTCAAACCCCTGTGCGCTGACCACTTCCTGCGTTGTGAACAGCCGTCCGAAACCGCCCAAGAAATAGCATCCGCCGGCAACCACCACCGCAAAGAAGGTGGAAATTCCCGTACCGATTTTTATGGAATCCTCGTTCTTTATGGCATAGAACTTGCCGACCATCTGGGGCAGTCCCCACGTTCCCAAAGAGGTAAGCAGGACAACCACAAGCAGATACAGCGGCTGCGGGCCGAAGAAAGAAACATATCCGCCGGAAAGCTCCCCGCAGTCAATCTTGGACATTGCGACAAGGGACTGCATGAAACCGCCGTGCTTTGCAAGCACTGCGCCGATGACAGCGACAATGCCTACCAGCATGATGATTCCCTGTATGAAGTCGTTTACAGCGGTCGCCATGTAACCGCCGACAATCACATAGACGGCAGTCAGCACAGCCATAACCACGACACAGACGGCGTAATCCACATTGAAAGCCATGCGGAACAAGCGAGAAAGACCGTTGAAAAGCGATGCTGTGTACGGAATCAGAAAGAGGAAGGTTATCGCAGAAGCCGCAATCTTGAGTGCAACAGAATCATAGCGGGTGCCGAAGAAATCCGGCATAGTGCGGGAGCCCAGATGCTGGGTCATGATTCTCGTCCGTCTCCCCAGGATAACCCACGGCATGAGGGAACCGATGAAGGCATTTCCCAGTCCTATCCACGTAGAAGCAACGCCGAAACTCCAGCCGAACTGTCCGGCATAGCCGACAAATATTACCGCTGAAAAATACGATGTACCGTAGGCAAAAGCCGTAAGCCACGGCCCTACAGAGCGTCCGCCGAGCACGAACCCATTGACATCAGTGCTCTGCCTGCGGCAGATGATGCCGACGCAGATAAACACCGCAAAAAATACAATTAATAAAGCAACCTTTATAAACATTTTCCTATTATGCCATGTACACGTCTCAGTGTCTAGACAACGCAATGCTGTATAGCTCTACGTTGGCGTCCTGAAAATTGGAAAAGCACAGCCATGTGCCGTCTGGGGACAGGGCAAGACCGGTCGGCTGGTTGCCGCCACAGAGTGTTTCGTGCAGGGTTCCGCTGACGGTGTCAAAGACGAGCACCCGTCCGTTGACAGGACTCCGCTTGGTGTAGTCTTCCTTGTTGTTGGGGCCCCGACAGGAAACAAAGAGCCACCGGTCATTGCGTAAAGCGATGGTGTTAGGGTTGTTGAAAACCTTCCAGGTGCCTGTCACGTTGAAGGCCGTCAAGTCTACGGTATAGACACAGGCATGGTACATATCGCTGATGTAGGCGGCTGTCTCTGCCGTATTGACAGCAATATGGCGCATGGCAGCGTTTTCGATACAAATAGAATCCAGCGGTTTCCCAGTGGCTGTGTCGAACTTCTGGATTTCGCCGCCGTCAAAGCACAGCACGATAATTTCTTTGCCGCCGTTTACAAACGCCAGTCCGCGAGGGGCGGCTGCGGTTGTGAGTTTTCTGACTACGGTTCCGCTGTCGTAATCAATCAGGCTGACATCGTTTGAAACCCAATTTGAGACGGCAAGCAGCTGCTTTTCACCGCTCCATGCGATGAACTTGGACCACGTTCCTCCCGTCGGGATTTCCCGCTTATAGGTAAAGTTCGGATAGCAGTATTCGTATTCATAGATATATCCACTCGTCATCTGGGAGACAAAGAAAGCATTTTTTTCTTCAATAAAGAGCCCTTCCGCAAACCCCAGTTCCTTAGCGCGGGGCGGACTTACCAGTTCCGCCGTTTTGTCTTTCGTGATGTCCAGCACATGGAACCCCTCGCCATCCAAAAGCGGCAGGACAATGCACTTGCAGTCGGGAGAAAACAAAACCTGCTTGGGCTGCCTGCCGCAGCAATAAGTTCCTTCTTTTTGCAGGACAAGGGTTTCTTCTGCGGCAAATGACGAGGCATCGCAGAAAACAAATGCCATGCAGGCAAGTGCCGCAAATTTCTGTATCTTCAATAGCACATTCATGACAGAATCTTACAGGCAAATGACGATTTTGTCATATAAATTCGGTTTACGCTACTCGCAATTTTGGGCGCAGTGTCGTATAGTAAAGGAATGACGATAAATACGGGTACACATACTGAAATCACGAAGATACAGATTGACGGCTCACAGGGCAAGCTTTCCGCCATTGTGCAGAAACCGCAGACAAAGCCCGGTGAAAAAATACCGATGGTTCTGTTGTTCCACGGTTTTTCTTCAAACAAACAGGATATCATTATCAGTACCCTTGCGGACAAACTTTCAGCGAAAGGCATCGCTTCCATCCGGATTGACTTCAACGGCCATGGAGAAAGCGAGGGCGCATTCTACAAGATGACGGTTTTGAACGAAATTGAAGACGCGAAAAAGACGCTGAACTATGCAAAAACGCTGAATTACGTTAGTTCCGTCTCAGTTGCGGGTCATTCCCAAGGCGGTGTCGTTGCCAGCATGCTGGCGGGAACCGCCGGTGAAGAACAAATACAGAGCGCAGTGCTACTCGCCCCTGCAGCAGTCCTGCGGGACGATGCCATACGAGGGCAGACCTTCGGCGTCATGTACGACCCGTTCAACCCGCCGGAAAAAATACAGCTCGGCGAAAATTTTTTTCTTGGCGGCGACTATGTCCGGACAGCCTTTACCCTGCCCATCTATGAAACTGCGCGAAAGTATACCGGCCCCGTCTGCCTGATTCACGGAACAGGCGACAGAGTGGTGCCCTACACTTACAGCGAACACTACCACGAACTCTACAAAAACAGCACAGTTCATCTCCTGCCAAAAGCAGACCACGGCTTTTCGCAGGACTTGCAGGAAGCAACGAACATTGCCGTTGATTTTCTCGCGGAAACAACAGGCACTGCATTGATTTAGAAACTGGGAATAACTCAAGCCTTTGAAGCAAGTTTGAACAATGACGGCTTTATATGGCAGTAGCCGCCGGGGTTTTTATCAAGATATTTTTGATGGTATTCCTCTGCGGTGTAAAAGTTTTTCAACGGCAAGACCTCGACAGCCAGTTTAGCACCGATTTTTTCTTCTTGCTTCCTGACAACAGCGGCAACAGCCGGCAGAAGGAACTCATCGGCATAATAGATGCCCGTTCGGTACTGTTCACCTTCATCTTCCCCCTGTTTGTTTACCGAGACTGGATCGATTATCATAAAGTAATAATCAAGCAGTTTTTCAATGGAAATTCGGCTTTCATCGAAGTCAATCTTCACAGTTTCCGCATGTCCGGAATGATGATGCTTGACATCTTCATAGGAAGGGTTTTCCGTATTCCCGTTGGCATAGCCCGTCTGCGTGGACAAAACGCCGTCAAATTGGTCAAAGAACTTTTGTGTTCCCCAGAAACAGCCTGCAGCAAGATAAATCGTCGCCATTACTTGTACTCCTTGAGTTCATCTATCTCCCAACCGACCGGCTGGAAAAATCCGCCGTACGGATTATTACAGCAGTCACATCAGCCTTCAGTTTTATAATTCCTGCAAAATCTAAAAGTTTCAATGCACGACCATCGTTCGCAGCCTCGTTCGGGATTGCAATTATATCCCCCGGCTTCAGCTGATTTTTTGATGAATATTTTGTCACGGATTTCCCGCCGGAACACCCGCATGGTACTGAGTGTATAAAAATTGTGAACAACAGTCCAATATATTTTTCCGCTAGCCGATTATACACGAAACCTATTACAGGACATAAAAAAACAGTATTAGTCAGGACAGGGCAAAAATGATATAACACTTTCAACTTCATGGGGTTTATATGCATGATAAAAAGAACTATTTAAAAAAAGTATACACATTTGCACAGGAACAATTCGATTACATGGTAAAGCTGCGGCGGGACTTCCACGCACACCCAGAACTGGGACTGCAGGAATACCGCACAGCGAGTGTAATCGAGCATGAACTTGATGACATGCACATCAGCCATAAAAGAATAGGTTCAACAGGTATTCTTGGCATTATTCACGGCACATCAGCAGCAAAAGGAAAAACGATTCTGCTTAGGGCGGACATCGATGCCCTGCCCCTTCAGGAACAAAACGATATTTTATTCCGCTCGCAAAACGACGGAATCATGCACGCATGCGGACATGATGTCCACACAGCAAGTCTGCTGGGTGCTGCAAAAATACTTTCTTCCATGAAAAAAAATTTTTCAGGTGAAATACGGTTGGTATTCCAGCCGGCAGAAGAAATAGGACGGGGTGCAAAAGAATTCCTCGCCGCAGGTGTCCTTGAGCATGTTAACAGGACATTCGGTCTGCATTCGGCACCGGACTTGAAGGTAGGAATCATCGGTGTAAAGCCGGGACTGAATAATGCCTCTGTTGACCAGTTCAAAATAAATATAAAGGGGAAATCAAGCCATGTCTGCGCACCGCACTTGGGAATTGATGCGCTGTATATTGCAAGCCAGATTGTCGTTTCCCTGCAGGGAATTGTCACAAGACTTTCATCCCCGGTCGAACCTATCATTATAGGGGTCGGAAAACTGAATGCAGGAACAGCGTATAATGCACTAGCAGAACATGCTGCATTGGAAGGAACAACACGGACAGTTTCTCCGCAGGCACGCAGTTTTGTAAAAGAGCAGGTCACCAAAACAGCGGAAAGCATTTCTTCTCTGTACGGCGGGACAGCACAAATTGAATGGAATGATTTTACACCGCCGCTTCTGAACGATGCGGAAGTGACACATGAAGTCAAAGAACTTGCTGACGAACTGTTCGGTACAGGACATACGACAGATTCAAGGGAAGTTTCTTTGAGCGGAGATAATTTTGCAGAGTTCAACCAGACTGTTCCCGGAGCGTATGCATATATTGGAACTTCAAATCCGCAGAAAGAAGAAACGCAGAATCCGCTCCACAGCGTACGCTTCAATGTCGACGAGGACTGTCTTTTATACGGCAGTTCGCTCTATGCGGCCTATGCACTTTCCCAGCTCGCATGAAGAATCTCGGAAAGTCCTATAGATTTTTCCTATTACCAACCATAAAAAACATATATTATCCAAAGCTATAAAAAAAATATATAACCTAGTCATTGAGTTGCAAACGTGAGCCCAAACAAAGACGGAGGTTATAGATGAGTTTGAACAGAAGAAAAATAGCAATTATTGGAGCAGGTCATGTCGGTTCACATGGAGGCTATGCCCTTCTTTCACAAGGCATTTGCGAAGAACTTGTATATATAGATATAAATAAAGAAAAGGCAGTAGCTCAGGCGCTGGATTTGTTTGATTCCACCACGTACCTTCAGAAGCACGCATACGTATATGCCGGGGATTATTCAGACATTGCAGATGCAGATATTCTGATTGTTGCGGCCGGTCCCCTGCCCGACATGAAGGCGGGTGAAAACGACCGCCAGCAAACGCTTCCTGCAACAGTCGCCATCTTGAAAGATATTATACCGCAGATAAAAAATTCAGGATTCAATGGTATTATTGTAAACATTTCAAATCCCGCTGACGTTGTGACTCATTACATACAGGAAAAACTTCAGTGGGACAAAAAGCGAATTCTTTCCACCAGCACAACGCTGGATTCATCACGCGTTCGGCGCGCCATAAGTGAAGCGACCGGCTACGACCAGAAGTCAATCAATGCGTATGCTTTGGGTGAGCATGGGGAAAGTCAGTTTGTTCCCTGGTCCACAGTTACCGTCGCGGGGAAACCGCTGCTTCGTCTGATTGCGGAACAGAAAGAACGGTTCGCTTCCCTTGATTTGGATGCGATTGCAGCACGTGGAAAAAGCGCCGGCTGGACCATCCTCTGGGGAAAGGGTTCCACGGAATTCGGCATAGGAGCTTCCATTGCAGAAGTATGCAGGGCAATTCTTGGCGACGAAAACAGAATCCTTCCTGTATCCACATACCTGAACGGGGAATATGGAGAACACAATGTTTTTGCAAGTGTTCCGTCAAAGCTCAACAAGGATGGAGTCGCTGAAGTCATAGAATTGAATCTAACGGAAGATGAACAGAAAAAACTAGACGCCTCCTGCAAGAGTATGAACGAAAACTACGAGAGGGCTCTTGCGCTTTAAGAGGATGGTCTGAATGATAAAACTGGAACATATTTCAAAGACCTTTGCAGCTGACGACGGACACAAAGTGTATGCCTGCAAAGATGTAAATATTACTGTCGCAAAAGGAGAAATTTACGGAATCATCGGTTTTTCAGGAGCAGGAAAATCGACGCTGGTCCGCTGCATAAATCTTTTAGGTAAACCGGATTCGGGTACCGTAACAGTTGACGGCAAGGATTTGCTTTCACTTTCCGCAAAGGAACTGAGGGAAGAGCGCAAAAAAATCGGCATGATTTTCCAGCACTTCAACCTTATGAAGAGCCGCACTGTCTTTGACAATGTTGCATTTCCTCTGAAGCACAGCGGACTTTCAAAGGAAGAAACTGCAAAGAAAGTAAGGGAACTGCTCGCACTCGTTGAAATCAGTGAAAAAGAAACATCGTATCCGTCGGAACTTTCCGGAGGACAGCAGCAGCGGGTTGCCATAGCCAGGGCACTGGCGAACAACCCTAAAATTCTTTTGTGCGATGAAGCAACCAGTGCTTTGGATCCGACAACAACGAAGTCCATTCTGGCACTGCTAAAAAAACTGCGCCGTGACTTAAACCTTACAATTGTCGTGATTACACACCAGATGAACGTGATAAAAGAAATCTGCGACAAGGTTGCGGTGATGGAAAACGGTGTGGTGGTTGAGCAGGGAGAAGTCTATACAATCTTTGCAAACCCTCAGAATGAAGCAACCAAGAACTTCATAAAATCAACTTCGAATTTGGCAAAGGTCGAAGAGCTGCTGAGAGACTGTTCAGACGTGACAAAGATTAATGAAGACGAAAAGATTGTCAGACTGTCGTACAGAAAGAAAAACATATCGGAACCGCTGCTTTCCGAACTGACGGTCGAATTTGCGGTGGTGCCGAACATCATTTTTGCGGATATCGAAATCGTGCAGGAGGCTCCGATCGGCGGAACGGTTGCAATTCTGAGCGGCAAAGAAAAAGCCCTTTCTGCAGCGATTGATTGGCTGCGCCAGAAAGATGTCGGCGTTGAAGTGCTTGCAGGATAAGGATTACAGAGCGAGGTGACAGAATGGGTACGTTGATTGAAAAAATATTGCCCCATGTGGTAAAGCATCCGGAATATTTTGGTGCTGCGATTGTTGAAACTGTGGTGATGGTTTTATGGTCGGGCGGTATCAGTTTTGTACTGGGATTGTGTCTGGGAATTATTCTGACGGTGAGCAAAAAAGGCGGCATTCTCGAAAACCGTACGCTCTGGCAGATTTTGGACAAAACAATAAATTTGTTCCGCTCAATTCCGTTTATCATCTTGCTGACTGGCGTCATGCCGCTCAGCAGACTGCTTACAGGAACTGCAATCGGAGTCAAAGGGGCTATCGTTCCGCTCGTGTTCGGATGCGTTCCGTTTTTTGCACGTCAGGTCGAAACTGCGCTGGCAGAAGTAGACGACGGTCTTGTAGAGGCAGCATTGAGCATGGGGCTTGCTCCAGTAGATATAATCTTCCGCGTATATCTGAGGGAAAGCATTGCCCCGCTGGTGAGAGGTTCCACAATCACACTCATAAGTCTGATCGGACTGACAGCCATGGCGGGTGCGGTCGGTGCGGGAGGACTTGGAAACTATGCAATCATGTACGGACACGACAGAAATCAGCTTGATGTAACATGGTTGACTATTGTGGTGCTGGTCATTGCGGTGACGGTTATCCAGTCGGTGGGTAATAGAGTCATAAAAAAACACACGCATTAAGCCGCAGGTAAGGGCTTACAGAAAAACAAATTATTTCATAATGGAGGTATGTATTTATGAAAAAAACAATCACATCAGCTTTTGCAGTCGCAGCACTTTTAGCTGCAGGATTCGGATTCACCGCTTGCTCCAGCAAGTCTGTGCAGGAAGTAAAACTCGGCGTCACCGGCGCTGTTTACGACGAACTGTGGGCACCCGCAAAGAAAGCCCTTAAGGAACAGGGCATTGAATTGAAAATCGTCCAGTTCTCCGATTACGTCACACCGAACAACGCGCTTGCAAATGGAGAGATTGACTTGAACGGATTCCAGCACAGAATTTTCTTCCAAAACGAAATAGACACCAAGGGATACAAACTGAGTCTTGTCGGAAACACGTTCCTCACTCCCCTCAATCTGTATTCGGTAAAAATCAAATCGGTTTCAGAACTCAAACAGGGCAGCGTTGTCGCAATTCCTAACGACGTAACAAATGGAGGCCGTGCCATAAAGGTTTTGGAAGCTGCAGGACTGATAAAGCTCAATCCAAGCGCAGGATTCAACCCGGGAATTGAAGACATCGTAGAAAACCCGAAGGGAATTGTCATCAAACAGCTTGCAGCAAACACCATTCCAGCTTCGCTCAACGATGTCGATGCGGCTGCAATCAACGGGAACTACGCAATCGATTTTGAAATCAATCCTGACACAGCAATTTTCAAGGACAATCTCACAGACAAAGAATACTGGAACCTTATTGCGGCTCGTACAGAGGATTTGTCAGACAAGAAGAAGGTTGCAATCTTCGACAAGATTGTAAAGGCGTACCAGAACCCGGACACAGAGAAACTCTACAACGAAATATTCCATGGCTACTACATCAAAGCCGGTTGGGACATCGACGAACTGAAGGGGTACAAATAAAAAAATCTATGAGTACAGCAGTATCAGGAGGAAGCAGATGAGGGATTTATCGGAACTTGCAAAAATTATAACAGACAGTTCAAGGGTTATTTTTGGAAGTGACATTCCGCAGAAGTTTCTTTCCGATACGCTGGGACGGAAAAAAGGCAAGGCTGGAGCTCTCGTCTACATACAGTCCACAGAAGAAGCAAGCCGTGTTCTTGCTTACGCGGACAAAAATGCAATCCCGGTGACGCCGCGGGGAGCGGGAACAAACCTCGTAGGTTCCACGGTTCCTGCGGAAGGGGGAATCATTCTGGACTTCAGCCGTATGAACAGAATTCTGGAAATCGATGAGGAAAATCTGACTGCCTGGGTGGAACCCGGAATTCTGCTCTGCGATTTTCAAAAATATGTTGAATCTATCGGACTGTTTTATCCGCCGGATCCGGGTGAAAAAAAAGCCAGCATTGGCGGAAACATTGCAACGAATGCGGGTGGCATGAGAGCGGTAAAATACGGCGTAACAAGGAATTATGTCATGGGCTTGGAGCTTGTCCTTGCAGACGGAACCGTCGTCACCGTCGGAGGAAAAAGCAGGAAAGATACGACAGGGTTGGATTTAAAGGATATTGTCATCGGTTCCGAAGGCACACTTGCCGTAATCACGAAATGCCTTCTCAAACTTATCGCAAAACCTGAATACTCCCAGAGTGTGCTGGTGAGTTTTGACTCATTAAAGTCAGGTATTGAAACGGTCCCCAAACTGCTCAAAGCGTCATTAAACCCGACAGCCCTTGAGTTCATAGAGCGAAATGTCATCAAGCTGGGGGAAAGTTTCCTCAAGCTGGCATTTCCTTTGGACGATTACGAAGCATGTCTTTTGCTGACATTCGACGGTACGGAAAAAGAGGTCAAGGACAGTATCAAAAAACTTGAAGGAGTCATTGAGACCAACAATAAAGACGGAAAAGGAAAGAGCCGTATACTGTCGCTTGATGATTTTGAAACCAGCACAAATGTATGGAAAATACGGGGCTGTCTGGTGCAGGCGGTGGAAGCGGTAAGCGAACAGGAACCGCTTGATATCGTTGTGCCGATAGCAAAAGTTGCGGATTTCGTAGAATACGTCAACAGCCTTGAAGCAGAATCAAACGTGCAGATGATTTCCTTCGGACACGCGGGGGACGGGAATGTGCATTTATGCGTAGTGCGGGGAAAACGAGGCGAACAAGAATGGGACAGGGATTTGCACAATGTTCTTTCCCATCTTTATGCAAAAGCACATGAACTGGGCGGGCTGATTTCAGGCGAACACGGGCTCGGCATAAGCAAGCGCGCCTACTTTTTTACCCTGGAGGACAATGCAAAAATCAGCGTGATGAATGCAGTAAAGCATGCGTTCGACAAGAACAGGATCTTAAACCCGCACATTTCTTACTGCAAGTAAGGTCTACGGAAGCAATTACCACTGCCAGGGCCGGCGGATTTTGTCGCGGGATTCATAACGTTCCAACTGCGCGGTAATTTCCCTGCCGGGAACAACATCACCTTCATTGATTCCTGGGCACTCCTTCGCTTCTTCCTGCCAGCTTTTCGGGCTGGCGAGTATTTCGGTCCAGAATGGATAGGTACTGCACTGCACTGGACGCGCTGTATATGCTTCGCAGCCACCGTTATTCCAGAAGATGCAGTCATAATTCTTTTTTTCCCTCAGAGACAGATAATCATAGCCATCATCTAAAGGAATCCAACGGCAGTACATAAGGGTGAACTGTTCTTCGGTCACACCCGCCCACTTCGCCAGACGCTCAAGATCCGTACCCGAAAGCAGCACAAGCCCCGGAGTTTTTCGGCAGCAGTCAGAACACTGATTGCACGAAAACATCAAACCGTTCTGTTCATACCATCCGGCGTTGGTGCCGGAACCATTTTCTGTTTCACTCATGATTGGTTACCTGAAAAAACAAGCGCCTGACACCTGTTTTGTGGCATCAGACGCTTTCGACTACTCATAGAAGTCAGACAATAACGTCAGAATCAAACCTTGAAGAGGTCAATTTCACTGCCAATCTTTTCGATTGACTTCTGTACCTTATGAGAAATATCTCCAAGTGCGGTACCGGTTTCATTTATCTTTCTGGCACCCTGGGACATTTCGTCCATGCTCACCTGCATATTTGAAGTCGCCTCCTGCAAGGATTGCATTTCCCTCATAATCTTTTCATTCTTAGAAGACATATCCTTGGAAGCCCGCTGGACTTCAAGAGAACTGTTATTCATCGACTTGAGGGCATCACTGATCTGGCGGGAGCCGGCGTTCTGCTCGTCCATGGCAGCCTTAATCTGCATGACAAGCTGATCTGTCTCGCTGATTTTATTGGCGACAGAGGTAAACGCATCGCTTGATTCAGTGTTTGCCTTGACGACTTCAGCGATTGACTCCTGAATGTTCTTGAGCTGATCACCGATAGTCTTGGACTGAGAGGAGGATGTTTCCGACAGTTTGCGGATTTCATCTGCAACAACAGAGAAGCCCTTTCCTGCCTCACCCGCGTGAGCTGCCTCAATGGCTGCATTCATAGCGAGCAGGTTTGTCTGCTCAGCGATGCTGGAAATGGCAAGGTTTGCCTCCTGCAGCATCTCTGACTGAGTTTCAATCTGCTTGATTCTTTCGGATACATCCTGCTGCTTAGTGAAACCACTCTTTGCATCAGAAGAAAGGGTCTCGAAGGAATTCGCCATCTTGTCAACAGAATTATTTACCGATGAAATATTTCCTATCATCTCTTCCACAGCGGCAGAAGCCATTGAGACACCAGAACTCTGGCTTTCAATCAAACTGTCCAAATGCTGGATATTTTCTGAAATCTCATCGACAGCATGAGCAGTCTGTTCCACACTCGTGTTCTGATGTGAAATCTGGTTGCTGACACTCTGAATGTTTGCAATAATCTGAGTGATAGCACTTGAAGTATCCTCGGTCGTTGCAGACAAGTCGACACCGGCGGAAGACAACTCCTCTTTGGAGTCCTTGACCTCAGCGATAATCTTCTGGAGTTTGTCACAGAACGCATCGAAGTGAATGACCAAATCTCCGATTTCATCACGGATGAGCAGTTTTACGCGTCTCGTCAAATCAGCTTCGCCGGTCTCCATCTCCTTAAGGGTATTTGTGACATTCGCAATACGCCACATAAGCCACCGTATGAACATGCCGCAGAGTATCATAAGCACAATGACCGCAACAAGAATAATCGGGGTGACAGTTCTGACAGTCATCGATTCAACAGCTTTCATCGCCGCCATTGACTTGGCGACAAAGACCATACCGGTCACTGTTCCGTCATCGTTTTTAATCGGTACGTATATAGAAGAATATTCTATATTATTGACAACAACGTGACCCAGAAAATCGCTGCCGCGCTGGAGGACAGTACTTTCAATCTTCGGATTGTTCAGTTTGGTTCCGACCATGCTCCTTCCAAACTTGTCTTTGAGCGTAGAAGAAACGCGAACATCCTTTTTGAAGATTGTACAGTCAATTTCGTAGCTGTCCGCCATCATGCGGACAAAATCACTCTGCTCAGAGGAAGCCAAATTATACCCTGCAATCACGGATCCGACTGTTGCCCCCTGATATTTGACAGGATAGGCATAGATCAGTGCGAAATCAACATCACCTATCGACTCTTTTGTACCAGATGCTGATCCGGTAAGTGCTTTTGAAACTGCGGCAGAGTCCGCTAGGCTGGAGCCTTTTGAGAAAGCACCGTTGTTGGCAAGAACACTTCCCCGAGAATCTGTGACAGCCATGAAATCGACGCCGACAGCAGCGGAATGGGAGTCAAGGGCTACCTGCAGAACCTTTGTATCGCCGGAGGAAACAGCCTGTGCGACTTCCGCGCGATCCGCCATGAGCGCCGCATAGCCTTTCAGACTTTGACTCCAGTCGTTCAAAGTGAAGGCGACCCCTCTTGCAGTATGCCTCAAGGTTCTCTCAGCAGCATCAATATTTCCTTTATTGAAGAAAAACAAGCAGACTGCTGCGACACCGACGCTGATAAAAACAATGGCCCCTCCGATAATCAGAACCAATTTTGTTGCAATCTGCATATCCCGCTTGGCATGAGTGTCAAACCGATCCAATTCCTTTCTCGCCATAACCCTGAACCTCCTCACGCGAAGAAAATAGATTTTTAAATATGTTTACTCTCTTTTTTTAAATTATCGCCTTTTTTGTCAAAATGCAACATAAAACTTTAGATAAAATCAAAACTTACCAAAACAACAATATTTGATTTGACAACAGAAGTTCTTGCCGATAAAATAAACAGTATGACACTCAAAGAGAAATATGAGAGGGGTCTGCAAGACTCTGAGAACTTCATCTCCGGTGAAAAGGTAAACGTTACCCCGTCCTATGAGTACGGCAAACAGTTGGGCAGGTTTTTCAATGAGAAACTTGACTACACGGACATAAATGTGCACTACGAGTACCCAATCGGCAAGTTCACGAAGGAAGACTGGGATCTCAAAGTACGCTTTCAGCTGAGACAGAGGGAAATAGACTGGTTTACCGACAACAGTTATATCTTCCGCTATCTCTCGACGCTGGCTGATTCCGACTGGTCAAAGGGCGAACCGCTCGACAGCGAGGCAAAAGAAATCATGCGCGGCATGAAAGACGTTCTCATTCCCATTCAGGAAGGAATGTTCATCAGAACCGTCAGTGTGGAATGGGCGGTTCATGTTCCGGACTGCACAACTTTCTTTGTCAGTTTCTTCTACGCATACGAAGGCGAACACGAGGACGCCGCGAACTAATCTTTTTCCGCAGTATCCGCTGATTATATGCACCCTGCCGATGTTTCGGCAGGGTTTCCTTTTTGCAAACAATCGCTTTCGCTCAAATATTTATACAAACAAATTGCATAACATCGTATATTTATACAAAAACTACTTGAATGTATTTTCATTTCGATTATACTGAGTATAGTTATAATTCCAAGAGCAATCAGATTTCATCAGTCTCTTGGAACTCCCTACATTATTTTATAGAAGAGAATAAAAGGAAACTCATATGGAAGCTGAAAAATTTGACAGCCCGTTCAAGGGCAGAAGTCTTTTAAATTGGATTGACTGGAAACCAGAGGAAATAGAACAGATTCTCGACTGGGCATTTCTTGTAAAAAAACAAGCCCATGCCGGGGAAGTTCACCAGAGATTTCTCGGAAAAACCATTGCACTTATATTCGAAAAGCGTTCGACAAGGACTCGTTCTTCTTTTGAAACAGCCTTTGGGGAAGAAGGCGGACATCCGGTGTTCATGTCAACAGATGATATACAGCTGGGTGGAAAGGAAAGCGTTCAGGACACGGCACGCGTGCTGGGACGGATGTTCAGCGCAATTGAATTCCGGGGGTACAAGCAGGAGCACGTGGAACAACTCGCCAAATACTCGGGGGTTCCAGTCATAAACGGACTGACGGACGACTTCCATCCTACTCAGGTACTGGCTGACATAATGACGCTGAAGGAACAGTTCGGGCATTTGAAAGGTCTGACCATCTGCTTCTGCGGTGACGGACGCAACAACATGGCGCGTTCGCTTATGCTCATCTGTGCCAAATTCGGCATCAATTTCTCAATGTTCTGCCCGAAATCTCTTTCCCCAGATGAGGAAATCCAAAAAATCTGCCGTCCGATTGCGAAAGCGTCAGGAGCAGAAATTTCAATTTCAGATGAAATTTCAGTTGTCAAAAATGCCGATTGCCTTTATACTGATGTATGGGTTTCTATGGGCGAAGAAGCACTCAAAAAAGAGCGCGTCTCGCAGCTCAGACCATATCAGGTGAACAAGGCCCTGATGACCGCTACGGGAAAGCCTTCCACCATTTTCCTGCACTGTCTTCCAGCTGTAAAGGGCGAGGAAGTAACAGAGGATGTCTTTGAAAGCAGCGCAAGTAAGGTGTGGGATCAGGCAGAAAACCGCAAGCATACGATAAAGGCTATAATGCTGGCTCTGATAAAATAACAATAGAAACCAAAGGAAGGATCAAATGAAAAAGGCTTTATTGGCTTTGATGTTGGCTGCTTGCTTTGTCATCCCGGCGCTTGCGCAGGAAAGCAACACAGATGCTTCTAAACCCATCTGGGATCACGGGGATAATGTCTCTAACATAACCTACCGCACTGTTCAGGTGTATAAGGTTTATGACCAGATTGATGCCTATATAGTGCTCTACCAGATGCAGGGATCAAAGATTGGACAGGCCGTTATCCCGAAGGCTTGGGGTAAAATCGGTACTCAAAAGAAACTTTGGTTCCGCAACAAGGCTAAGAAGCTTACTTCCAGCATGACAGTATTCTATAAGGATGACCAGTTCTTGAAGGTAGTCCTTACGGTCTCTCCAAAACGCAATGATGCGGTATGGCAGATTGCACCTGCGGGAACGACTGTCAATGCCGATGTTGAGACGCTCGACATCGTATACTAAAGAAAACAACTAAAACCAGGCTGAGGGCATCTTGTCCCTCAGCCTTTTTTTTTGCTATAGTGTCACAATGGTTACCATAACTCAGAGCCAAATAGATTCATTCAAGACTTTTATAGAAGCGCATGACTCACTTTTAATAGCAGGACATAAGGAACCGGACGGCGACTGTGTTTCCTGCTGTTTGGGCATGTCATACATTGCAGAGTATTACAACAAGCCGTATCAGCTACTAAATGCAGGCCCTTTCAAGCGGATTGAAGTCAGCAAATTCGCTCCCTATTTTAAATCTGAAGTTCCGTTTATGACGCAGTCGGAACGTGAAAAATGCGGACTGATTATTGTGGACTGTTCAGAAATTTCGCGTATCGGTGAAATTGACGGCGATTTGAAAGGGCTGGACACTTTTATTGTGGATCACCACAAAACAGCAGATATCAACGGAGACAACAGGATTATCGATCCAAGCTCCCCTGCCGCCTCTCTTCTGGTACAGCAGCTGTATGAGGGAATCGCCGGTCCACTGGACAGCGAAAAAGCAAAGACGTTGTTCTTCGGTCTTTCCACTGATACCGGATATTTCAGATATCTCAACGAAAAAGACGCGGAAGTGTTCAAAGCCGCAGCCAGGCTTGTGGAAGCAGGAACGTCTCCTCGCGAAGTGTATCAGGAGATGACGGGCGGAAAACAGTGGAACACAAGAAAACTGCTGGGCGTTCTCCTCAGCAGGGCGGAGCGTCACTGCGACGGGAAGCTGGTTGTCACGTACGAAACCCAGGACGATACAAAACGGTACGGTCAGGACGGACGGGACAGCGATGCGCTCTACACCCTCATGCTGGCGACAGAAGGTGTAGAAGCGGTGCTCTTTGTGAGGCAGGAAACCGAACACAACTGCACCTTGGGATTGCGTTCAAAAGACCGCGTCGATGTAAGTCTTGTCGCTTCCAAGTTCGGAGGCGGCGGACACAAGAACGCCTCCGGTGCAAGCACCGAAGGACAGATTGCAACCTTACTTCCCGCAATAATCAAGGAATTCTCCCACATAATATAAATTTCTTGATTCCTAGCACAGCTTTTCTGGATAACAATACCGTTTTTCAGAAGCAAAATCAAAAGTAATCAAGACTTTTTGAATATAAGACGAAGAAACCTCTAAAATTACTAAATGGCACGCTAATTGCTCTGTATTTTGTATATCGAACAAAATACGGAGTTTTTTTTATGAAAGAATTGGAGAAAATCGCCCAAGACGTGCAAAACGGTGTACTCACCTGCCATAACGGAGCCATCAAAATCATCATTCTGCTGTACAAAAACACGAAGTGCTTCAAACTCGGTATGTTATCGGAAGATAACCTGCATGATTTTTTGATTGCTACAGAACCGAGAATTGAAAAGTTGTTAAAAAAATACAATCCGAAACAAGGTCTCTTCTCAATATTTTTCTATAAATATATAAGAAATTCCACAATGACATTCCTCCGGACCATTGCAAATAAAAACGCAACAGAAGAAGTCTTTTTCATGGTTCAAAAAATCGATTACGAAGACAACGCATACCATTACGCAAAGGAAGCCCCTGAATCCTACACTCAAACCATTTTTGAAAAAGAACAGCTTCAGGAACAACAACGAAAAGCTCAGGCCGCAGTACGGGAACTCCATAAAGCAATGGGATTTACGCTATATAAGAAGAACCACAGAATAAAGACACGTGAAGACAAATCCGCCTTGGCTCGAACATTATGCCTTATTCTCTTCCTGAAATCCTGTTATTATGTGACTCCTGAAATTATACAGAAAACTTCTATTATAACAGGGATGAATCAGGAAACGCTTCGGTTCCTTGCAGAAAAGGTGTTGTCAACCCTTACACACAAAATAGAAGTAAAAGAACAGAATGACAAAGTACGGAATAAAATCTTCTTTTACCATCTGAAATATGACATAGAATCAAGAAAAGTTGACTCTGATTCATCAAGATATCAGTATTTGAAACAGAGATGTGACTCCTATACAAGAAAATGGAAAAAACACATAAAGGAAATAAACTCAATGCATTGCTGCAATGCGACTCCTTCAAACAAAGCAGTCGGGGATGTCCTGCAGATTTCAGACCGCAAAGTTGAGTACATTTTGAAACACGGAAAAGACAACATAGACATGATTTCCTTGAATTGCTATGATGACACCCATGAAAATTTACCTGGCGACGAGCAATCAGAACAAAAAGAGAGAGATGTCTGAAATTCTTTCAGGATATACAATCGTGACCCCCGGAGATGAAGGCATTGACTTCAATCCGGAGGAAACTGGCTCCACATTCTACGAAAACAGCCTCATTAAGGCACGTGCCCTGTGGCATAAAGTCCACGCACCAGTTCTCGCAGACGACAGCGGGATATGTGTAGATGCTCTTGGCGGAAGGCCCGGCATCTACTCTGCCCGCTACGCAGGCCCCCTTTATCCGAACGGTACCCCTGACGGAAAAAAAACTCCGCAGGCAAAACAGAACGAATACCTTGTCGAAGAACTCAATGCAGCCATTGGAAAGGGAGTCGACATAGAAAAAGGGAAAGCTTTGGGACTCTTCAGACACGGGCTTCGCAGTGCACATTACACCTGTGCAATGGTACTCCTGATTGACAGGGATCGTTTTGTCGTTGCAGAGGAAACCATGGAGGGAAGCATTGTTTCTTCCATAGAAGAAGCACGTGGAAACGGTGGATTCGGCTATGACCCGCTGTTTCTGCTGCCTGACGGTAAAAGGACGTCCGCGCAGCTGACAGATGAGGAGAAAAACGCAATATCCCACAGAGGAAAAGCGACCCGTATCATTATACAGGCTATAAATTCTGGAATTCTTAACTTTAACGGAACTCTTGAAAAAAAATAAATTTTTTATTAAAGTTTTTTGCAGAGTGAAGACGATATAATATATGAATGTCAATGGTTGCTCAACTTCGTATGAAGATAACGGCCGGGGCACTTCACTTGTAAAAGATTACAGATGTAGCCTTGTAATGCAGATGTAGTCTTTTACAACTCGGGGCAAAAAGGATTTTGCTCTAACATTTTCCATGGAGGAAAAATATGGTCATCAACCACAACATGTCAGCAATGTTTGCTAATCGTTCTTTGGGAGTCACAAACGGCTCACTTCAGAAAGATATGGCAAAGCTCTCTTCAGGTCAGAAAATCAACCGTGCAGGAGACGATGCTTCAGGTCTTGCAGTATCTGAGAAGATGCGCGCACAGATTCGTGGATTGAACCGCGCTTCACAGAACGCTTCTGATGGTATCAGCTTCATCCAGACAACCGAAGGTTATCTGCAGGAGACAGAGGATATCATTCAGCGCATCCGCGAGCTCGCTGTTCAGTCAAGCAACGGTATCTACACAGATGAAGACCGCGAGATGATTCAGGTTGAAGTCAGCTCTCTCATTGCAGAGGTAGACCGCATCGCTTCTACAGCACAGTTCAATGGTTTGAACATGCTCACAGGACGCTATGCACGCCCAACAGGCGAGAACAGCGTAACAGCTTCTATGTGGCTCCACATTGGTGCAAACATGGATCAGCGCACACAGGTTTACATTGGAACAATGACAGCTGCTGCTCTCGGAATCCGCAACATCGGAACAGAAGAGTTGCTCTCACTTGCTACACCGGACGATGCCAACCGCGCAATCGGCACACTTGATGAGTCTCTCAAGAGAATCAACAAGCAGCGTGCAGACCTTGGTGCTTATCAGAACCGCCTTGAGAACACTGTTAAGGGACTTGACATTGCAGCTGAGAATACTCAGGCAGCAGAATCAAGAATCCGTGATACAGACATGGCTTCTCAGATGGTTGAGTTCACCAAGAACCAGATTCTCTCACAGTCTGGCACTGCAATGCTGGCACAGGCCAATTCTCAGTCACAGACAGTCTTGTCTTTGTTGAGATAATGTAGTATAATAGAAGGCGGAAAGGGATGAACGAGAGTTCTCCCCTTCCCGCTTTTGCGCGGAATGAGTCGTTCGCAATTTCTATTAATTTGCCTACCTAATTCAATCCGTTCAAGCAGAAGTCTTTCCTTCCATTTTTAGATGGAAGTTTGCTCTTTGACAACGTTCTCTTTGTTGTTTGTAACAGCATAGACTGTTACTATGTTGCTCTTACCCTCATAGTAACAACCCCTGCTGTAATGGGTCTAAAACGTTTTCCGGGGGCGCAAAAACCGGAAAATGCCCTTACAAACAGGCACATGGCATGATGCCTAGTGTAAATGAACATGGAGGACAAATATGGTAATTAATCACAACATGAGCTCAATGTTTGCTAACCGCACATTGGGTCTTAACAACACTGAGTTGCAGCAGAGCATTGCAAAACTTTCTTCTGGCGAGAAAATCAATCGCGCAGGCGATGATGCTTCAGGATTGGCTGTATCAGAGAAGATGCGTTCACAGATTCGTGGTCTCAATCAGGCCAACAGAAATACACAGAACGGCATTTCTTTCATCCAGACAACTGAGGGATATCTCCAGGAGACTGAGGACATCCTGCATCGCGTACGTGAACTCTCTGTGCAGTCTGCCAACGGTATCTACACTGATGAAGACAGAATGCAGATTCAGGTTGAGGTTTCTCAGCTTGTAGCAGAGGTTGATCGCATCGCATCACAGGCACAGTTCAACGGCATGAATATGCTTACAGGACGTTTTGCACGTGATTCTGTTTCAAGTCAGAATATGACTTTCCAGATTGGCGCAAATATGGATCAGCGCATCACTGCATATGTTGGAACAATGACAGCCCAGGCATTGGGCCTTAAGGGTGTCCAGGGAACTGACGAAGTCCTTAACATTGCTACACCGGACAATGCAAATGTTGCAATCGGAACTCTCGATTCAGCATTGAAGTCTGTCAACAAGCAGCGTGCTGACCTTGGAGCTTATCAGAACCGCCTCGAAGAGACATCTTACGGTCTCGGAATTGCAGCTGAGAATCTCCAGAGCGCAGAGTCAACAATCCGCGACGCTGATATGGCTTCTGAGATGGTAGACTTCACAAAGAACCAGATTCTCACACAGTCTGGTGTTGCGATGCTCGCTCAGGCTAACAACCAGTCACAGAACGTTCTTGCTCTGCTTCGGTAGAATGGGAAGGTGATGCGGTTTGATTGAGAGATAACTGGATGTCATCTTTTGTCAAAGCGCATTGAAAGAAGGGATGGGTGCGCCCCCTTCCCTCCTTTCTACATCAGGAGGAGCGTCCATGAATACCATAAGTATGATTGGGCAGACATTGGCCACGGAAGGCCGGTACGCAAACTCTCCAGCAGTAAATAAAGGCAGAAAGGCTTATAGCGGCAATTCTTCTTCTGTCGTTTTGAGCAATTTTCCTGACAGTGCTGCTGAAGTAGCAGAACGTCTGACTCAGAATATCGCCGACACCCAGAATAGCGTGGCGAAAATCCAGAAGATTTCCGACATAATAATGGGGCGTACTTTGCAGTTTACTGTAAACGAGGATCTTGGCAAGGTAATCATCAAGGTGGTTGACCCTGTAACGAATGAAGTCGTTCGTGAGATTCCGTCAGAGGAAATGCAGAGAATGCAGGCACGTATGAAAGATGCTGTCGGACTGATTTTTGATGAGAATGTATAACTTGGCTACGCTGTCTTCAAGGGGGCAGCGTGCCTATTTTTTAAATAGCGCAATGGCGGGATTATGGCAGATGAATTAAGCATTCCGGGAGTCACCGACAAATATAAAACCAATGATCTCGTTAATGCTCTGATGGAAGTGGAGAAGAAACCCCTTTACAGAGAGCAGGAACAGGTAGAAAAATACAAAACACAACAAGACGCGTGGCGGGGTGTAAACCAAAAGATTTCATCTTTAAAAGAAAGCGCGAAAACCCTTTACTCTTTTGAAAATCCCTTTAACAACAAACTCACGGAATCGACAGATGAACGCGCAGTAACAGCTGACGCGGACAGGGATGCCGAATACGGTTCTTTTAAAATTGATGTAGAAAAAGAAGCTACAACGGACCGTTTTTTAAGTGGAAATATAGACAAAGACCTCAAAGTAGAGCCTGGTAAATATATATACGGTGTCGGAAGCAAAACTATTGAGTTCAACTGGAAAGGCGGAAAAATTACAGATTTTGTAAAAGCGCTGAACCGGAGAGGAACGGACTTGATAAAAGCGAGTTTAATCGGAATCAGTTCGTCAAAAAAATCACTTTTGATTGAGGGGCTTAAAACCGGCAACGAAAACAAACTTGTCTTCAAAGAGCAAGCTCTTGCTTTTGCAAAGCAGATTGATATGGTAAGCGATGCCAAAAATGATACAAAGGCTTTAGCGGCTTCAGCCTCCGACTTCTTGGTTCCTTCAACGAACGACGCTCAGGCACAGGAAAATATGCCGGCGCTGTCGAAAGATAACGTAACATCTGACGGGAATACCATTACGATTCCCGCACGTGGCGGTGTAGAAATTCCGATTCCAGCAGGACTTAATGAAAATGGTCATCAGAGGCTGGAATTTACGTTCAAAGCCTCAGAAGTACAAGATATCACGCAAGGATTGAATGATGCGCTGTCAAATCCTGTACTTCCGGATCCTGGTACCGTTTCATATGGTGGCATAACGCTTGTCAACGACCAAAGTGAAACAGCACTGGAAGCTCAAAAGGCTTTGAGTCTGGAAAATCTTGAACCTGTTACGGACAATCAATTTATCTTCCTAAAGAACAAAGACGGTTCTGAAACTCAAATCGACATATCTGCCCTCCCCCGCAATCCAGAAACAGGAGAAGTCACTGTTGCGATATCACTCGATGAATATCCGGATGCAGAGAGTCTCATTATACGGAATGCCAATACAGGCAAAGAAGTAACGATGTCAATGCCGCAGTCCTATGATGCATCAAAGAATCAAGGTTTTGCTCCTAATCACGCGGTTTCGACAGCAGAAGATGCTATTATAAAATATGAAGGCATTACGCTAACACGTCCGTCTAATGATATTGATGATGTCGTCCCGAATCTTACACTTCATATTCACGGCAAGACTGACAAAACGGCGACAATCACCGTCAATCCAGACACAGAAAGCGCTAAAAATGCACTGATTACCTTTGTCGGCAAATACAATCAGGTTATGTCGGAGTTAAATATTCTGACAACAAGGAAACCAGAAATCATAGCAGAACTGGATTATCTGACAGAGGAAGAACAGGAAGCGGCAACAAAAAAACTCGGCATGTTTCAAGGTGATTTTACGCTTACAAACGGCAGAACGTCCTTTCAAAGAATCGTTTCTTCAAATTACAACTATGCTGACACTGCAGAAGTCACCATGCTGAGCCAAATAGGAATTTCAACGAACGCAAGCAGAGGTACTTCTGGATACAACGCATCTCAAATGAGGGGCTACCTTGAAGTCGATGAGAAAAAGCTTGACGCTATGCTCAAAACAAATCTCGATGATGTAAAGCATCTGTTCGGTTACGACAGCGATGGAGATATGATAGTCGATGATGGAATCGGCTACCAGCTCGACAAACAAAGTTCTTCTTGGACTCAGGTCGGTGGTATCCTTGCGACTAAGATTTCGTCTTTGGATACCCAAATTGAGAATTCCAACAAAAAAATTTCAAAGTTGGAAACCCAGCTTGATGAAAAAGAAGCAAATTTAAAACAAAAATATGCAAATATGGAAGGCACGGTGAACAGTTTGGACAGTCAGCGGAAATCACTAAGTAATTTTGCCAACCAAGGTAATAATAGAAATTAAGGGGAAACGGTATGCAGCTATTGATAAACGGGCAACCAGTTGATATAACGCTGGAACAAGAAAAGACCGTTGGAGAGGTTCTGCAGTCTTTTGAGACAGAAGCGGCAGCAAACGGAGCAACAACAGTCGGCATAAACCTGAACGGAACGAATGTCCCAGCAGAATCATTTGAAAACATTCTGAAAGAGCCTCTTACAGATAATACTGTATTAGATTTGACAGTTATCACAAAGACGGAAACAGTAGATACTTTAAAAGCAATTTCAGCGGAACTTGATGCTTCTGAAAAAAGTCTTTCAGATATTGCCGTTCTGCTTCAGAGTGGAAAGGAAGCAGAAGCCGCCGCATTGATAACGAAACTTGCCACCAATTGTGATATTTTGTGCCATACAGCGGCAATGGCTTCGCTCTTCCCTGAAATCTACAAAACTATAACGATTGAAGGTCAGCATTTGAATGAATTCTTCAGGGATTTCTTACCGGTGCTTGCAGATTTCGAAAATGCAATGAAGGACAAGGATTCCGTTACTGTGGGAGACCTTGCAGAATATGAAATAGCACCTAGACTAAAGTCGGTAACACAGGCTTTATCACAGATTTAACGGACAGGAAGGAACGATATGTTTAACGAAAACGGTAGTCTTGTAGAAGCGCGCCAAAATCCCCATATATACAGCTTGATGCTGATTATTCTGCTTATATTCCTTGTTTTAGTCGTCATAGGATTTATACTAAAACGGATTCGGGAATTACACGCCTCTCCACAGTGGATTGAAGAACACAAGAATGTCACGACAACGAAAAAAAATATAGAAAATGTTTCACTCCTCGCGAAGCTCGATGACGAAGAAAAGAAGCTCCTCAAGCAGATATGCCAAAAATTCAAACCCCGCAATATTGAATATCTCATCAGAGATGAAGAAGCTATCAAAGCCCTTTGCCGCCAGCAGTATGACGAAATGAAAGCAAAAAACGCATCCGGCGAGGATTTGGACAAATTCTTTAAGATGCTTTTTAAACTTGAGCGTGCCCATGATGCAGTTACACTCGTAACATCAACCAGAAGTTTGAAACAGGGGCAGAAATTCACCTTCATCGATGAGAAATCAAACAAATGGACGTTGACACTGGAACGCAACGACCAGTCCGGACTTATTCTGGCGATTCCTACATCTTTCGCAAAAAGTGAATCAAAACCGCAAAGATTGAGCAAATTCGTGCTGACCTTTAAGACAGAAGCTGGAACTATATACACATTGCTGACCCGCGTCGTACGATACGAAGAGGAAAAGTCAGGCAAGTATATCCTTATCGCTTCGAGCAACAACACCTTGTCTTATGTCCAAAGGCGCGGTTCAAAGCGAAAGCACTTGGAAAACACCTGTATGTTCTCCGCTGCAAAGATTATAAACCAAGGAAAAAGTCAGGATTTCGAAATTCTTGAAAAGAAATACGAAGGAAAGATGCAGAATATATCTGCTGACGGATGCCGACTTTGTTGCAGTCTCCCTATAAAAGAGGGACAGTACTTAAGCATCAACTTTACAACAGACACGTCAAGCGAAGCTGAGTTGAAATATAATGCTATAGGCTACATAGTCGGTACTATAAAATCACCGGACAACAAGCAATACATTCTCCACGTAAAATATGTGGATATCGATATAGATACAAAGAATAAGATTTCTGCATTCATATATGAATACGATACTTGATGTATTACTTTACAGCCGTTTGCAAAACTTATTCAGTTTTTGCAAACGGTTTTCTTTCTTGTATTGTTTTTTCATAAATTATGTAGTAGAATAATATAATCATGAGGATAGCAGAAATTACATCAATAGTACGTGATGAAAGCCATATTTATTACATCAATCGGTATAAGGCTACTGCTGTAGTTGAGTTCCTATCAAAACAGGTATCTTTTCCCTTCAACTTCTTTATTGAAATGAATCCGCTTGGTGGTAAAACCATCAATGTAGAGTCTTTGCCAAGGGATCTTGACTACCCTCTACTCCCCATTATAAAAGCACTGAAAGATTATATCTGTACGTTGGAAAAGGGAAACAAACTCCCCTAAAAAGAAAACTGACTCTAATTCCACAGGCAATCACATGACTTTTCACACACACTCAGCCGAGGAAACAATAAACCTCGGCAGGAAAATTGGTGCACTTTTAGTTCCAGGGGATGTCATAGCCATGACAGGAACCCTTGCAGCAGGAAAAACAACGATTACAAAGGGCATTGCGGAAGCATTGGGTATCGATGACACAGTAACAAGCCCGACATTCTGCCTCATAAGCGAATACGAAGGCAAAAAGATGACTTTGTACCACATGGATGTCTACCGCTTGGACAGTGCGGAGGATTTCATCAATCTTGGTGTCGAAGATATGCTGTATGGAGACGGAGTTTGCATCATTGAATGGAGCGAAAAAGTCGCTTCTGAACTGCCGAAAAAAACAATATACATGACAATCAAACCGTTAGAAGGCGACAAACGAGAGATAAAGATTGAAAACTGGAATCATGGGGATATAGAATGAACGGATTAGCGATAGATTGTGCCGTCTCACGACTCGCAATAGCCGTAAAACGCGATGAAAAAAAAGTAAAACTGGTCTACGATATTGGTATCAAACAGTCGGAGAAACTATTGCCGGCAATAGATTTCATTATGAAAGAAATAGGACTGCAGGCATGCGATTTGGACTATACAGTGCTCACTTCCGGTCCAGGAACATTCACCGGTCTCCGTCTTGGATTGAGTACACTCAAAGCACTTACTTTGGCTCATGGCACACCTGTGTACGGAGTCCCATCCCTCGAAAGTTATGCGTGGCCTTATAAACGAGCGATAGAGTCTGTCCTCAGCGTCATTGAAGCAAAAGAAGACGAGTACTTCTACCAGTTCTTTGTTCATGGACAGAAACTTTCAGAACCTGATGATAAGCCGATGGATGAAATCATCAAGCAGATGGATCCAGAGACTTCTGTACTAGTATGCGGACCGGGTGCGCGGGTGTTCTGTGAAAGAGCGTTGGAAGAAACACCGCTCTATACAATCCACTGTTTTTCCCCGGAAGCAGATGCTGCAGACAACCTTTTTGAAATAGCCGAAGATATGATACGCAATAAAAAAGAACCGCTCAAAGACTACGACGGTCCGCTTTATGTCAGAAAAAGCGAAGCCGAACTTGTCCTTGAGCAGAAAAATAAAACGGCGGGAAACTAACGAGAAAGCAATGTAGCGAGTTTTTCTTCCGAAGAAGAACTCGCAGCAGCCTTGTTCTCTTTTTGAATTGCTTCGAGCACTTCCTGCCGGTAAACTTTTACATTCTTAGGAGCTTCAACCCCAATCTTAACCTGTTCACCCTTCACTTCAATGATAGTAAGGGTTATATCGTTACCTATTTTTATTTTTTCATCGATTTTTCTGGAAAGGATAAGCATCAGTTACCCTCCTTTCGCTTCAAAGCCGACAAAATACCTTCTTTTGTAGTCCAAGCTGAATCATTTAAAATGGCCTGCATACACTGACGATTCCGCTTGTTTATTATAAGCGGACCGCGCAAATTAGCGGTAACAGGGGAACCGTCATTAGGAACAGTAACAATGCAAAGGACAAGCACTTTAGAAGGATCATCGATTCCAATCTTTGAAAGCTCCTTGTCATCGACATCAGCCTCATAATCATCTCTGACGAGAAACGGATCGATAAGCAAAAAAGCCAAATTATGGTCTTCCAAAGACTGCAACCAAATAAAAGGCTTCAGTTTGCAATCAATAAGAGCGAAATCGTGATAATCTTCAAAGCCGAAAAGACCGAACGGCAACGTAATGCACTGCTCGTCAGCAATTTCGACTGTTCCCATTGTCTTTGTCTGTACCTGCATGTTCCCCTCTGTACCCGTGTTTTTTATCTCATGTAATCAAGCAGTGTTGTAGAATACATTCTTCCAGCACTGCTCAAAGTGGCTTCGTTGACCAACTCCAACATCTTCATATCAGTGATTGTCTTAGTTATATCAATATCACCTTCTCTGCTGATCATCTGTGTCACATTCAAGCTTGTTACCTGCGAACGAGTGATATTATTCTGAGCACGCTCATAATCACTTCCAGACTTTGCAAGACGGTTGGTCATATTGGAGATGCCTTCATCGATTGAACCGAGAACTTTGGTACCGATCGCCTCAGAATCTCCCTTCAGCATGGAGTCACGGAGTGCAATAACGGTATCGAAAATTGAACCGCCGGAAGAACTGACGTTACCTGCCAGATTATATGGTGGCTGCTGGCTCTTGTCCTTTATGAAGCCGATTTCCTCAAGTACGGAACCAGTTTTATCCTCAAGCCAAATCTGATGTGCATCTGTCGTCTCCAAGTCGAGACCGTTGGAAACAGGGTCGATTACAGCCTTTACAGCAGCACCGCTGTCATTAATCTTTGCAATGACAGAGTAAATATTGTCACCACGATTGATAGCGATATCTATACCATCGATATTGATAACATTATCTGCATCAGACTGCCACTGCGTCAAATCTCGGCGACCAATGAGACGCTGCGGTTCTGCCCAGAAAATCTTGTTTCCGCTGTTGTCAACCTTCATAAACTGGTTTTCATCGACTTCGATAGAATTCTGAGCGATATTTCCGTTGTACATGACCTTTTCAATCAGAGGTTCAGAAGCACCGGGAACGTTCCCCATAGACACATCAAAAGCAGTAGTCTTTGTACGAGTTCCGGCAAACAGACTGTTTCCGTCAGGACCGACAGCATTTGCATTCTGTACAAGCTCCTTCAGAAGTTCATCAACCTCACTTGCCATATTCTTAAGATCATCGCTTGTTTTCAAACCGTTTGCACCGCTGACAGCAAGCTCACGTACACGCTGCATAATTTGCAGATTCTGGTTGACATATCCTTCACGAATCTGAAACTGATCGGAAAGCGTTTCTGCATTCTTCTGAAACTGATTGATGCGGGAAACATAGGATTCATAGCGGATCAGATGACCAGCAGCGATCGGATCGTCCCGTAAGGAACCTATTTTACTCTGACTGCCAACCTGTCTGTTATACACATTCTGCTGTACTTCCTGTTTACGCAGGTAATATTGTGTATCAACACTGTTCATCTGGGAACTGATTCTATTCATACTCTTTACACTCCTTTGCTACTATCCCTGTAAAATCAACCACCGATTCTGTTTATCAATGTATTTAAGAGTTCATCCTGAACGCTTACAAACTTTGCAGCAGCCTCATATCCGTACTGGAATTTGATGATGTCCGCAAGCTCTTCATCGATATTGACACCGCTTATACTGTCGCGCAAATCACGCATATCAGTCATGATAGCATTTTTGCTGGCATACATATTTGCAGCCTGTTCACCACGTAATCCAATTCTTGTAGCTGTATCCGCAAAATAATCATCAAAGGTTCTGTCGCTGCCGACCATCATCTTTGAATTACGGACAGCTGCAATCTCCACAGCAGCGCGTCCGTCATCAGGTTCCGCCCTGCCCTGACTGTTTTCAAACGCAGCGGCAACACTCTGCACATCATTCTGAATCCGTGGATTGACAACCAAATATCCCGAAGGATTCATCACAGGAGTAACGGAGAATTGAGCATCAGCAAGAGCATTGACAGCATCTGCCTGATTCCAGTCAAACGCCCCCTGAGCACCGCTTCCCCCCAAAATGCCGCTGTATCCAGTGAGGAACATACCGCTGTCTTCAACATGCCTGATTACGAAATCAGGATTACTCATAGACTGTGAAGTCGTCGCCTTAAGCACAAGGTTTGAATTTCGGTCGAGATAAGCTTTTACCTCGGCATTGCTGTCATTGATACGGTTGATAACATCCTCAACAGTGTCTGTCGGATAATAGGTTACAGAAACATTACCTTCCGTACCGTTGAATGTCATTGTGCCTTGAAGACCAATCTGCTCCTGAGGTTTCAATGTATGGGCACCAGTGAGTCTGAATACATATGAATGATCTACAGCACCGTCACCGTCTCTGTCATAGTTGCCGTTTGTGTTCTCAACAAAAGGATGCTCAGTAAAGAAATCAAGTCCTGTGACATTGTTTTTTCCAATAGCGTTCCGATGGATATCATTCACCAAATCAGCGAAGTTCAAAGTCATTGTATCAAGTGACTGGAGTTCACTGCGGATATCCTTGTCGCGGAGCTCTACCAAGGCGCCAAGACTTCCGCCGCGGAATGAAGCTGGAACAGCTGTATCATGCCAGACAAGACGCGTATAAGCATTGTTGTCGAGATCTGTCACTTCATCAATCTGACGTGAGAGGCTTCCCTGCACAATCATCTGTCCATCAGTGTGCACAAGGAATTCATCAGGATCGGAACGGTCGACAGTCACGTTTATTATCTTTCCAAGCTTTTCTACCAACAAGTCGCGTCTGTCCATCAAATCATTCGGATTGTCACCGAGTGCAGTACTACGTACAATCTCACCATTTATATCAGCAATTTGACGGCTGAGGTCATTGACCTGCTTTACTCTAGCCTTGATATCACCGTTGATCTGATTGCCAATGGCCATAAGCCCCATATTGTTCTGTTTGATTGAATTGGTGAGATTCTCACCGCGTGTAACAACGGCCTGTCGGGCGGCATCACTGCCCGGATCTTTTGAAAGCTCCTGCCAGCTCTGCCAGAACTTATCCATATTACTTCTGACAGAAACTTCATCAGGTTCATTGTAAATCTGCTCAATCATGGCATAATAATTATCCCGTGTCTCCCAGTAGGATTCTTCATTCGTCTGGGCTATTATACGGGTGTCGAGCAACTCGTCCCTCACGCGGGTAATACTTGCAACATTGGTTCCCTGCCCAATCTGTCCAGATACTTCTGCTCGTGACAAATCAGGGCGGTCAAGAGGATCCATCGTCGTGACATTGACCCTCTGCCTGCTGTATCCCTCAGTAGTTGCATTAGAGATATTGTGGCCAGCAGTCTGAATCTGCGTGCTGTGTGCCATAAGACTGCGCTTTCCAAGTTCAATTCCTGCAAAAGTACCTGACATTTGTTACTTCCTCCAGTCGTATCCCACCCGGATTTCTTCTATTAAATAATTATGCGATTCTTTTTCCGATTCACATTTCTGTATTTACAAGCATACTGTCAATCTCCGGACGCACCATCTTGCCGGAGGCTGAATATGTTGAACCACGCTTTACGAAACATTCTTCTATAATGTTTCCGATAAAGTCTTTTGTTGCGCCGACATAATTCCGAAGCGCTTCATTTTCAATCTTGCTCTTTGCGAGCTTACTGCGCAAACTGACGAGAACAGGCTCTACATCCTGATCAAAATAGACACCTCTGTCATCACCGGCAATCTTCTCACGTTCATCGTCCAAAGCAACGAACCTGTCGCTCATCACCTGAAGATTAGATATGGAAGCCTGCAAATTCTCCCATTTGCGGTTTTTCACATTCTTATGGAGTTTCCCCTGCTCCTTAAGAATTGAATCAAGCAATTCATCCTGAGATTTGAGCACCCGCACGAGCAAATCGTGCTTAAGAGTCACAACCGGCGCACCATTTTCATCGACTTTGACATTATCAGTCTGCGAAATCTGATTCTCAGAATCTTCTGTCGGAACACATTCCGAAATATCACGTACAAAGGTTTCGTTTGCAGAAGCCGGATTCACCTGCTCAGTTTCAACAGGCTTTTCTTTTTTCTGCTCAGGAACCTGCTCAGAAGCGAATAATGTCTGTGCGGTTTTCTTAAGCGTATCCCGCAACGCTTGCATAAACCCCTTTTTCATAGTCTTCCTTCCCACCCTTTTTCAATGTTACCTCTGTAAAACTTACCAGAAACCGACATTAAAGATACTATATCATTTCAATTATCGGAAAATTAACTGTAATCTTTAGAGTTTCAATAAAAATAAAAAAGCAACTTGCAAAAGACTGTTACTTTTTTCGCCAAGTATGATAGGATAGAGGTATGAAAGATTTCGAAAAGAATCTGGAAAGGCTGGAACAGCTCACCCAAGACATAAAGAAAAGCGATATCACCCTTGAAGATGCCCTGAAAGATTTTGAAGAGGGCATAAAACTTGCAAAGGACATGGAAAAGACACTGGATGACATAGAAGGAAAAGTCCAAATTCTGATGAGCGGAAAAGCGACAGAAGAAACAGAGGACATTCCAGAACAGGATGATAAAAAGACAACGAAAAAACGTACACCGAAGGCAAAAAAAGAAGCTGAACCGGTTCTGGAACTGTTCACCGGTTCCACTGAAATAAACGGAACCCGAAACGTCTGATGGCAGTACGACAGCTCGACACGGAAGTCGCCCGGAAAATTGCAGCGGGAGAAGTCATAGACAGGCCCAGCGCAATCGTCAGAGAACTGCTAGACAATGCAGTTGACAGCGGAGCAAGGCGAATAATCGTAGAAATCGAAAGCGGCGGCATCGATAAAATACGTGTCATAGATGACGGGTGCGGCATGGACAAAGGAGACCTTTTTGCCTGCGCCAGACCGCATGCGACGAGCAAAATTTCAACAGAAGCAGATCTTTTGAACCTGACAACGCTCGGCTTCCGCGGAGAAGCACTGTCATCCATGGCGGCAGTCAGCAGATTACAGATAACAAGCGGAACCTGGCGGATGTCCGCTTCCGTCACAGAAGACCATACCATGACACAGGTTTCCCCTGTCAAAGGCTGTATTGTTCAGACTGCAGGACTGTTTGAAAATTTTCCCGCCCGCAGACGATTTCTCAAGCGGCCGGCCAGCGAGGCCATGATGTGCCGCACCACCTTTGCAGAAAAAGCGATTCCCCGCCCAGACATTGCATTCAACCTTATTATAGATGGACAGGACAAACTGAACCTCTGTGCAGATCAAACGCTTTGTGAACGATTCGTCGACAGCATGGGGTTCAAAGAATCTCCCGAACTCTTTTACGAACTGTCGGAATCATCCAATGACAGTAAAGAGGACTGGTCGTTCACCTTGATTCTGGGAGAACCGGCTGTTACACGGAATTCACGGAAAGACATCTTCATCTATGTGAACGGTCGCAGAATACAAGAGTATTCCCTTGTTCAAGCCATAGAATACGGCTGTCAGGGGTATTTTCCAAACGGATTGCATCCGGCAGCCTGTCTGCTAGTCCAAATGGATCCGTCGCTCGTCGACTTCAATATTCATCCGGCAAAACGGGAAGCGAAATTTAAAGACCTCGCTCCCCTGCATCACAGCGTCAGCGTAACCACACGGAATTTCTTCAAGCAATACACAGTCAAAAACATCATCGAGCAGAATGACGAAAACTCTCCGCAGAATGCAGCCTTTGCATTTGAAGGAAATGAAGAGCGGTATGTTTCTGCTCCAACGCAATATGAAAACAACATTCCTCATTTCTCTGGAAAATCGGGCGCAAGCGTAACGGAAAGGCTGATACAGCCATCTTACAAACCAAGTCACACCTTTGAAAGTGACGCACGAAGCAAGTTCTTCGACCAAAAAGAGCACAGCCTGATGAAAGATTTTTCTCAGGGAATGCAACACATCCTCGACAGCGTCGAAAATGCCTCGGTAGAAGGACATATCACAAAACCAAACTATACGGAACAGCTCCAAAGTGAAGAAGACGGATTTCACTTTGTCGGCAGTACACTTGGATCTTTTTTGATAGCGGAAAAAAACGATGTCCTGTACATCATTGACCAGCACGCTGCCCATGAACGCTATTTGTACAATAAAATAATGGAGGACGCAGGGCAAAAACAGGCATTGCTCTATCCCTACACGGTAAAAACGGACAGTACTTCTGATGACAACTACCTCGAACAACTGCAAGCCAAGTTGGAAGAAGCGGGATTTACCGGAAAAAACAGGGGCAACGGAACATGGGAATTCACGACAGTTCCTATACGATGGAAAGGAACGGAAGAAGACCTCAAAAAAGACCTTTTGGACAGAAGAATCACTCCCACTGACATGATAAATGCAGTAGCCGCCTCCACTGCATGCCGTGCAGCAGTCAAAGACGGCGATGTTCTTGACCGAGATACAGCCGCATGGATTGCAAACCTCGCCCTTGCACTGCCCGATCCGCACTGCCCTCACGGACGTCCCGTTTACACCACCATAACCCGTAAACAGCTTTTTATGCTCGTCAAAAGGATATAAGACAAAAACCTCCCGTGTTCAATGCTTTTGCGCAATCTGCTCAAGGATGAACGGATCTTTTATCTTGCTGTAAGCTTTGTGTTCATCACTGACAAACACAAGCGGGGAAAGAATCTTTGCTCGCTTTTTTACACTGAGACGTACAAAAGGCGCTGTATTGAAACAAACGCTTCTGTACGATATAGTGGGAAAACCATGCGATTATTGTACGACCTTACAGCGACACAACCTTCCCCCGAAAGTAAGTTCCACGGAGGAGGAGCCTACGGCGAGGTAGTTTTTTTCAAACTTTTGGACTATCTTGACCGGGTGTCCCTGTACTGCGTGTACGATGCAAAGTCCTATATCAACCCGCAACTGCTGGAAAAAATACGGATGTTCAACATTCCGCTTTTTGACATAAACAAAACACCGCTTTTAAAGATTGTAAAGGACAACAACCTCCAGCGTGCATATTCCGCCATGCTGAACTTAAGTCAGAAATGGCCGCTCGATGATGTCCGCGTGTATACAACGGTTCACGGGTTGCGTACTGTTGAAATGCCTACGGATTATACAATGCACCGATACGAAACAAACCCGTTCCACCGATGCAAGAGTTTTTTGAATGAACACATTTTCAAAGGGCTGTACCGGCGCAAGATGTGGCTCATTAACGGAAAGATAATTTGGGATCCGAGAATCCAGATTATAACCATTTCAAACCATTCGCTCGCTTCAATCCGCAGTTTCTACCCGGAAGCTATGGGCATTCACGTTCCTGTGTTCGCCTCCCCTACCTTCGACCAGCTGGACAACTACAGGGAAGAGGAAGTCGAAGAAAACGCTGACGCATTGCAGGAACTTGGAATTGAAGAGCACAAGTATTTTCTCATGACCAGCGCCGCCCGATGGATAAAGAATACCATCCGTGCTGTTGCAGCATTGGACAGCCTCTTTTCGACGAAGTACGCCGACGGCTACAAAGCGGTCGTTACCGGTGTCACGAACCCCTCGGTGTTTCTTCACGGCATAAAAAATAAAAAGCGCTTCGTTTTCTTGGACTATATTGAACGCCCGCTGCTGAATCTTCTGACAGAAAAGCAGTATGCCTTCATTTATCCGTCATTGAACGAGGGGTTCGGCTATCCTCCGATTCATGCCATGAAACACGGTGCTCCAGTTGCAGCCTCAGGCACATCTTCCATACCGGAAGTATGCGGAGATGCTGCGCTGTATTTCGACCCGTATTCTGTCAGCGAGATACGGAACAGACTCTTCCAACTGCTTGACGCTGACATCCACGCGGACTATTCTGCACGCGGTCTGAAACGGTATGAATATATTTCTGCAAAGCAGAAGCGGGACTTAACAAGCCTCGTCGAGTTCATTATCGAAGAAAATGCAGACAGTAAGTTCTGACACCCTGCCGGCCTCCAGAACTTCCGTGCTATACTTTTACAAGGACATGCAGGGAAGAGCCGGACACAACGTCTAGAGCTTCCGTGTAATACGCGGCTTCCGGTCGCGTGACCAGCTTATCATCACTGAGCTCCGTGCAATGCATGGAGGCATGGGCACAGTAAACAAAAACGCCCCTGTGTTGCGGTATACATTGCAGCACAGGGGCTTGGTTTAGCTAGGGCTTATGTTCTGGGCGTACACACACAACGTGCAA
>CADBRT010000073.1 GCA_902797055.1 uncultured Spirochaetaceae bacterium
GCTGTGTGGACATGAACATCTCCGTCACGGTGATGTTTGCGGCGAGCGAGGTGTCTTTTACCATGGCAATGATTTCGTTGGACAGCGGCGGTGTTGCGGTGCGCAGAGCCTGCGGCAATACGATGCGGAGTATAATCTGCGGGTAGGACATCCCCACGCAGTAGCCGGCTTCAATCTGGCCTTTGGGGACGGACTCCAGCGCGCCGCGTATGGTTTCCGCGGCATACGCCCCTTCATTCAACGAAAAGACGACGACGGCGGCGGCAAACGGGTTCAGCATGATTCCTAAATCCGGCAGTCCGTAGAACACGAGGTACAGCTGTACGAGCAGCGGGGTTCCCCTCGCCACCCAGATGTAAAACCGTGCGATGTGCTTCAGGACAGGGACGCGAGCGAACTGTACGAGGGCGGTGAAGATTGCTATGACGAGCGAGATTGCGAACGCAATAACTGTCAGCGGGATGGTCATGGTGAGTCCCGGAATCAGTATCTTGGGGATTGAATCAATCAGTATATGTAAAAGCCTGTCGTCTATCATCTTGTTTCTCGTTGTGTGAACAGAACACAAGATAATAAATTGTACACAATTCGTCTACTGTTTTGGTAGGATTTTGTCGGTAAAACTGGAGGATGAGAGGGGACATTGCGCAGATACGGGTACTGAGCAGCGTCAGTACCCGTTGTTCTGTCAGGCTTTCTGCGGGTCTCGAGAATAGATGGCTTTGAGGAGTATCGGTGTTGCGATGGAGCTGACGATGATGAGCAGGATGACGGCGGTAAAGAATGCGTGTTCAAGCAGTCCTGCCGCCAAGCCGCGCTGGGCGACAATCAGTGCGACTTCGCCGCGTGTCATCATGCCGCAGCCGATTTTGAGGCTGTCGGTGCCGTTGAAGCCCAAAAGACGTGAAATGGAGCCGCAGCCGATGACCTTTGAGAGCATGCCGACTACAACGAAGGCGAGGGAGAACAGCATGATGGACATATCGACGGTGCGGACGTTTGTCTGCAATCCGATGGAGCAGAAGAACACCGGACCGAAGAGCATGTAAGAGTTGATGTCCATCTTGCGGGAGATATAATCGGAGTCCTTTGTAGAGCAGAGGATGACTCCTGCGATGTAGGCACCGGTGATGTCGGCGACGTTGAAATATTTCTGCGCCACATAGGACATGACGAAAGCGAGTGCGAGCCCGACAATCGGAATGCGTCTGGTGTGTTTATATTTCTTTTCAAAGTGCTTGAATACTTTGTAGAAGAGGAATCCGGTGATTATGGCGAACGCAAAGAAGCTCAGCGTCTGGAGTATAACTTTTATGATGTCCGCACTCGGGTCTTTGAAACCTATGACGAAAGTGAGCACAAGAATGCCGATGACGTCGTCGATGATTGCAGCGCTCATGATGGTCTGTCCCACGAAGTTTGAAAGTTTGCCGAGTTCCTTGAGCGTCTGTACAGTTATGCTGACTGACGTAGCGGTAAGAATGGTGCCGATGTAGAGCGCGCGGTAGAATTTTTCGGAACCAATGCGGTCGAAACCATAGAACCCCATAAAGAGAATGGTTCCCGCAATGAGCGGTACAAAAACTCCTGCACAGGCGATTATGGTTGCTTTGACCCCGCTTTTTTTGAGGTCGTTTATGTTGGTTCCCAATCCAGCATTGAACATGAGCATGATGACGCCGATTTCCGCCATGCCGGAAAGGAAGTCGTTTGCCTGCACCCATCCGAGCAGGCTGGGGCCAATGAGGAGACCCGCTATGATTTCACCCGCTACCTGCGGGGCTTTGAGTCTTCTTGCTGCAAGCCCAAACAGCTTGGCAAAAACAATGATGATGGCAAGTTGCCGTAATATCTCAATCGTTTCCATAGATGCCCAGTATAGTTTGTTTGGGACTTATTGGCAACAAGAAGACTTTCAAACGTTTTTATGTTACATGACGGATTCGATGGTTGACTGGCACACGCGGAAGCCGAGGCTGCTGCTCTTGCCGGTGTGTGCGCTGCCGCTGCGGTAGAAGACCGAGCACTGCTGGGCATCGTCAAGCCAGCTTCCGCCGCGTTTGACGTGCAGGTTTCCCATCTTGGGGCCGTGCGGGTTTGTCATGGGCTGTGCGCCGAGTTCCCCGAGGTAGTCCCAGCACCACTCCGAAACGTTTCCGCACATATCGTAGAGGCCGAGGTTGTTCGGCTTTTTGGTGCTGACTTTGTGCGTGCTTACATTGCTGTTTTCCCCGTACCATGCCGTCTCATTGATGTCGTCACTGCCGGCGAATTCGTTCGGACTGCTGTCCTTGCCGCCACGCGCCGCGTATTCCCATTCCGCTTCTGTCGGCAGACGGAAGCCGGTGGCGGTGAAGTTGCAGGCGACCCGCTTCCACAGCGGGCTGTTGCTTTCAAACGCGCTTAAATCCGTCGCATTGCCTATGCTGTAGCAGGGCACCAAGTGCTGCTCCATACTGAGGGCGTTGCAGAAGATGAGGGCTTCGCACCAGTTTACGCATTCCACCGGTTTGTCGCTTCCGACCAGTTTTGAAGGGTTTTTGCCCATTATGTATTCATATTGCTTCTGGGTGATGGGGGTTGCCGACAGCATGAAGCCGAGCAGCGAGACTTTCCTGTTGAATTCATTTGTTCCCATGATGAACGAACCTCCGGGAATCGTCACCATTTGGGGGACATTGCTGCTTGCGACAGCCATTATTTCAGCTGCAGGTGTCTGTTCCTGCTTGCTTTTCTGTTCCTCCGGAACAGGTGTACCGCACTGGGGGCAGAATTTAAAATTTGCGCCGATTTCTGCGCCGCATTTAGAACATACCATTTGATTTCTCCCGTTTTATCCCATTATACTACAATATGGCTAAAATCGAAAGAAAATAAGGTTGACTTTTTCAGATAAAATGCGAAAATAGGAAATATGACTATTACGGAAACAAAAAGCGATGAAAATGTTATTCTGCAGGTAGCTGGACGGTTGGATACGACGACTGCTCCCCAGCTTGAGTCCAAGTTGAAGGAATGTACGAAGAACGCCAAAATTCTGGCGTTGGATTTAAGCAATGTCGAATATATCTCCAGTGCGGGGCTGCGTGTCGTCCTTCTTGCCCACAAGCTGATGGCAGGCGTGGGCGGAAAGATGTCCATTGCACATCCCTCTGATTTCTGTAAGCAGGTTTTCGCCGCCACCGGAATGGACGGCGTGCTCTCCATTATTGACTGATTTTTTTGCTGATTCTCAGCGTGTTCTGGCCGTTTTCATAGGTGTACGTGACTTCATCCATGAACTTTTTGGTCAGAAAGATTCCCAGACCGCCGATGTTCCTTTCATCTGCTGAAAGCGTAATGTCGGGGTCTGCTTTTTCCAGCGGGTTGAATGGTTTCCCCTTGTCCCTGAACGTGATTGAAACGGTAGGAACCTCCGCGTCTTCTTCAGAGGTTATGCAGCAGCATATTTCGACGGTGCCCGACTCCGGCTGGTAGGCGTAGTGGGCTATGTTGATGTAGATTTCTTCCACCGCAAGGTCGAGTTTGCTCAAAAACGGTACGGGACAGTCCGCTGGCATCATGCAGTGGATGAAGTCATTGACGGCTTCCATGTTTTCATCTGTCGCTTCAAAAATTTTTGTTTCAAATAGTTTCATTGTAAAACCAGCTCCAGCATTGTGATGTCATCGAACTGAGGCGCGTCCCCGACGAATGCGTCGATATCCCTGCGGACTCCTGCCAGAAATTCTTTCGAGGACTTCGATTTCAATTGCTTTATGGAAGAGAGCAGCCGTTCTTCTCCGTACAGCTCGTTGTTGGCGTTTGTCGCCTCTGTCACTCCGTCTGTATAAACAAAGAGCCGGTCTCCATGGTTAATGGTGATGGAATGTTCCTGATATTTCATGTTCTCCATGCCGGCGAGCATAAGGTTCGGTTTGACTTGCAGGTACTCGGCTTCCCCGTTGTGATACCAGACAGGTGAAGTGTGTCCTGCGTTTGCGAATCTGAGCTCTCCGGTGCTGAGCGTCAGGACACCCATCCAGCAGGTGACGAACAGCCCCGCGTCGTTTCCTTCGCACAGCTGGTTGTTCACCTGTTCAAAGACCTTTGCAGGCCCTTCCGCGTGCAATCCGACATTTTTGAGCAGTGTTTTGGCGACGACCATGAAGAGCGCCGCGGGAACTCCCTTTCCGCTTACGTCCCCGACAACTACAGCAAAGTGGTCGTTGTCTATCATAAAGAAGTCGTAGAAATCTCCGCCTACTTCCTTTGCCGGATCCATGGAAGCGAACAACTCCAGCTCTTGATGGTTTTCATATGGCGGGAAAATCCGAGGGAGCATGTTCGCCTGAATCTGTGTGGCGACGTCTAGCTCCGCGCTGAGGCGTTCTTTTTCTGCGGTGGTGTGCGTTAAATCGGCGATGTACTTGTTCATATCCACGCTCATCTTTTCTACCGCGCGCGCGAGGGTGGCAAGTTCATCGGTGCCTCTGATCTTGTCGAGTGCGCCAGTGAGCGCACCCCGGTGGTGGGCAAACTCCGCGGTTTCGTTGGTAATCAGCACCAGCGGCTTGATGACGCGGTAGAGCAGTATCAGGATGTAGATGACGGCGAAGATGATGGTGAATGTTGCAGACGTGATGAACGTGGAGCGCAGGTACTGGGTTTTGAATTCCTTTACTTCGCTCATGGGCTTGACGACGCTCAGTATGGCGACGATGTCACCGGAGGAGTTGCGCACCGGAATGGATGTCGTCACGTGCCCGCCTGTTTTGGTGTAGGCGAACTGGATGCCGGAGGTTCCGTCGTACATGACCCGCTTCAGTTCTTCGATGCGCTCCGGGGAATATGTTTTGAGCGTGTTCACTTTGCCGAGCGGGTAGACTTTGCCGTTGACAACCTGCGGGTGCACGGTGTCGTAAATGTAGATGCGCGATTCGAATTTTTCGTCTGGAACGGTTACATAGATGAACGCCAGTTGAGCGGTCTTTGTCAGTTCATCGAGTTTGAGGAAGGTGTCACACCACTGCACGTCCTCAACCGGGTTTTGGGCGTAATAGGGGATTCTGTCCCCGTCGATGTAGGAAAGTGCCGTATCGGCAATCTGCTCCGTCGTGTCCTTGTACTGCTTTTCAAACAGCGATTTGAACACATGGTAGCCGGACAGTCCGTTGACGAGGCACAGGATTGCACAGAACACTACCAGATAGAACGGCAGTTTTATAATCAGGCTAGAAATAGTGACTTTGTGTTTCCGCATGTGTTCAGTATAAACCCTAACGGAGAAAAACACAAATTAATCGAAATACAAATCCTGAATCAGGCAGTTTTTTGGATTGTCATCTTTTACCAGCAGTTGTACTTGTGAGTCCATGTGGACGTATTTTGTCTGGTTGTTGTTGAACAGGGCAAAGTGTTTTTTACAGTTTTCTCCGTTGAACATGAATTCGACATCGACCCCGCACCGGTCCTTTACGTAGTGGATATCAACGACTTTTGCATCGACGGTTTTGTATGCATTTTCAAAGGATTTTATATATGCCAACCGCTTCAAGAAACAGACCAAGCCCGCTATGATAATCACTGAAAATCC
>CADBRT010000074.1 GCA_902797055.1 uncultured Spirochaetaceae bacterium
GCTGCGTCAGTAAAGACTTCGTCGTGCGCGTTTTGGTACAAGGCAGAAAGTTTTTTGACGCAGACGGCAACCGCTGCCGGTACGGAGAATTGTGTCTGAGATATTTCACTGTAAAGCTTTGAGAGAAAGGTGAGCATCCGTTCAAGATAGCAGACTGTCACGACGGACAGTCCCCATCCTGCCAATGCATTGTTTGCATCGTTCCACTCAGGGCGCTGGGTATTCATCCAGATACCGCCGCCGGGGACGAGATTCGCCGTTTTGGCGATGAGTATCTGAAGCAGTTTTGTGGTAAGGCTTACCAGAGCCGGCTGGGACGAAGCATTCTTCACCATCTTTGCGTCGGTTTCGATCGTTCTGCTTTCTGCAATCAGCCTGTCGCTCAGCTGCTTGTCAAAGATGAGCGAACTTCTGGGGTCTGCGCAGATGTCCTTATAACTTTTGAGTCTGTACGGAACATTTGCGCTTGTGAACATCTGCTGAGAAAGCATGGTGTCGAGGGACTGTTTGTCATAATCCTGCAGAAGTTCGAGCAATTTCTGCAGGTAGATAACCTGATGGTCTCCCCAGTAGCCGTATTGTGACCACGGGTCTGAGGGGTCCGGTGTCTCCCAGTCAACGCCACTCTTTGTGATTCTGTACGGGTTGAAGCCATCGATTGTCATGGAGCTGGCGAAGATTGCCACAACGCTTTTTGTGTATGCGGGGTATGAGTGGAGCAGGGCTTCCCAGTTCTGGAAGATATCCCGCCAGTTTCCCTCGTAGTTGAGGATGGGGTTTCCGTTGGAATCCGTCAAGGCAATGGTGAATTTGTTCCACGGTCTGCTGGGATCCCCGTGGCGTCGGGAGAAGATGACCGGCAGATATTCCTGGAAGAGCCGTTCAAGTTGTTTGTTTCCCGTTGCGGTGATTTTTTCTTCTATTACAGTGCGGGGCAGGGAATTCTTTTCTGCAAGATTGCCGAGCGCGTCTTTTGCAGGCTGCTCCAGTCTGGTGTTTCTTGTTTTGACGAAGGCGACGAAATCCGGGCCGTTTATCCGTCCGTTGTCGGCGAAGAAGCCACCCCTCATTATGTTGAACATGACGTTTGCGCGGTGGTGTACACACGCCATTGTATCAGCAGTTTTCTGCAGTCCGTCGGATTCCTTCAAGTACTGCGTCATCAGCTCATCGCTGGCTTTGCAGTCGTCAAGCAGTGCTTTGCGCGCGACACTTCTGTCGTTGATAATTTTTTTTAGCGCCATGATTTTGCAGGCATCAAGCGAGGTGTTGAACGCCTGTTCCCACGTGTCTGACGCTGCACTGGAAAGCGTACTCGTGTGAAGAATGTAACAGGCTGCGCGTTCTCCCTTCAATACTTCCGGATAGGAAATGCTCTGTCCGTCTGAGTCGAAGAATGCTTCGATTGCTGCAGGTGATACACTGATTTTGTCTTCAGTCGTAAACCACGCTGTGTTTGCCAAGAGTCCTTCGTTTGGTTCCGCCTTATCGGTGAGTGCAGATGAAAGCGCGAACAGCGCGAGATTTGACTGCGCGTCGATGTCTGTTTTTTTGTAGGCGTCGATCAGCACGCTGTTTCCGTTCTGCATGTCGGATGTTACTGGTGTCGGCATGATGTTGCGGCATCCGTCGAGTATTTTGAGCGTTACTGTTTTGTCGCTGGTGTTTTCGATGTGGCTGAGTTTTACAAGTCCGTACTGTGCGCTGGATGTCCAGCCATAGCGGAACTTGAGGCCGAGCCTAAGGTTTTCCTCTTCGAACCAGACTTTTGTGCCGTTGAGATTCTTGTATATGGTGCGTTTGAGCGTGTTGTCTTTGTGAAATCTGGCGCCCGAAGACGACATGAGCGATGCGAAGGGCTCCCAGAACTCTGTATGACCGTTTGTGTCGACAGCAATGGCTGTGTACGAACCGGTAACGGACTTCATGTCCGATACTTTGTCAGCAGTGTAGTAAGGGAAAATGGCATGATTTGCGTCCCTGCGTCCTGCGGTAATACCGCCCTGTGACCAACAGAAGTTCCAGATGTCAGAGGAACTCGTGATGGTCATAAAGAAATCCTCCATCTGGTCGTAGTTCTCTATCTTGTAGAACGCTTCGCCGTCAAGAGTTGTAAATGATCCGTTTGTCATAAAATGCCTGTCTCCTTGTATACGGTTTAAAGACAGGCAATCGGTTGCAGTGTGTTTCCACTGCCATAATAAAATAAGTTTACGGCAAAGTCAATGGCACCGACTTCGTCGGTACCCGTCAGCAGGAATGGCAACCTCAGAAGCAGGAGATGGCGAGTCACGTGGCGGTACGATGGTTGGTCACGTGGCGGTACGATGGTGGGTCACGTGAGGAGGAGATGGCGAGTCACGTGGCGGTACGATGGCACATCACGTGAGGGGAGATGGCAGGTCACGTGAGGGGGAGATGGCGAGTCATGTGGCGGTACGATGGCGGGTCATGTGGCGGTACGATGGCACATCACGTGAGGGGGCTATGGCAGGGTGCGTGGCGGAAATCGCTTTGTTCATGAACTCCTCTGTCATCAGGATGCTGTACTCGTCTTCCAGCATCCTGCATTACAAATGACATCCAGCTTCGCAGGATGCGGATTAGTTGGGGGGCTCTAAGCTTTAGCCGTAGCCCCATCAAGAATGCTTTCGACTTCTGCCTCACTCAATCCCGCTACGGCTGCAATCGTCTTTCTTTGCACATTCTGCCTGTCCATGGCAATTATCATGCTGCACCGCCCTTTTTCAAAGCCTATTGCAATACCTTCTTCCCTGCGGTTCCCGATGAACTCGTCCAAATCAAATTCTGTTATGCTCATAGCCTTTACCTCCGACTTCCTCGCCTCAAAGAATCCTTCCAGCAACTCTGCACTCACAGCCCTGTCCAGAGCCTCATCTATGGCGAACCAAAAGGCAAAACTCTTGGCGATATGAGGATTGCGCTACTGACAGTCTTTTTAATCTTTGCTACAATAAATCACTGAGCAGAAAATGCAAATAAAAGAAATTACAGAAAACAAAAAACAATATCTCGACCTGCTGCTTTTAGCAGACGAACAGGAAGAAATGGTTGATAAATATTTGAACTCGGGAAGAATGTTCGTTCTGGATGATGACGGAGTAAAAGGCGAAGTTGTCGTCACCGATGAAGGCGAGGGAATGCTTGAAATAAAAAACATCGCGACAAATCCTGATTGTCATGGAAAAGGATATGGCAGAAAATTGATTCAATTCGTGGAAGAAAAATTCAAAGGTGACTATTTTGTCCTGCAAGTCGGTACTGGAGACAGTCCGCTCACTGTTCCCTTTTACGAGAAGTGCGGCTTTGCACGGCATCATGTAGTAAAAGATTTCTTTACTAAAAACTATGACCATCTGATTTTTGAGTGCGGTATCCAGTTGGTGGACATGGTTTATTTGCGGAAGGGAATTTAGTTTAAAACTCTTAGTCCTTATTTAACTTTCCTGCCTTCTTTTGGTATTTTTGGAAACAGATAATTGCTAGAAGCCTATAACCTAAAAAAATGATTGACATGAAGAAGATTCAATGGTATGCTTTATATAAAGAAAGGCAATATATTGCATATTGTACCAAGGGAAATTATGAAAGCTGAAGAAGTTATAGAACAGATGGACGCAAAGAGGGCTCTGTTCGGTTTGTTTTTTGCATTTCACAATCGCTTACAGGCGGCTGGGGATTCTTTTTATGAAGAAATAACGTGTAAGCAGTTTTTTCTTCTTGCATGTCTCAATCTTTTTGATGAGAATCCTCCTACCGCAAACGAAATTGCCGAAGTGATGGGGTGTTCAAGACAAAGTGTAAAAGAAATCCTCACATCACTTGAGAAAAAACAATTTATTGAATTAGTTCCAGATGAAAAAGATATGCGAAAAAAGAGAATTGTTGCCACAGAAAATGCTGTCGTTCTTGGAAAAAAATATTCAAAAAGGGAAGTGGATTTTCTTGAAACCTTGTACGATGGAATTTCTGATAGAGAAATAAAATCAACTTTTCGTGTAGTTTCACATCTGGAAAAGAATCTTATTAAGATTAAGGAGAACCTGCTATGAACACAGTTATAATTTACAATTCAAAAACTGGATTTACAGAAAAGTATGCGATGTGGCTCAAGGAAGCTTTAAAGGCAGACTGTTGTACAATAAAAGATGCAAAATCAATGAATCTTGATAAATATGATGCAATAATTTTCGGTAGCTGGGTATGCGCCGGAAACGTCAGCAAGTCAAAATGGTTTTGGGACAGGTTTTCCTCTTGGAACAACAAATGCCTCGCAGTATTTGCCGTTGGGGGAAGTCCCAGAGAGAATCCTGATATTGATAAATTTTTATCCACTGTTATTCCAGCTGAATGCACGAATGCAAAGGCCTTTTATTGCCAAGGTGGATTTGCCTATGAAAAAATGGACGGTCCGAGTAAATTTGCGATGAAATTATTTGTGAAAATGCTCAAATCTCGGAAAAATCAAACAGACGATGAAAAATATATGGCTGAAATGATTTCTCATTCATATGATATTTCTGATAAAAAATACATTCTTCCGATAGTTGAGTATGTTCAGGGGTGGACGGCAAACTAGTACAACGAATAACAATTAACAGTCATTCCGAACGCTACGGCACAACCGAACGCACCTGCTACGGCACAACCGAACGCACCTGCTACGGTTGTGGGGTTCGGAATCTATAAGCACAGATGCTGAAACAAGTTCAGCATGACCAATTATTTTGGATTCGTTATACTAGAGGGCGTTTAGCCCATTCTTCTTTTTTGAGTCCGAGCACACACCATCTCAAGATTGGAATCCGCCGTATGATTTCGAAGATAAGGATTCCTGCTGCAAAGGAACTGAGCGCACACAATAGGTAGCAGCAGACTGCCGGCATTTTTGCTGCATAGAGATGCAGGTACCATGCAGTCATGGAAAGCGGAAGATAATGGAATACATACAGTCCCCAGCTTTTTTTATTCATCCACTTTGTAAGCCATGTTTCCCTGTCACCGTGTAACTTCATAAAGGCCAGTATGGCAAGCGTCATAATCCATGCATAGATGCAGGCGAGGGGACAGTTGACGGTAGGGGCAACGGCATAATTTTCTCCGAAATACAGTACGGTATATGTGATCCCTAAGACGACAGCAGCTAGGGAAAGGAAGATCCAATGCTTGGAAAGGCGCTCTATAACCTCGTCATGAGAGAGGACAAAATATCCTATGAAGAAACCCGTAGCGTATATTCCAAATCGGTATACTGCAATTACGGGCGTGTTTAGGATTTGCGCAGACAGGTAAATCAAAAACGTAAAAAGAAGCAGGGCAATAATCCCGCACTTGTTTCCCATCGTATACAGTCTGTCCTTTTCAAGCTTCCTGACGACTATCAAAAGAAGAGAAAGCAGCCACAGCATTTGTATAAACCACAGTACTCCAGTTCCAGAGAATGCCATGATGAAGAACAGGGCTGGTTTGGGCAGTGAAGAAAGTTCCTTTGTGTCAAAGGCACCGCCAATCAGCATATTGTAGTAGCCTTGAATCCAGCCGAATACAAGGATGCCGAGTGTTCCTGGAACAAGCAGTTTCCGTGTCCTGCTTTTTATATATTCCATTTCGCTGTGACTTTCAAGGTAGAATCTCGATGACATGCCGGAGATGACAAAAAGCAATAGCATAAACCAAGGATAGAGGAGGTATTGTAAGCAGTCCTGATACTGGACTTCCTTGAAAGGACCCATTACCCCTACGGTTATTCCGTTATACATATATATCACATGGTAAAAAACAACCAACACTATCGTGCCCCACCTGATGTTGTCTATGTAATGCTTTCTCATACATCGCTCACTTTTGCCAAAATATAGTAACATAATTATACAGGAATGTGAATGGAATATCCATCACGTCTTGTTCGCTTCATTGCGTCCCCAACTGCAAGCCTGTCGCGGGCAACTAACTGCAAGAGCGTTGTCTGTTCTCGTTTTTTTTGTTATTGTAATTCAGTTGATATAACGTTTATACAGTGTATAAAAAGTTCAAAATAACTGGAATACTGTGATGGTATGACTCACATACAGGCACTGTTCCTAGAGTCTCCTTCCGTTTCTGCCGATGAGGAAACTGCCAGTGTTGACCGTACGCAGCTTTTGACGGAGATGAAAGAAAAGGTTATTGCCCTGTTTGATGAGTCGATAGGGGTGTGACCGGTTGCTGTGCGCGTTCATCCATTCTCTTTCTGCTATTCAAGGCATTCAAGATCAATTCCTGTAGAAATGCGGTGTCAAACGCTGTTGTTCCGCAGGTTTCCTGCAAGTTCTCGATAAGAAAATCAATGCTTGCCTGTTCGTTCCTGTAAGTAAGTGTAAAGTACATGGAAGCTGCAAACAGATTGACGATAAAGCTTCCGTGAAAGAATGTGACGCTGCAGTTTGCTCCTGCATCTTTCATCATGGCTTTTACCTGAGGTGCAAGAAATACATTTTCCCGTTTGCAGCCGAGGATAATTCCATAGAAAATCCAGTGCAGAAATGGTAGCCCTGAGAGTGTAAACAGGGTATAGGTTA
>CADBRT010000075.1 GCA_902797055.1 uncultured Spirochaetaceae bacterium
AAAGTATGTCAACATGGCTGATACCAAATATATGAACATAGGCACCCCCTGTACCCCCATAACAGCATGAATGACTGTATTGTCAATGAGTTTTTGCCATGGCAAAAAAATAATGTCACTATAAAAGTCGGCAGTGATACAAAAGAAGCGTCAAAAGGTATAGACAGTCTTACCCAAAAGATGAACACTTTTGCCAACGCTGTAAAAAACAGTGCCCCTGTAAATGCGATGGTAAAACTAGGGGTTGCGGTATCCGGCTTAGGGTCGGCTTTCAGTGCTCTCACGGGAGCTGCCAAGGCTGTATCTGCCACCGTCGCCGACCTGACGAACACCTACAAAGTGCAGGCGATGGCGGAAACACAGCTGGAGACAGCGGCGCGCAACAATCCCTACCTCAACGGCGCGAACGTAACAAACCTCAAGAATTATGCCAGCCAACTGCAAAGCATATCGGTCTATGGTGACGAACAGCTTTCGGCGGCGGGGCGCACTGAAAGCGAGATTATGGACATCATGTCGGCGTCTATAGACGTCGCTGCTTCCGGAAGCATGAGCCTTGAAAGCGCGGTCAAGAACCTCAACCAGACCTATGCAGGGACATCGGGACAGCTCGGCGTGTCGCTTGCCAACAAACCGTACGACTATGATACCTTGCAGAACAGTATGTGTTTCTTTAATTTACTCTTATCTTAAGACATACCCATCTGCGTTAAATGACCAGTCTGTTTCCTTTTCGTTTTCATCTTTTGTCAGCCAGGCACTGACATACGTCAAGACAATAGTAAATCCGTTATCCTGCGATATGATAATGGGTTCCTGCGAGTCTTTTACATCATAGGAATACCTGTTTTCATACTCACAATCAGAAAGTTTTATCAGTTTGCTCTTTATTTCATCTGTGATATCAAACGAAAGAGTCCTGTCTTTGACAGAAACTATAGCCTTCCCATTATCACTGTTTGTATTGAACGTATACAGTTCAGCGAAGTCTTTTACAGAAAGAGGATTCAAGCTATTGTTGAACTCATATAGGAATCTGTAATGGCCTTTTCCGTCTGTATCCGCATAATGCTGGGAATAACGGAATCCGAACATTTCTTTGAAAGAAACTTTATCATCAGTATCAGAACTTTTCCACCAGTACGGTTTTACAATGCTTGATTTTGAATCCTGCATAGCATCGTAGGCGGATACAAGAGTCGCCTTTTCTTCTGCTGAAATTACACTCGATGCATTTTCTATCAACAGCCTCTTTTCTCTTCCTCTTTTTTCCAACAGATTATGTTTCCGGTAGATAGATTCTATCCTTGCAACTTGATTTCTTTGAGGAATATCAATCAGATTGAACGGCGTAAGTGTTGCAAATACGACAAATGCCGCAAGCAATGGACAAACGAATTTTATAAAGGTTCCATTCTTTACTAATGGCACTATACAGGCTATTGTGCTGAAGATAATATATAAAAGGCTTGCATAACGTGTTGGAGTATATCCATATGCGCTGATTCTAATTGCAAACGCAATACACTGAATGACAATCAAAGGAAACAAAAGAATTGAACCATAATTTGTAAACAGTTGCGTAAAACGTGTTTTATACTGCCTGATAGAAAACCATAAAATGAAATAAACTGCTGTGGCAAAGGACACAAACCAGTTTATCTGTCCGTTTGGAAGTGTCTTTGTGACGAGACTTTTTGCCAAATATAAATACAGGACTGTAAGTAACGTAATATACAGAGGAACTAATGCATACAAAACGATATGTTTAAAGGCTTTCGGCACGGATATTTCCTCTTCAGGACGTGCAGCGTATGCGACAAAAATATCTACAAAGCAGATGATCCATGAAAATGAAAGTATAATGTACAATAGAATGGTATCAGCGGGTTCCTCTATTTTTATCAAAAGGGAACTTACAGCCCATTTTATGATGAAAAGTCCGATGCAAACACATCCAGATAGTATGCCTGCAATCATACCGGAGACAATGATGTTTGGAACACAGACGTTTTTTCCGTTGTAATACATCAAAGCAAACACCGTAAGAACGATGAGGGCAAGCATTATCCCGCCATATGCGATGTTCGTGTATGAACCGTCCCTTTTGAAGAGGAAATACAACGGAACCGTGCATAGTAGACACATTCCTTGCAGAGTAAAAAGACTGATACGACTTTTCAGAACTTGAAACCGTTCCTTTACAGTATCCGATGCAACTCCTATACAGAATGCAAGAATGAGCGCAAGAAACGATGCTTTCCACCACCCGCCTGTAATACGTTCAAAAGTTTCGTAGTGTTCATGTGCAATATCCCATGTAGCCGAATCAACAGGAATACCATGCATGACAATCTCCCAAGACGACATGTTCAGCGTCATACATACAGCTGATGCAAGAGAAAGCACATAGACAGCAGGAAACCGTCCTGCCGCCGGTTTTATGGATTGCCATATATTCTTAAAAATATTCATAAACTTACTGTAACTCCTTGCAATAATAACAAACGAGTAATCAGTATGCTACAAAGACAGGATATCAATTATGTGTTATACTGCCTGGCATGAACAACAACGGTACACCCGAAACCATATGGGCTCCCTATACTATCCGCCTTGAAGATTTTTTTATTCGCCAGAAGTTCAGTACACACCGTGCGGTGCGGAGACTGTTGCAAAATCAGATGGTTACCGTGAATGGGGAGCGTGTCATGGAAGCCGGATATCCGCTGGACACTCGGCATGATATTCTTGCAGTGAACGGGGAACAAAAACTGATTTCCTCAGATTTGTATATCATGATGAATAAGAAGCAAAATACTGTCTGCACCAGCGATGAAGGTCTGAACGAACGGATTTTTGAAGCACTGCCACAGGAATTCCTGCATCCGCAGGGATTGGGAGCACTCCACAGTGTCGGAAGACTTGATATTGATACAGAGGGGTTGCTGATTCTGACTACTGACGGTAAACTGTCGCACCGTCTGACAGACCCGACTACCCATATTCCTAAAACATATCTCGTCTATCTGAGAAATGCCGTCTCCGAAGAAGAACAAAAACACTATGTATCGCTTTTTTCAAAAGGTCTATGGCTGGAAGCCGAAAAAAAAAGCGCAGCATTCGTCACAAAGCCTGCAGTTTTACACTGGTTGGACAATGAAGATGAATACTGCACGATTTACGGAGCCGATTTTACAATTTGTACGCTGACCTTAACGGAAGGAAAGTTCCATCAAGTGAAGAGAATGTTTAAGGCAGTTGGCAATGAAGTTATCTTTTTGAAACGAATTGCAATGGGAGCCTTGTTTCTGGACGCTTCCCTGCACCCCGGTCAGTGGCGTCCCTTGAAAGATGAAGAACTGCGCTGTCTTTATTCTTCTTTCAACTCTTCAATGATATAAGCATAATACTTGTGTTGCATTGAAGGGAAAGCTCTCATGAGTCTGAGAGAACCGAACAGGACTCCACTCTTGAGTTTTTTCTGCAACTCTTTCGCCTTATGTTCCAAATCTTCCCGTTTCTGTGTATATTCGGCGATAATCTGTTGCTTTTTTTGTTCCAGTTCCATTTTTTTTGCTTCGGCTTTCTCTTTGATTTCCTCTTCTGCATTTCCGAGCCGTTCCATCGTATCCAAAGTTCCGGTACCGATAGCCATGGAAAGAGAGTCGCTGACAAGACGGAGAGAATCCCTGATTTTTGCGAGGTTTTGCAGTTCCCTGTTCATCTTGAGAACCGTCAAAACTGTTATAATGGTGTCTGCAATATAAGCCGCATATATGACGGCAAGGCTTATCCATCCGACAGTTTTCGGGATAATGGCAACTAAGGAAGCTATTGACGGCTGTACAACCCGCAGTACAAAGGCAATTGCGAGCCCCCAGATCAAACTGAATTCCAGACAGATATATCCGTTCAGGTTAAAGGGTCTGTCTGAATAATCCCACCAGCGGGCATTGAACAGTTTATCCAAAAGAAATCCTGCAATAAGTTCAATAGCAGTTGCAATGACAATACCAGTAAGGAAAAGATAGAGAACATTGACATCGACAATGGTTCCGACTCCGGCCCTCGTCCACTGAATCAGGAAATAAGTCATGGCAAAAACACTGACGACTCCAAATCCGTAGACTGGACAAACAGGACCTGTTAAAAAACCTCTGTTTATAACCTTTCCAAATGTAACTGCATGGAATATGACTTCTATAACCCATCCTGCAAACGAATAGATAAAGAAAAACCAAAGGATTTCATAGAGCGACATACCGAAAATCATCGCAACATACCTCTGCTCTATTGTAAACTGTTTCTTCTATAACTGTCAAATATCCCCATTGCAACCCGTTTTATTAAACAGTATGCTGTGTAAAAGATGAAAAAATTGATAGTCTTGCTGGCAACGTTTGTATTTCTGTCTTTGGCTGGCGCTCTTGTAATAAATCTTTCTATAATATATATGGCAAAACCGTATATTGTTTCGTCTCTAGAGGAATTGCCCGAATCCTATACTGTTATAATTCCCGGTGCAAAGGTATATGAAACGACGGTTTCTCATGTTGTTCACGACCGAATTGACTGCGCACTGAATGTTCTTAACGCTGAGAAAGCTAAAAAAATCCTTGTATCAGGCGACCATGGGCGAAAAGACTATGACGAGGTGAACGCTATTAAGGATTTTATGGTCAAAAACTACGGTATTGACGAGAGTGTTGTATTCTTAGACCATGCCGGGTTTAGCACCTATGAAACGATGTACCGGGCAAGAGCCATTTTCAATGTCTCCGAATGCACAGTGGTTTCCCAAGCTGCATTTATCCACCGCGCTGTATACATTGCACGTAAACTCGGTCTGAATGCTGTAGGAATAACCGCACCTGCGCTGCACCCCTATGCTGCAGCAACACAGAGAATGTGGAAAGTACGGGAGTTTTTAGCCCGCATCAAAGCCTTCTTCGATGTATTATTCCGCGTTAAGCCCACCTATCTCGGAGAGCAGATTCCCATCACAGGAGACGCAAGTCTGTCTTGGGATTGAAATACTCCGTTACTTTTTCTTGAATACAATGCATTTGCTCAGCACGTAGTTCAAAATAATGACAATCACAGTGATAACTACTTTACTGATATCTTTGTCGAATTTCAGCAGTGAAACGGCGATAAACAGACCGACGCATTCAATTACGCCGGTAAACAACCTCGACTCCACAAATTCAGCGCATTCCTTTATCCATAGATTTTGCTGCCAGCTCTTGCTTTTGAAAACGAACAGTTTATTTGTCACAAAGGCGAATGCCACACAGACAATCCATGCGATAACGTTGCTGACCATATAGTGTATGCCGCATATTGTACACAAAAGCCAGAACAGAAAGATATTCAGAACTGTGGTCAAAACCCCGAATACTCCGTACCAAAAGAGTTCTTGTATCTGTGATTTTTTGATATCCATAGACACCAACTATACCTTGAAATTCTTATAAAAACAACTACAGCTTTGGCACCCGAGGACGAGCCAAATTCTTAAGCATATTCTGAAGCATCTCATGAGCATCTTCCGCGTCCAGTTCCTTTGATGGTTCGTGGTATTTTACGAGGCTTGCCGGTATTTCATCAAGAAATCGACTCGGTTCGCAGTCCAAGCTTGATCCCTGCTTGCGTCTATTCCTGCATGACGAAATCAAAAGCCTGTCACGCGCACGTGTTACTGCCACATAGAAAAGTCTTCTCTCTTCTTCAATTGCGGCATCACCGCCTTCTTCAACAGCACGCATGTGGGGCATGAGACCTTCCTCTGCTCCCGCTATGAAAACCACCGGAAACTCAAGTCCCTTGCTGGCATGGACAGTCATGAGGTTAACTTTGCCCTTGTCAGCCTCCCCATCATCGAGATCATCGCGGGAAAGCAAGGTAATACGGTTTAAGTATGCGTAAAGACTTGTGTCGTCATGAGAAGGGTTGTTCTCCCAAGTCTCCATGCTTTTTATAAGACTTTCTATGTTCATAAACTTGAAGCGCGCTGCTTTTTCGCTTTTGGGGTATTCGGCAATCAGATAATCAAAATACTGGATAGTTTCTACAAGGGACCGAACTTTCTTTGCAAGCCCCTTGCCGCTCAACATGCTCTTATTTCCTTCTATTATGCTGACGAAAACTTCCAGATTGCTCTTTGTCGCTTCACTGACCGGACATTCTTTTTCCGGTGCCTCAATTATAGCTTTCACAGATTCCCACAGCGATATGCCCAGTTTCTCGGCAACCGTATTGATTGCTTGAATCGTACTTCTGCCGACCCCCCTGCGCGGAGTGTTTATGATTCTTAGAAAGTTTATATCGTCATCATGGTTTGCAATGACACGGAGGTAACTTATGATGTCCTTTATTTCCTTGCGTTCAAAGAAACTGGTGCCACCACTCATGGTGTATGGTATATTGTTTTCAAGAAATGCTTCTTCTATTGCGCGACTTTGGGTGTTTGCCCGCATCAAAACTCCGAAATCGTCGTAGTTTCGTTTTTCCTCAGCCGAAATGCACAGCAATGTATCCGCGATGAAGTCTGCCTCCGCAGCCTCATTTTCCGGCATGTAGATTTCTATCGGTCTGCCTTCTCCGTTTCCACTCCACAGTTCTTTGTCCTTGCGGTTTGTGTTGTGCTTTATGACACCGTTTGCTGCCGCTAGAATGGTTCCCGTAGACCGATAATTCTGTTCAAGACGAATCTCTTGGACATGAGGAAAGTCCTTTTCAAAATTTATGATATTCTGGTAATCCGCACCGCGCCAGGAATAAATGCTCTGGTCATCATCGCCTACCACCGCGACATTTTTATCTGCAAGTAGTCTCATCAATTCGTACTGCTGGTGACTGGTATCTTGAAATTCATCAACCATTATGTATTTGTAGCGTTCCTTGTATTTTGCAAGAACCTCGGGATGCTCCCTAAAAAGTCTGATAGGAAGCGTAATCAAATCATCAAAATCGACAGAATTGTACAGTCTCAACCCTTCCTCGTAGTTTTCATAGAGCGGACGGTACATTGCGTTTGCTGCCCTCCAGTCTTTGCGTCCAGTCTTTATGTCACTGAACAAGGTTCCTGTTGTGTAAAGATCGAGTGCATCGTTTGTAAAATTCAGCTCCCTTCCGGCCTCTTTTATGAGAGCGTTCCGATCGGTTTCATCATAGATGGAAAAATTCGGCCGCCAGCCTAATTTGTCTATATCCTGCCTCAGAATACGTACACCGAATGCATGGAATGTACTGACGGTAAGATTTTGAAGCTTTTTTCCAGTGAGAGACTTTATGCGTTCCTCCATCTCCTTTGCAGCCTTGTTTGTAAAAGTCAGAGCAAGGATTTGGCTTTGTGGAATGCCTTTTTCCAGCATATTGGCAATGCGGTATGTAATTACCCTCGTTTTACCGCTTCCAGCACCCGCAATAATCAATATGGCACCGTCAATCGTAGAAACGGCGCGGTACTGTTCAGGATTGAGCGAAGATTTTAAGCTTTCTTCCAATGACATAGGCAGTTATTGTAGTGTATTACGGCACTTATGCCTAGATAAAGTCATGCCAAAACTTTCGGCACACGCGCCAGATGGAAACGCGGCTTTTCGTTCCCTATTCCCCTAAACGGGCTTTCAGCAGGGCGACGGTTTCGGAGTAGTCTTTTGCCACTTCGATGTAGTCCGCAAGCGCCTCTTTGGTGCGCTCGGAAATTCCGCCGTCCCCGGCAAAGTCCCATGGGTATCTGGCGGCAAGTTCCGTACAGAAGCGCACCGCCCCCTGCAGGTTCAGGTGGTTGCTGTCCAGGCAGTACTCCCCGCCGTAACTATCGAACCAGTCCACGGTGACTGTCGGGAAATCCCGGCAGATTCCGTTGTAGTAGGCTTCAAATTCGTCCATGAAAGCCTCTGTGTAGTTCCAGAAGGTGTCGTTCACCGGGAGTTTGACAAGCCGCACCTGTATGCCCTTGGACACGCACAGTGCAATCATGCGGCGGTAGTAATAGTCTTGGAGCGGTGAAACGGTGAATGTTGCGTCATGCTTTTGGGTATTCATATTCTGCCAGGAATTGCGGGAGATAAATGACCCTTTATGTAAATCGCTTTTCTGATACGCCCATTTGCAATACTTCTCCCTTAGTCCATACGGAGGAATCCGTTCATACATCGCCCGCTTGACGGACGGAAGGAAGATGCTCGGTGAACTGCACAGCATCAGAATTTGTGTTTCGGCAGGATTATTGCCGTAAGGATTGTTTTGCTGGGGATTTTCTTTAAAATCAAGTTGCTTATTGTAAATTTCATACGCAACTTTTGGTGTAATCCGTCTTGAAAAAAGAAGTCGTGTGTAGTAAGTCCCACCTCCAGTTGCAAAATGTACTTCCATATAACTTATATAGCAAATATTCGGAACTTTGTTGTGGGAAAGATAGTTTTCAAGTACGTGGTATCCCACCATCGGAGCACTCCCTCCCAGCGAAAGATTTACCATCCGTTCCGACAGCATGTCCGGCAGGTAGGCTCCGTTGGCTATGCTGTCCCCCAGTACAATCACATCATTGTCGTGCGGCTGTGCGCAGTAGTCCTTGTTCCAGCGGTAGTACGGGATTTCCTCGTCACTGTACCACAGCGGGCGGAAGGCTATAACCGCCCACAGCAGCAGGACGGGACTTGCCGCCAGCAGGGACTTCAAGGCGAACACCGCAACGTTTTTTCTTGCCATATCTCCATCTCCTAAAACTGAAAGTACAGGAACTCAGTCTCGCCGAGCTGCTGCAGGAACAGAATCCCAACTATGAGCGACAGGTACAGGAACCAGCGTACCGGAGCAGGGAACCGTTTTACAAGGTCGGAACCTCGTTCCCGCTTGGTCACGACGGACACTACAAAAAGGACAGCAATGCACAGGACGGTGACGGCGTGATACACCGGGAACGATACGGTGCCTGCAATCATCCAGTTCCGCCAGACATCGTACACATCGCGGGGGACGCTGGGCAGCCGCTTAAGAATCCGAAGGGCATTCATAAAGCCCGGCGCGCGGAAGAAAATCCATGCCGTACATATCATGCAGAATGTCATTGCTGTCTGCATCACCTGCCAGAACCTGACTACCCCTGTTTCATCTTCAAGGTGCAGTGCCGTCCTGCAGGAACGCCGCAGTTCCCTTGTTGCTATGCCGACAACCTGATACACGCCGAGCAGGACACCCCATGCTACAAAGTGCCACTGCGCCCCGTGCCACAGCCCGCTTACAAGCATGACTGCCAGTATATTCGCGTAATGCCGGACAGAACTGCACCGGGAACCTCCCAACGGAAAGTACAGGTAGTCGCGGAACCAGGAGCCGAGCGAAATGTGCCACCGCCTCCAGAACTCCTGCGTATTCTTGGAAAAATACGGACGGCGGAAGTTGTCCATGAGCGTAAAGCCCAAAATCTTTGCCACCCCCACCGCAATCGTCGAATATCCGTTGAAGTCCGCATACACCTGCACGGCAAAGAACAGCGTCGCAAGCATGAACTGCAATCCGGTAAACGTCTGAATGTCCCCGTTGTAGATGGGATCCTCATACTGTGCGCACCGGTCCGCAACCACTATTTTCAGGAATACTCCCCAAGCGATCAGTCGTATGCCGTCTGTTACTCTGTTGTAATCAAAGCGGTAGTCCGCCTTGAATTGGGGCAGGAGGTTGTCGGTGCGCTCAATCGGACCCGCCACAAGCTGTGGAAAGAAGGTGACGAACAGCGCATAGGTCACAAAGTTCCGCTCCGCCTTCACGGTTCCCCGGTACACATCGATGGCATAGCCCAGCGCCTGGAACGTATAGAACGAAATCCCCACCGGCAGCAACACCTTGAGGGAAGGAATCTTCCTTCCGAAACCAGCCAGTTTCGACAGCTTGTTGAAGTTTCCTGCAAAGAAATTGAAATACTTAAAAAAGAATAAAATCAGCAGGTTGGAGCACAGGACGGCAACGAGCAACAGCCTTTTCCGTCTGCCCCACCGCTCCATCGCAATGCCGCCTGCATACGTAATACAGACGGACAGCAGGATCAGGCACAGGTACGCGGGTTTCCAGCACGCGTAGAAGAACAGGCTTGACAGCAGCAGGAACAACTGTGTTACGGTGTTCCGCTTTACCACATACGAGCAGAACGCGTAAACCGTACACACAACGGCAAAGAACACAAAGAACTGGATTGAATTGAACAACATGAGGGACTCGCTTTGGTACGAAACAATTTGACATTTACAGAATGTCAGTAGTTGTCTCTAAATAACGTACCATAGACACCGTACGAAAATGACAATCACTGAATGTCAAATTCCCTATGTTCAAGAATAAGAATGGCGATGCAAACAACATTTCCGGCGTGAACATTGCCCGCATACGCAAGGGGCTGTCACCCACCGTCTCACAACGCGCACTTGCCGACAAACTCCAACTGTGCGGCATCGATGTGGACAAGAACGCCATTCAGCGCATTGAATGCGGCAAGCGGTTTGTCACCGACATTGAACTGGTCGTAATTGCAGATGTTCTGGACGTGCCCGTCATGGAACTTTTGGCGGGCGGTGTCCCCTGCACACCTCCTGCTGTCCAAGATAATCCCACAATCCGCAAGCCTGAATGAACACCTTACGTGGCGGTACAATGGCACATCCCGCAGCGCCCGATGGCATGTCCCGCAGCGCCCGATGGCATATCCCGTGAGGGGCGGATGGCGACCCACGTAGCGATACGATGGGCACCTTCTGTGCATATGTCGTTGTCTCTAACTGCTGCCTTGGTAAATCTCATAAATTGCAAAAAAAAACTTTCTTTTATCGCACATTTGGTTTATGATATATACAATGGAAGATATTGCAATCGTAGGAAGAAAGACCTTTTTTATAGCCCCTGTGACGGAACAGATGCCGGAGACGAATTTGGAACGGCTTCTGTCCCATGGTTATGAGGCGTATTGTATTGCGGATGACGGTATTTGTTCCCTGCAGAAGAAAGTCGAGGCCATCATCGACCTCTTTCCGGGGAGCATACTTTTTTTCCACGTTGACTCGATGGTCAGCGGCATAGACTGGAAGTCATACATCAAGCAACTGTGCGGGGCGAACAGGGATGTAAAAATCGGCATAACGTATGCGGCTCGGGAGTCCGGCAAGGAAAGAAGCGCAATCGAGGACTACTACAGCAATGAAGCACGGGTTTCCTGCGGCACGCTCGCCTTCACCTCGGACAAGGACGGCAACTACGAGCTGATTCTTTCAACGCTTGCCCATGCAGGTGCCAGAGGACGGCGCGACATCATCCGCGCGACGTGCGACTCCAGCAGCGAAGCAAGGTTCCCCATCGCCACGGCACGGATCAAGGATGTCAACAAATCCTATTTCTGCTGCCTGTTCGACAAGGAGCAGACCAGTTTCCACATCTATGAACGGTTCCACAATATAACCATGAACATAAACGGCATGAGTTTTGTCTCCGACGCTGTCCTCATCATGAAGCACATACGCGACGGGGTCAACACCTACATCTTTATGTTCGTTCGGGAGGACGGCTCTACGAACCTTGAGCAGGATCAGAAGCAGAAACTCAACAAGAAAATCTATCAGGTTATCACGGGCGAACGGATCAGGCTCATGAATGATACCTTTTCTAAAAAATAGAATTGAAACCTTTTCTTGAAAGCATTTCACTTCTATACTATAAAAAACCGTATATATTATAGAAGAAAAAACAAAAATCAGGAGGGCATGTAAAGTGCTTGGCTTGAAAGCGAAAATCAATGTGATGCAGCTTGGGATGATTGTTCTTACCTGTTCAGTCGTCGTGTTCTTTTCATACAAAAAAGCGAGATCTGAGCTGAACAAGGCGGTCAACACGGGGAACATGGACCTTGCCCATGCGACTGCATCCGACATCTTCAATGTCAACGACCGGGAACTGAAAATGCTTGAGTCACTTGCGGCTCTGTCTGTCATACGCGACCCTGCGGTAGATCTCCACGACAAGTGGGAACTGGTGAACAGCGCAGTCAAAGGCAAGACCGGATACCTCGGAATCGGAATCTACAATGAAAAGGGCATCGGCTACGCGACGACCGGCAAATGGAGCGACCTCCACGACCGCGAATACATAGCCAATGCACTCAAAGGGCAGCCGTCCATCATGGATCCGAACTTCAGCAAGGTCAACGGACACCTGTGCACCTTCTACGGCATGCCGGTGTACGACATACAGAACCATCTGATCGGCGTGATTGCGGCAGTTGTCGACAGCGAGGAGCTGTGCCACACCGTTGCGAACATTACGGTCGGCGAAAAATCCCACCCCCGCGTCATAAGCATGAAAACTGGTGTTTACATTGCCCATCCGGAAGCCAGCATGGTAAAGAACGCAGTTACTATCTCGGAAAATGCCTCAAAGGGATTCCAGCCCATTATCAAGAGAATCCAAAGCGGCGAGAGTGCAACCGCCGTGTACTATGATGAAGTCGAGAAGCAAAAGATGTCAGTCGCCTTCCAACCCATAAAAAACTCTTCCTGGGCGGTCGTCTGCGAGGCTCCGTACTCCGACTTCTACGGCGGAATCAAACAGCTTCTGATCACCATGGTCTCCATCAGCGTTGTCTCCCTCGTCCTTGCAGCTTTCCTGGGATTTGCCGTCGTGAACATGGCAATTGGTCCGCTCAAGAAAATCAGTTCCTCCATGCAGGAGATTTCACAGGGGCACGCAAACCTCAAGCAGCGTCTTGAAAGCACTGCCACCGACGAAATCGGCGAGTTGGTCGGCGGGTTCAATGGCTTCATGGGCAAGCTCTGCAAAATCATGCAGGGGTTGAAGGGAACGAAGAACGACCTGCATGAGTATGGGGAACGGCTGAGCAACCTCGTCCAGCTCAATGCCAACTTCCTCACGGAGATGCTGGGTGGAATCCGCAATGTGGAAAACGAAATAGAAAACCAGCATTCCAAGGTTGACAGCACGGTTTCCGCCGCCGGCAAGATTTCCGACGCGGTGCAGGGGCTCCGCTCGCTCATACAGAACCAGGACGAAAGTGTTGAACAGGCTTCAACCGCCGTCACCGAGATGATCGGCAACATCCAGTCCGTTACGGCTTCCGTCACGAAGATGGCGAACGAGTTCGACAACCTCAAGGGTGATGTGGACAGCGGCATTGAACAGCAGCGTCAGGTAAACACGCAGATCCAGCAGATTGAAGACCAGTCCAAGATGCTCAATGAAGCAAACACGGTCATTTCTTCAATCGCAAATCAGACCAACCTGCTTGCCATGAACGCGGCAATCGAAGCGGCGCACGCGGGAGAGGCGGGAAAAGGCTTTGCCGTCGTTGCCGACGAAATCCGCAAACTGTCGGAAACGTCTTCCTCACAGTCAAAGAAAATCGGACTGCAACTCAAGGGCATCCTCGGCTCTATCTCAACGGTTGTCTCTTCTTCAGACCTTGCAGATAAATCTTTCATGTCAGTCATGGAAAAAATCGCTGCCACCGGTGGTTTGGTACGGGAAATCAAATATGCTATGGATGAGCAGGCGACTGGTTCCAAGCAGATTGGCGCGGCGCTGGGGTACATGAACGATGCCACCGCGCACGTAAAGAATGCTTCGGACGACGTTGACAACGCGCGCAATGAAATCATAATGGATGTCAAAAGCCTCAAGCAGTCGTCCGAATCCGTCCAGAGCCATATCGAAAAGATGGAAGACCATGTCAAGCACCTGGAGGCTTCCGACGACAACCTGCTCAACATTGCTACTTCAATAAGCGGTTCAATCTACAAGATTGGCTCTGAAATTGACAGTTTTGAGACGTGATGACAACCAATCTGTAAAGTTCGTGGGGCTGTCTAAGACATTACTTTATAGACAGCCCCTTTTTTATGCGTCAGCAAGCCCTAGCCTGTCGCATGCCATCTTTGCTACGTTCTGTTCGGCGGCTTTCTTTGTTTTTCCGTCGGACGGACCATAGACAACATCCCCTAAATGCACCTGGACAGTAAATGTTTTGTCGTGATCGGGGCCTGTCTGCCTGACAAGTTCATACCAAGGACATTTTTGATATTTCCGTTGGTAGTATTCCTGCAGAAGTGTTTTATAGTCCTTGTTCCCCTTGTCCATCTGAACCTTGCGGATTTCCGGAACAATCAGCTCATCAACAAGGTTTTTAGCACTTTCATATCCTGAATCCAAGTACAAAGCTCCGATGACAGCTTCTACCGCATCTGCCAGTATCGCTCTTTTATGTCTGCCGCCTGAGCGTTCCTCTCCTTTTCCCAAGACTAGATATCGGTCGATGTGCATTTTATCCCTGGCAATCGGAGCGAGTGCCTGTTCACTGACGACATTTGCCTTTATCTTTGCCAGATCCCCTTCAGGGTTGTCCATCATATCTTCGTACAGAAATGCTGCTACTGCGAGCCCAAGAACACTGTCTCCCAAAAATTCAAGTCGTTCGTTGTTGTATCTGTGGTGATCCTCATTTTCATTTGAAAATGAACTGTGATGGAACGCTAAATCCAGCATGTTCAGGTTTTTAAAATGCAAATCAAGATTACGGCAGAATTCTTCAAGTTCTCCCTTTCGTTTTGGGGAAAGATACTTACTTTCATAGATTTTATCGCGAAGATTCATAAGAGTCCTTTTGAAGTGAAATAAAAAAAGCACAGAAACGTCTCAACGTCCCTGTGCCTTTCAGCAAGAAAACTACTATACTAAGACTTTACGCTTTCTGGGACTTGATGAAGTTGTATGCATCTCCAACAGTCTCAAACTCGTTAGCCTTTTCATCAGGAATCTTTACACCAGTCTCTTCCTCGATTGCATACACCAACTCATAGGTGTCAAGACTGTCTGCTCCCAAATCACCACGGAATGTAGCTTCTGGAGTCACTTTTGACTCTTCAATCTCAAGCTTTTCTGCAACAATCTCCCTGATCTTGTCAAACAATGCATCGTCTGCCATATAGTTCTCCTATTTTTAGCCGTTTACTTCCGGAGTGATTACCTGACGGCCATTGTAGAAACCGCACTTTGGGCAAACGTGATGCGGCATGATAAGGTTTCCACAGTTGGAACAAGGCACCACATTCGGTGTCTTGAGAAACATGTTCGCATAACGTCTTCTCTTGGTGACGGCTTTTGAAGTTTTCGATCTAGGTACTGCCATATTATATACCTCGCTAAAGAAATGTCAGTTATCTGTATAACAAGTTAGTACGATAACAGTTATCTGTATAACAGGGAACATGATACAACAGTTTCCCGTTTCATGTCAACAATTATATAATTGCCTAACACTGTTTGTCAATCAAAAAAATGACATTTTAGGCAAATTTGTCAATAAAACTTGTTTTTCGCCTTCTCATACAATACAGCTTAAACAAATTTTTTCTTTATGGCATCGGCAACAATCGGAGGCACCATTCCGCTGATATCACCCCCGAACCGGGCAAGTTCCTTTATACTGCTGGAACGGATAATGAAGTATCGGTGTTCAGTGGGTACGAAAAGCGTTTCCACCTGCTTGCTTAAGGATTTATTCACGAGGGAAAGATCGAATTCATATGAAAAATCATTGATATTCCGGATTCCTCTGAGGAGGACATTTGCGTTGACTTTTTTGCAGTAATCAACAATCAGTGTGTTGCAGATGTGAACGGAAACATTTTCATAGCTTTTCGTAAGTTCGACAAGCATGTCATACCGTTCTTTGTCAGAGAAGAGGTATTTTTTATCAGGATTGACTGAAACGACAACATCAATGCTGTCAAAAAGGCGGCTGCACCGCTCTATTATGTTCAGATGTCCGTAGGTCGGCGGGTCGAAAGACCCTGGAAAAACCGCAGTTGTCATGTGGCCTCCTTAGTATTGCATTGGATTTCCACAGACTCTAGCATATTGCAGCCATTTATTCAAATGAACACGCAATAAAAATCATTTGACTAAAGTCTTTGTTAATACTATTATTTTAATTATATGAACAAATCCAATATACTCAAAATATCAGCAGTCATATATAGTTCCCTCATGATTTCAGGTTGTGTGACTAATTGTACGTCCACGAAAGTTTCCGAAATGCCTGAGGAAACTGTTCTGCCGGTGATGCAGGAAACTCCAGAGCCAAAAACAGCATCAATACAGGTTCCACAACCGCAACCCGTCCAACCGCAGCCTCCTGTAGTGCAGGAAACGCCGAAGCAGGAAATCACCGTTGCATTCAAACAGGAAACGGTAAACAAGAAACCTGTCACTGAAGATCCTGTCCCTGCGGAAAAGAAAGAAGAACCAGTCGTTGTTGAACCGGAACCGGAGCCAGAGCCGGAGCCTGTCGTTGAAGCGCCAGCCCCCGAACCGGAGGAAGATGAGTACACACGTTCCGTCAAGCAGCTGGCTGACGGTGCTGTCGTTGACCATGAAACATTCAACAAAGATAAAGCTGATGTTCTTGCTGTTATTGAAGAGCTGGAAAACGTCATGAAGACACAGGATTACAAAGTATGGCTCACCTACCTTGACGATGCAAGCATTGCATACTGGTCAAAACGGACAAATCTTCAGAAAGCGCAGAAGCGGCTCCCTATCAAAGGACTTAAAATCGATTCTCTGCAGGATTATTTCACCTACATATTCATTCCGTCACGTCAAGGTCACAAGATGGAGGAAATCCGTTATGAGACCGATAAACAGGTAAAGGCAGTCCAAACTCGTAAGGATGAGGAAGGAAAATATATAGGCGATACTGTCTATTATTACTTGAGAAAGATCAACGGTCAGTGGAAACTTCATCTGCCAGAAATTAAATAGTCTGTAACGACAGTGCGTCAGCGGCTGTTTAGTATATAGAAATTGAATGAACAGAATTGATTTTTCATTAAAAATAATGTAAAATCAAATTCATGGATTTATTCAGGAGGATTTTATGAAAATTTTGAAGTCAGTTGCATGCGGAGTTTGCTTCGCACTTCTCGGAACAGCTGTTTTTGCACAGAACGCAGCCTCTGAGACATCAATCGAAGAGATGTACCTCACAAATGTGCAGGACGTCATCATCACTGAGTTGGCTAATTCCCAGGATTACGACAACAAGCAGGTTGCTTTGCAGTATCTTGAGGAGTCTGTAAAGGCCGGTACTGTTTCTGCAGAACAGAAGGCAGCATTGCGCAGCCTTGCAGGTGAAGGTCTTACAACCAGAGTCCGTACAAACGGACGTCTTATGAACAACTTCCCGGATGTCCGTTCAAAGGCTTGCGAATTGCTCGGACAGATCCCTTCTGAAGAGTCAAAGAACACCCTTCTCTCCATCACACAGGAAGACAATGAGCCAATGGTTGTCAGTTCTGCAATTCGTTCTCTTGGAAACATGGGTATGAATGACAATGACGAGGTTCTCGCAACAATCGAATTCATTCAGAAGCGCTATTCAGCACTCAATCCGACAAGTTCTCTCGCATTCGAGATTCTTGATGCTTATGAGAAGCTTGCACCTACTGCACAGGACAGAAACGCTTTGATTCAGTCTGTTTCTGAAATCGCTGCAAACTACCGCTTTGCAACACCTGTCCGCATGAAGGCTCTTAATCTTATCAAGAAATTGAACACACAGAAGAAGTAAGCAAAAGACCTAATAGAAAAAGGGCAGCCTGCATGATAAAAGCAGACTGCCCTTCTTATTTTATTTGAGAGGTATGGGAGTCGAACCCACAACCTTCAGCTCCGGAGGCTGACGCTCTATCCAGTTGAGCTAATCTCTCATTGGCATACTAGACATGATATAGTTTTGGATTTATATTGTCAACATTCCCAAAAAAGTTTTGAGGCGATAATAGTTATGGATCCGATTGTTTTAGCGTCATCTTCACCGCGCAGGCAGGATATTTTAAAACTGCTGAACATTCCATTTGTTGTAAATCCCGCAGATATAGAGGAAATAGTCCCTGACTTCATTATCCCTCAGGCTGCACCAGAGTATCTAGCCTGTAAAAAGATGGAATCAATTGTCCACAAAATTGCAATGCACCAGGATGACATAGGCTGGGTGTTGGGTGCTGACACTGCTATTTTATACGAAGGAAAGCTCTTCGGCAAACCGAAAGATCGAGATGAAGCACGTGAAATGATAACAAAATTTCAAGGACATACACATCAGGTCATAACAGGTGTCGCTTTGTACAACGGCATTGTTAATGACATCTCGACGCGAACCAGTGTAAATAACATAACATTTGCCCCCATGGATCAAAAAGAAATTGACTGGTACATCAGTACAGGGGAATGGCACGGTGTCGCAGGCGGCTACCGCATACAGGGAGTTGCAGCATGCTTCATTGAAAAGATAGAGGGTAACGAAAGTTCCATAATGGGCTTGCCAATCTTTGAGCTTTATGATATGTTCAAGGAGCAAGGCTATTCGCTTATAGACTAGTCATTGCCGGGAGACATGCAGGCGGTTCGCTTTTGTATGTCTCAACGAAATTATCCGGGCTGGAAACAGTCACGAGAAACAAGGTCAGGTGGAAGAGGTTTCGATTTTATAATCTCTTCCGGTGAAGGAGTTGCATCATGGCAGTAGTAACCATGAAAAGTCTTCTTGAGTCCGGCGTTCACTTCGGACATCAGGTAAAACGTTGGGATCCACGCATGAAGAAGTATATCTTCGCAGAGCGCAATGGAATCCATATTATCGATTTGCAGAAAACAATCGCTGCAATTAAAGACAGTTACGAAAAGATCCGCAAAGTAACTGCTGCTGGACAGTCAATTCTGTTCGTAGGCACAAAGAAACAAGCTCAGCAGGCCATTCAGAAGGAAGCAGAGAGATGCGGCCAGTTCTATGTAAACAACAGATGGCTCGGTGGAACTCTCACAAACTTCGCTACAATCAAAAAATCATTGCTCCGTCTCAAGAAAATTGAAAAGATGGAAATTGACGGAACCTTTGACAATCTCACAAAGAAAGAAGTCGCAAACCTCGAAAAAGAAAAAGAAAAGCTCACAAAAAACTATGGTGGAATCAAAGAGATGAAGGAATTGCCAGGTGCAATCTTTATCATCGATACACACAAAGAGCAGATTGCTGTTGCTGAAGCACGCAGAATGCACATCCCGATTATTGCAATCGTTGATACAAACTGCAATCCGGAGGGAATCGACTTCCCGATTCCAGGCAACGACGATGCAATCCGCGCTATCAGCCTGTTCACATCAATTATGGCAAACGCTGTAATCGAGGCAGACAACGAGCAGGGACTCAAAATCATTGAGACACTTTCTGATGATGATGATGTCACCACTGATGCTTCGACAAAGAGCGAAGATGAAGAGATTGTCGACTACTCAAATTATACTCCTACTGAGATTAAGGAAGAGGATGAGGAAGCTGACAGAAGGGACGAGCAGGATCTCATTGACGAGGACAAGCTCTACAACGAAGATAAATAAAATATTTTGGAGAAAAAAATACCATGGCTATAACAGCTGCACAGGTTAAAGATCTGCGCGAAAAGACCGGCGCAGGTATGATGGATTGTAAGAAGGCCCTCGTTGATACAAACGGTGACTTCGAAGCAGCTGCAAAACTTCTCAAAGAGAAGGGACTTGCAGCAGTTGCAAAGCGTTCTGAAAGAGCTACAAAGGAGGGACGCATCTTCATCCGCCAGGATGGTGCAAAGATTGCTGTTGTTGAGCTTGTTTGTGAAACAGACTTCGTTGCAAACAACAAAGAGTTTATCGCATGCGGTGAAAAGATTCTTGACGAAGTTATTGCAAAGGGATATACGCAGGTTGAGAAAGAGTTGAATGACACTCTCCTCGACTTTGCGACCCGCACACGCGAGAATATGTCTTTGAGCAAGGTTCAGCTGATTTCTGTTCCAGAAAACGCTGTCGCTGGAATCTATGTCCACTCAGACTTCAAGAGCGGTGCCGTTACTATTGTTGAAGGTTCAACTGATGACAAGGTAAAGGAATTCGCTCGCGACTGCTCAATGCACTTGGTTGCATTCACACCGGCATATATAAAGCAGGAGGATGTTCCCGCTTCTTACGTTGCAGAGCAGAAGGACATCTTTAAAGCACAGATGGACAATGATGAGAAGCTTAAGAGCAAGCCAGAAGCTGCAAAGGAAAAAATCCTTGAAGGCAAGATTGCAAAACATCTCTCAGAGGTTTGCTTCGTAGACCAGATGTTCGTCAAAGATGACAAGAAAGCTGTCAAGACAAAGCTTGATGAAGTCGGTAAAGAAGTCGGAAGCTCACTGAAGTTCGGTGAAATTGCGCTTCTCCTTCTCGGAAAGTAAATAACACAAAGGACGGTTCAGGTGTATCACTTGAACCGTCTGTTTTATATGCATTTGGAGGATTATATGGCAGGTGATAATGAAAGCCGGATGGAAAAAACACTGAAGAGTCTGGAAGACGAATACAATTCTATTCGTACAGGTCGTGCAAGTGCTTCAATCTTGGATAAAGTGAGAGTGGATGCGTATGGTGCGCCTACCCCAATCAATCAGGTTGGAACAGTTTCAATTCCTGAGGCTAGAATGATTGTCATATCTCCATTTGACAAATCCCTCATTTCAAGTATTGAAAAAGCAATTCAAAAGGCAGATTTGGGTCTCAATCCAAGCAATGACGGAAAAGTTATCAGACTTGCTGTTCCTCCGCTGACACAGGACAGACGTAAAGAGCTTGCAAAACAGGCAAAAGCAACTGCAGAAAACTACCGCACGACAATCAGAAATATTCGCCGTGACGGGAATGATGCTTTGAAGAAGCAGCAGAAAGCAGGAGAACTCACTGAAGACCAGCTCAAACAGGAAACTGACAAACTCCAGAAACTCACAGATAAATATATTGAGAAAATCAATAGTGTTTACGCTGCAAAAGAAAAAGAGATAATGGAATAAAAAAGTGGGTATGGTGGATATTAGTCGGGACATGTTGCCGGTTCATGTGGGCATTATAATGGACGGTAATGGCAGATGGGCAAAGCAACGTGGTCTTTTACGAACCAATGGACATGAAGAGGGTTTGAAACGCGCCAAGGAGATTGCCAAGGCAGCCGCTTCCCTCGGAATAAAATATGTTACGCTCTATGTATTTTCAACGGAAAACTGGAAGCGCACACAACAAGAAGTTGGTTTCCTAATGAATCTTATCCATACCCATTTAGTAAAAGAATTCCAGTTTTATAAGGACAATCAGATTCGAGTCCGTCTTTTGGGTGACAGAAGCGATCTTCCTTCAACTATTCAGAAGGACATTGCAGAAGTTGAAAAAGATACCGAATCATTTACGGGACTCACACTGTGCCTCGCAATAAATTACGGCGGAAGAGATGAGATTGTCCGCAGCGTAAAAAAAATAATAGATTCCAAGAGAGAGAGTGCGTCTATTTCTGAAAAGGACATTTCGGATAATTTTGATATTCCCGAACTGCCCGACGTGGATTTACTTATCCGTACAGGGGGGGAACAGCGTCTCAGTAACTTTATGCTATGGCATGCTGCCTACGCTGAACTGATTTTTTCAGATACACTTTGGCCGGATTACCACGAAGACGAATTGTACAAGGATATACAAATTTTTACAAAACGCACGAGACGTTTTGGGGCGGTTCTCTAATTTATGGACAAGAAGAAACTTTTTGCACGGTTGGGAATATTCGTCATCGGGCTTCCCCTTGTTCTATTTATCGTATTTCTGAAGGCTCATGCTCACCTTCCCCTTCACATAACAATCTGTTTAGTTTCATGTATTGCTTCAAATGAACTGTACACTATCATATCGAAAAAAATAAAGCTTCTTCCGCGGCTGTTTATCAATATACTGTCGGCTGTTATCCCTCTTGTTGCTGCCATCTATGAGGTTGTTCCGACGTTTACAGGGTATGAATCGGCTATAACATCAGAAGTCGTTACCTATACGTTGATTGCAGCTTTTCTTGCGATTTTAAGTGCAGAAGTATTTTCTGCAACAACATTCTCTGATTCTACTCTCAGAATTGCAGCCTGTTCTTTTATTGTTCTGTACACAGGCTATCTTTTGACTTTTATATCGCGAATGGCAGTTTTTTCAATAGGGCTTCGCGACATTTCAACTCCTGTTCTCGCAATCTTTCTTCTTATGGTCTTTTTATGTGACAGTTTTGCTTGGTTTTTTGGAGTTCTCTTCGGTAAAAACAACAAAGGATTCATAAAGGCAAGCCCAAATAAAAGCCTTGCAGGCTTCATTGGTGGCTTTATCGGTTCCATAACAGCCGGACTTATCGGCTTTTTCGTGTGGGGAGATATTTTCGTCGGCTCTCCTGTTAAGATATTCTTCATGTCAATACTGATTGCTTTTGCATCCATCGTCGGTGATTTGGCAGAATCCATCTTCAAACGCTCTTCCGGCATAAAGGATTCCGGCTCGATCGTTCCGGGCAGAGGCGGCATATTGGATTCTATCGACTCCATTTTGATGGCAGCACCGGTCTATTACCTCCTGTTCAACCTGCTCTACCGCCCGTTCTAACGCAACTTCTGTTCTGTAAGGATATAAAAAATGAAAAAGATTATTGTTCTCGGTTGTACCGGTTCCATCGGCAGCCAGACGCTCGACATTGTCAGACACAGCGGCGGAGATTTCAAAGTCGTCGGATTATCTGCGGGCCATAATAGAACGAGACTGGATTCTCTTTGTGAAGAGTTTGACTGTAAGGGAACCTTGTTTGAGCACGACGGAATGGCAGGAATACGAAATCTTGTTGAATCAAGCGGTGCTGATATGGCTGTAAATGGCATTGCAGGCGCGGCAGGCTTAGAGCCGTCTGCAATCGTGTTGGAACAAGGCATAAACCTTGCACTTGCAAATAAAGAAACTGTGGTCATGGCATGGCCGGTCATAAAGGCATTAGCTCAGCAACACAATGCTTCAATAGTTCCAGTAGACAGCGAACACAGTGCTGTTTTCAGTTTAATCAATCAAATCGGCAGAAAGTCAATAAAAGAGATAATCATAACAGCTAGCGGCGGACCGTTCCGTATGATGAGCGATGAAGAGCTCAAAATTGTTACAGTTGAACAGGCGTTGAAGCATCCTACGTGGAACATGGGAAAGAAAATAACCGTAGACAGCGCAAGCCTTGCGAACAAAGGTCTTGAAGTCATTGAGGCATGTCGTCTTTTCGACATTTCCCCTGAGGCTGTAAAAGTTGTTGTTCATCCGCAGAGTTTGGTTCACAGTCTGGTCAGGACAAATGACGGCATGCTCTACGGTCAGATTTCAAATCCTGACATGAGGCATCCGATTGTCAGCGCACTCCGCTGGCCGGAGAATACGGAAAATTATCTGCCCCCTTTCGATTTGGCAGGACACGAAATGTCTTTTTACCCTCCCCGTTTCGATTCGTTTCCTCTGTTGAAAGCCGCTTATGAATGTGCTGCGAAAGGCAACAGTTATACAATCGCTTTTAATGCGGCAAATGAAATAGCTGCATGGGCATTTATCGACAAAAAATGTTCTTTCCCCAGTATCTATACAATCGTACAGGAAACGCTCAACAAAGACTGGACCGCACGGGCTGATTCATTGGAAGCTATTTTTGAGCAGGATAAAAAAGCACGTGATGTGGCACTCGATATTCTTAACAGGGGGAACCTGTGACTATACTCCTTGGTCTTATCGGTCTCAGCCTTTTGGTTTTTTTTCATGAACTTGGTCACTTCACCGTTGCAAAACTGTGCGGTGTTAAGGTAGAAGCATTTTCAATAGGGATGGGGCCAGTTCTTCTGCATCATACTTGGGGTGATACCGATTACAGAGTTTCGCTGCTTCCGATAGGCGGGTATTGTACCATGAAGGGGGAAAATGACTATCAGGAGGCCCTTGATGCCGGCTTATCCGAAATAAACGGCGACAGCGACTCTTTTTACGGTGTCCATCCGCTGCGCCGCCTGCTTATTGCTTTTGCAGGGCCTTGTACAAATTTTCTGCTTGGTTTTCTTTTTTTTTCTGTCATCGCTTTGCTGGGATATACCTATTACAGCGAAGGAACCACGGTCCAAATGGCTGATGAAGTGATTGAAGGCCTGGCTTCCCGTGCCCATGAAGCCGGAATGCAGAGCGGAGACACCATAACTTCCCTCAATGGCAATCCAGTTGCGAATTTCAGTGACATACGTGAGTTTATCGCCGTACACCCCGATGAAGATATTGTGATTGGATTTATCCGCGATGGGAATAATCTTACCGTGACAGCCCATACCGATTTGGATAAAGAAACCGGTGCTGGAAAAATCGGTATAGTAGCTGACGCTGACTCTGTTACAGAGCAGCATTACGGTCCATACAGTCTCCCCGGAGCCATTGTTGAAGGCGCAAGTCAGACTGGAAAAATGATAGCACTGACTTTCAAAAGCATAGGTATTCTGTTCAAAGGCGTAGATTTGACAAAAACAGTGTCAGGTCCTGCAAGAATTGCAAGTATGCTCGGACATACCGTGACAGAAGGATTCGCAGAGAGCATAAATATCGGTATTGTAAGCACATTACAGTTGCTGGCGCTCATCAGCATATCACTTTTCATCATGAACCTTCTGCCTGCTCCCGTTCTTGACGGCGGACTTATCCTGTTTGCCTGCATTGAATGGGTTTTACACCGGAAAATACCGCCAAAGGTTTTATACTACAGCCAGTTTGTCGGACTCACATTCATCGGAATTCTTATGGTTCTTGCTGTAACGGGAGACGTCAGATATTTCTTTTTTAAATGATTTCTAACAAGGAGCCTCACAAAAATGAAACGGATTTCAATTGTTTGCACGTTGGCCTTTTGTGTTCTCTCAAGATTAAGTGCACAAGCATATACAACATCCCAGTCACACAGCGGTTCAGTTTCTTCGCTCGCGACCTTGGAGACAGTTCATTCACCGAATTCCTCCTTCATATCTGCAGGAAGTGATGGCTTCCTTGTAAAGTGGTCCCCCCTCGGCACTGGAGAGCACTACCAGATAAGCGACCTGAACGTAGCCATGGTGGCTGCGAATCCTGTAAATGAGGAAATCGTTATTTATGAGAACAACAGCTTGGATTTAAACCGTCTGACTGTATTGGATTGGAAGAACTTCAACAAACGGTATACAAAACGTTTCAAAGACTCCATAACATGCCTTTCTTATTCTGCCAACGGAACCTACATACTCGTCGGAACGGCAGCGGTCAAGGGAATCTATATACTGAACGCACGGACCGGACTCACTTATAAAAACATAACAGACATCCCCGGCATAATAACGATGGCTAAGACAAGTGACTCCGAAAAAAGCGCTGTCATGTATTCGCCCTCAGGCTATCTCTATTATTATGATTTGAAAAAAAACAAGCTGAAAACCCGTTTTTCAACAGAATCTGCTCTTGAACAACCGGTGATATTCGGAACAGGTACCTTCCAGAACAGATTCTTTGCAGGAACAAAAGGCAATACAGTATATGTCATCGATGCCTTAAACGGAAAGACGCTGGTCCGTTACAATGTAACAAACCCGTTTATCTTCACTGGAAATAATGATTACGAGGAAGGCATTTATTTCATAAGCGAACGTGGTCGAGGATATTCCCTGAATCTCATAGCGAGCGAGTCTCTGAGGCCGCTCCTCAAAAACAATATGGCACCCCCGCCTGAAGCAGTACTTGTAAAAAGTTTTATGGGGCTGAAAAGCGGGGACAATTTTACTGTCGCCACAAAAAATCAGGAAAGCGTCATCTTGGGAACAAAAAACGGGGACATTTACACACTTTCCGATTTGCCGGAATCAGAAACGTATTCACTTGTTCCTATGACACAGGATATTTTCAAAAAGATACATGATATCGCCAGCGACGGAGAACGTTTCTACTTTCTGACAAATGATGCTGTATATACCACGACATACGAAAGCAAATCTGCTTCAAAGGCCGTCTCGAGCAGCGGCCACACCAATATGATTTTGAACGATACAGATGTCATTCTGTGGTCAAAGGATACAAAAAAGACCGTTTTGTCAGCAAATATCGCAAGTCTAGAAGACGGAATACCGCGCGAACTTTTCACTCCGCGCAACAAACTCCAGGCCTTGCATCTTTACGGCAATCAGATAATCTATCTGGAAGGGAACAACACGGTTAAAATCTACGATATGGTTTCTTCCCAATCACGTGAAATTTATTCCGGCACTGTTATCGAAGATGCCGTCATTGTCGACGATTCAACTGCATACATTGCGACTTCTGCCGGGGGAACTCCTATTGTATCAGTCAACCTCAAAACAGGGGAAACTGTTTCCCTCCGCATAGGAATGGATGCAAATGTCGTCTTCTCACTTTGCCATGAAGAAGGCAGTGCAGTATATGGCATCCTTATGAACGGAAACGGAGAGGATAGCACAACGCAGGTGTTTTCATATACACCGGAAACAAAATTCATAAAAAGCCTGCAGAAACTCAACGATGAAGATTCGTCAGTTTCTGCAACGCTTCAGAACGGACACCTCTATACGAATCTTGGCGGCAGCCAAATATACGACTATGATGCCCAAACTTCCAGAACGACCACATACAACCGATCTTCTTCCATGCCTCTCAAAGCGGTTTCCGCCGAAAATACAATTGCGGTGCTGAATAAAGACGGCAGCATTTCCTGGTACAGAAAAAACTCCCGCCACAGCATCGCCGAATGGCATCTGACAATCGGCGGACAATGGCAGGAGTTTTAACAATAGGAGTTTTTAATCTCCTTCTCGCTACTCTATGATATTGCAGCCGCGCTTGAGGGCTTCTCTGTAGACTTCAAGATAACTCTTGGCTGCAATTTCCCAGCCGAAGTTCTGCTTCATGCCGCGGAGCTGCATCTTTTTAATGTCATCTTTCTTGTTGTAGTACGCCCAGGTAGCCCAACCGACAGTATTGTAGACGGCGCTCGGATCGAGTCTGTCAAACACAAAGCCGGTTCCATCTCCCGTCTGCTCGTTGTAGTTGGAAACAGTGTCCGCAAGCCCCCCTGTACGGCGAACAATCGGCAGCGTGCCGTACAACATTGAGTAAATCTGGTTCAAACCGCACGGTTCATACTTTGAAGGCATCAGGAAGAAATCGCTTCCTGCTTCAATAAGGTGGCTGAGTACCTCATTGTAGCCGATGAACGCGCGGAAATTCGGCAGTTTGTTCTGCAATTCTGCGATTTCATTTTCACACCATTTTTCACCGCTTCCCAGAACCACGAACTGAATCCTCATATCACGGCACATTGCAAACATGGAACCGTGCATTGGTCCGAATACATCACCGATTCCCTTCTGGTCGACAAGGCGTGTTATCATCGCAAAGACAGGGACATCAGGTTCAACAGGAAGACCGAACTTTTTCTGAAGCTCCTCTTTACACCGTTTTTTGCCAAACATGTCCTTTGCAGAGTAATTGAACGGAATCTTTACATCGGTTTCTGGATTCCAGTACTCGGTGTCAGCACCATTAAGTATTCCCCGCACAACATCATGTCTCAGAGAAAGCAGTCCATTCATGCCGAATCCGCCTTCCGGAGTCTGAATCTCATAGGCATAAGTCGGGGAAACGGTCGTTATCATGTCAGCACTCGTCACGCCTGCCTGCAAGAAGTTTATTCCGCCCTCATGCTCGAAACCTGCTCCGTAGTACAGACCCCAGTCAATACCGAGTGCTGGGAATTTATCCTTTCCGTACTGTCCCTGATATCCCTGATTGTGGATTGTAAGGACGCTGGCAGTCTTCTCAAAGCCAGAATAACGGCAGATATACTTGAGAATGACAGGTGCAAGACAGGCTGACCAGTCATGTGCATGAATTATATCTGGGAACCACTGGAGTTTCCGGCACAACTGGAAGGCTCCGTGGCAGAGAACGGCAAAACGGTACGGATTGTCGTGAAAATCAGTCTCTCCCGGTACACCGTAGATTCCATCACGTCCATAGCACTGTTCATGATCGATGAAATACACTTCAAGTTTGTCACAGCCCGGCATCTTTGTTTTGTAGACAGCGGACCATGTTTCCTGTTGTCCCGCAGCAATAGCCATAGGCCCCAGCAGCGGCTCCAGTTTCTTGCGGTCAATTTTGTAATAGCGAGGCATGACAATCTTTACATCATGCCCCATATTTGCAAGCTGAATGGCAAGGGCGCTCACCATGTCGGCAAGGCCTCCTGTCTTTGCGAACGGAACGGCTTCCGCACTGACCATTAAAATCCTCATTACAGTCACTCCTTGCTATTTATTTTAAGTCCGCCATGGCTTTTAAAAATGCCGTACGGGAATCAAGTATGCTCTTTTCGCTCACACAGTACGCAAGTCCGAACCACCCCTTTCCGCCGAAGCCGCTTCCCGGAGCTGCCAGTATCAAGTACTTTTTCAAATAGTCGGTGAAGTCCATGTCATCCCCGTTGAAATTATCAGGCACCTTGCACCACAAGTAGAAAGCCCCGTCCGGACTTGCATGGACAATACCAGCTTCATCAAGTATGGAAACCAGTTCATCGCGGCGTTTCTTGTACAGGGAATAATCAGCAGGAGCATTCCATGACTCTGCAACGACCTTCTGGAACAGCGCTGGAGCATTGACATAGCCCAGAACACGTGTTGTAAAAATACAAGCCGCCACGACTTCGTCCTTATCAGGACATGCAGGATTCACACAGATATACCCGATTCTCTCACCGGGAAGACTCAAATTCTTTGCAAACGAAGTTACGACAATGGAACTGTCGTAGGCAGGGAAGCTGGATGCGACCTTTTTGCCATCGTATATAATCGCCCGGTACGGCTCATCACAGATTAAGTACGGTTTGCGTCCACATGAACGTGCGTGACGCTCCAAGACGGCTGCAAGTTCGTTAATTTCTTCCTGTGAATACACACGCCCTGTCGGATTGTTCGGACTGTTTATGAGGACAGCTGCGGTATCCTTGGTGAGTGCTGATTCAATTGCTTTGATATCAATGGAAAAATCACTTTTGGTAGGAACTTCTACAAGTGTTCCGCCGAAATTTTTGACATAATGGCGGTACTCAGTAAAAAAAGGTGACGGCACAATCACCGTGTCACCGTCATTCAAAATAGCTTTCAGCAGGCTGTTCAAGGCTCCTGCAGCACCCACCGACATAACAACACAGTCACCGGAGATCGCAACCCCCTGCTCTTCGGACGTTTTTTTTGCCATAGCCTCGCGCGCAAAAGGATAGCCGGCGTTCGGCATATATCCATGGGTATTTTTTTCCCGTACAGCAGCAAATTTTTCGATTGCTGCAAAGACTTCTTCCGGCGGATCAAGGTCAGGGTTTCCCAGACTGAAGTCGAAAACCTTGTCATCACCGTACTGCTTCTTAAGCCGCACCCCCTCTTCAAACATCTTGCGTATAACTCCGGAGCCCTTGCTTGTCATGGTCTCCTTGATGTATTTGGAAATAGACATATTTTTGAAATCCTCCAATATAGAAACAGTATAACACAGCTTGCGTATTTGCACAAACAAATGTTTTGCAGTAGAATAAAATCCATGCTTTCCTCCCGAGTTTATCAGAAAAAACGGCTTATTGCGGTTCTCACACTTTCCGTATGCATGTTGCTGGGCAGCCATGCATCAAACGATGAACTTTCACAGCACTTCAACAGCAATCTGACAGATTCGGACAAAGCAAGCCTTGCATCTGGCGAAATGGTCATACGCGCCTGTTCCTCGGAAAAGAACCTCAGCGGACAGGAAGGTTCCCGCTATGTAAAAAGTGTACTTAACGACCTGTCATCCTTTAAGCCGAACTATATAGCAGAAGTCGTCAAAACCTATCCGCTTGCCGGCAATGAAGACATGGTTTCTAAATTCGAATCCATGCTGATGAACATCCCGGCAAGAGCATCCATCCCGTACTATTCAAACCAGAACAAAAAGCAGGCAACCCTAGACCTTACGTACAAAAATCTGTCCGCTATCCCCAAAGCCGATGGAGTTTCACTCCACTCTGATTTTACGCTGGCACCATTCGGATTGATAAGCACAGACATAACCACTGAGAAAACATACAAAAGCTATATCTACCACCTCGTCAACACAAACAAAATACGCTACAAGGATTTCATAACCTGTGTCGGCAAGAATAATATGAAACTTTCACTGGCACTGTTCAAGGGCGAAGACCTGTGGATAGTCTACGGCTTTGTTGCGGCGAATGCCCCCAGCATCTTCTTCATACGGCACATGGTGGAGGCCGCCATCGTTGAACGCGCACAGGCGTTCTGCTTATACTTTTTCAAACAGCTTGACTAATTATTCCCCCAACGCTTTCAGCACAACTTTGTTGGTAGCCTTATACAGCAAGGCAAACGCAATCGTCGTTGCCATAACAAGCAACAGATAAGCTGCTAAGTTTGTATAGTTTTCCTTGAACACTGGTTTTCCGTCAGCGAATATAAGGAACCGGAACAAAGTGACCGGAATAAGCTGCATCAAATAAGCTTCCAGCGACAGGTTTCCGAAAAAATTCGTGACAGGATTTACAGTGTACAGTTTCATCATCAAAATAAAAACAAAAAGTGTGAAGAACACGACCTGAGAAATCTGCGACGCATAACAGACTGCTCTGTCAAAAATCAAAGCAGCGGGAGCTTTTCCCGACCATTCACCCCAATAACTGATTTTTCCCTGGCAGTAAAACGACAGGCACATGAAAGCGGCTGTCAAAACCACAAGCGCCGCCAGCTTTAGCCAGTACCATTTCTTAAAGAAAGAAACAATCCTGTCTTCCCAGTGGGCAAATAGCAGTCCAACAAAGAACGCAATCGACGAATTCACCCACCATTCACCTTGGAACCACAGCGTATCCAACGATTTCCACCACGGTTCCTTTTGGAATGCGAAGGGTGCATACCACCACTTTGTTTTTCCTGCCCACCAGGCAAAATGCCCGCCGCCCACAAACACAGCACCTTCCGCTAGAATGACAAGCAGCATAAGCGAAAAAGCAAGACCCTTATGCTTTATATTCTTAAAGATGAAGTAAAATGCAATGTAAAAACTCAGCAGGACAATGACATACCAAGCCTGATTGTTTATCAGAACAAGGCCGGTAAAACTTAAAATCCAGCGGGAAACCGGCATCTCAGCATGTGTACTGACCTTATAAATGGCATAGATGACGGTCATGACATAGAAGGGAACAACCATATGGAGCACTCTCTTTTTGAAGAAAGTCTTCAGATAGTCTGGTTTTATATACAGGCTCTTCAAAAGCCCATAGCCCGAACAGAAGAAAAAGATGCCTACAAATAAGTATCCGATGTTTGGGAACAGCGAAAGTGTCTTTGACTGCCGGAATGTAACTTCCTGCGAAATATGGTGGAGCAAAATGCAGAGTGTTGAAAAACCCCTCAGGGACCTCGTCGCCTTTAAGCTCAAAAAATCTTCGTTGAATCTTGTTCCGAATCCTGCAAAGTGGGCGCCCCACAGCAACACAATAATCAAAGCCGCATAAACAAACCAATTGATATACATTCCTTCATTATACAACCTGTATTAAGATTACGTCAAAGAAAAAAGAAAAGCCGGTGATACGCCGCTGACAGAGGTTATCCATCAGCGGCCCGCTACTTACCACCAGGTAAAGAATATTCCTGCCAACGGAGAAAGAACAATCATCACCATAGAGAACGTAAAGGACTCCATGGAAATGAGCGTCGCCCGCTGTTCCGACGGGAACATATCCTGCAGCATGGTATTCGTCCTGACCTGAAGCGCATCATCAGCAAGCGCTGCCACAAAGCCTCCAAGCGTCATCAGAGCATACAGGCCGGAATGCTCCAATCCGATTCCTGCTGCAATTACAAGCACAGAAACAATAAAAACCGTCCTGTTCTTTGCATGAGGAATCCGCAACACAAGTTTTGAACCGGCGACTCCCCCCATCTGGAGGAAAAGCAGCGCAACCCCTAACAGCCATCTTGGTATGCCAGCTTCCGGCAGTTTTGCCTGCAGGAAGAACAGCAACAGGATATCAAGCGCCCCGACCGTAGAATTTGCAAACATCAGTCCGACAGCCTTTTTCTCTTTAAGCAGAAACACAATGCTTTCCCTAAAAAGACGGAACATTTCACTCAAAAGACCGGAAGCGACCTTTTCTTCTCCAAGGCGGATTTCCTTCAGCCCTGCAAGGATTGCAAGCTGAAAAAGAGAAAAGACAACGCTGGTTGCATACGAAATTCGGTATCCCAGCGCAAGAGAAAGTCCTGCCAGCAGCGTTGAAATGCCTTCACACAAGCGATAGATAACCAACTGGTTGGAAGCGTACTTCTCAAATAGACACTCCTTACCCACAAATTTCATCGAGTCATAGGCAAGCGCATCTCCGGAACCGGAAGAAAAGTTATAGTTAATTGCATTGAGTGCTATGGACACGCAGACAAGAGTGAAGTTATTTGAAAACACCATCACTATGTCAGCAATAATATGAGCCAGACAGCTGACCACAAGCATTTTCTTCCGTCCGAAGATGTCAGCCAGCACTCCCGACGGTATTTCGAAAAGCACGCTGACAATGTGAAATATTGTTTCCGCAAAACCAATCTGTGCCAAACTAAAGCCGCGGGATGCCAAAATCGCCACCCAGGCACCGGAAAGAGACAGCTGCCCCACAACGGCAGACGCATATAATTTATTTATTTGTTTATTGATATTGAACATACAAAATCTCCTGAAAATAAAAGCACCGTCCTTGAACGACGGCATAGAAAGGGAGATTGTGAGTTCATCGTGTATGTTTGGAGTTTTTTGTTAAAACACCTATTTCTGAAATGGACCCACTACCCCTATAGAGAGGTATATGAGTATGCAAAACTTTTCAGCAAAGTCGGTGTTTTCCACATAATAGCTAACCTAATATAAGATATAATAAGTATTGCATGAAATATATAGTTCTGTCAAGCAGATTTTATACAATCTGCACGGCGTTTTAGTCATGCATTCGGATCTTCTTCCTTATAGACATCCGCCAGTTCGTAGGAATGGTGGTAATGTTCCATAAATTTCGTCAAATCGTCAAATGCCAAACTGATGGAAGCCGTATTCCGCAAAGGATGGATAATGATTTTATTTCCGCTGAACGTCTCATCAAACAAAACCTTCACCCTGTTTTCCATATCAAACATAATGCAAAGCGGAGTCACCGATCCCGGCGTTATGTTCAACAAAGACATCAGCTCGTCAGCATTGCAGAAACTGAGGCGGCCAAAGCCCAGTTCCGCCGCTATTTTTTTCAAATCAGCCCGTCTGTGCAGGGCAAGGCTGACAAGCCCGTAATGCCCCGCCTTATCTTTTACAAAGAGATTCTTGACATCAATGCCTTCAAGTGTCAGCACAACGTCTTTGGCATCCTCTTCCGAAAAAATAGCCTTGTGTTCCTGTATCTCATACGGAATGCCGAGAGAGGACAAAATCTGTAAGATATCAGTCTGCTGCATAGTTGCACTACTTTACAACAACGGAAGGATTTTTTCCAGTATCATCTCATCAGCCGGCAACCACTGCACACTGTGGAGGTTTTCCGAAGAAAGCCATCGGGAATCCTCATGCTCAAGCAGTTCAAGTCTGCCAGAAATAAGTTCACAGGCAAAGCATTCCATTGTTAGATGAAACTGAGGATAATCCCAATCTACGCTCTGGATTTTTTCGCCGACAGAAATAATGCTGCCCAGTTCCTCGTGAATCTCACGAATGAGGCATTCCTGCGGAGTCTCTATTTCTTTGCCGCTTTCGTCATGTTCTATTTTTCCGCCCGGAAACTCCCACCAATCTTTGTAATCGCCGTAACCGCGCTGTGTGGCAAAGACCTGCCGTTTGCCGTCAGGTGTCGTGCGGAAGATGACCGCCGCACTCACGTGAATATGCTTCATTAATACTCCCCCGAAACTTGAAATACTTTAATTAAATTCTGCAAACATCTCATCATGAGTTCCTGTGATATAGAAAACACCTTTCCACGCAGGGGAATTGTACCCCGCTTGTGTCGATAAGAATAGAATTCATATCCATGACTATATCATTTTCAAAGAGAAAATACCTGTTTGACACCCGCTACGTGCCTCATCATCGTCCGCACAGGAGGTGCCCGATTCATTGACCATATGCCTGTTATCTTCTATAATATCGCCACTTATGAATAGAAGACTTATTACATCTGCATTACCTTATGTTAACAATATTCCCCATCTCGGCAACCTCATTCAAATGTTGAGTGCCGATGTCTTTGCTCGTTTCTGCCGAAGCCGCGGTTACGAGACCATGTATGTCTGTGGTACAGATGAATATGGTACTGCCACCGAAACAAAGGCTCTGGAAGTTCACAAGACTCCCCGCGAGCTGTGTGATTATTATTACGCCCAGCACGATGAAATCTACAAGTGGTTCGACATTGCGTTCGACCGTTTCGGACGCACTTCAAATAAGGAATGCACAGAGATTACGCAGGCCATCTTTACTGATTTGGACAAGCATGGCTATATCAAAGAGCACACGAACAAACAGCTCTTCTGCCCTAAGTGTTCCATGTTCCTTGCCGACCGCTTTGTGCGTGGAACCTGCCCTAAGTGCGGTTATGAGGATGCACGCGGCGATCAGTGTGAAAAGTGCGGTTCATTGCTTGACCCAACGGATTTAGTAAAGCCGAGGTGCCACACCTGCGGTGGAACTCCGGTTGTAAAGGAGACCCGTCATCTGTACATAGACCTTCCAGCCATCAGCAGTCAGCTTGACGCTTGGATGGACAAGGTGAGCAAGGAAGGCAGATGGTCTGAAAACGCCATAAAAATTACAAAGGCTTGGATCCGCGACGGACTGAATGAGCGCGCCATAACACGCGACCTCAAGTGGGGAATCCCTGTTCCGAAGGAAGGTCTTGACGACAAAGTCTTCTACGTCTGGTTCAACGCACCAATCGGATATATATCCATCACCAAACAGCTTGCAAACGAACTCGCTGCCGAGGGAAAGCCGTCTTTCGACTGGAAGAGCTGGTGGCTCCCGGAAGAAAGCGAAGAGGCAAAGGGCAAGCCGCCGGTGGACTTGTTTCAGTTCATAGGAAAGGACAATATCCCGTTCCATACGGTTGTTTTCCCATGCAGTCTGCTCGGAAGCGGTCACAACTGGACAAAGCTCTTCCATATGTCTTCTACTGAATATTTGAATTATGAGGACGGCAAGTTCTCCAAGAGCAAGGGTGTCGGCGTTTTCGGCTCCGACGCAAAGGAAAGTGGCATAAAAGCGGACGCTTGGCGCTTCTACATTTTCTACAACAGACCGGAAACGTCAGACTATCAGTTCACATGGAAAGAATTCCGCGAAAAATACAATGGCGAGCTGATTGGAAATCTCGGAAACCTTGTAAACCGTACACTCCTGTTCGTCACCAAGTATTATGACGGAATAATCCCTGATGCTCCGGTAGACGAAACGCTGTGGGCAAAGGTGAAAGAACACGAGTCCGCTCTTACAGAGCATTTGGAATGGGCAGAGCTGAAAGACGGTTTCCATGAAATTTTTGCTATATCAGACATCGGAAACAAAGCTTTCCAGGACACAGAGCCGTGGAAGACACGGACGACAGACCCCGAAAGGGCTGCTTCCCTCATCCACAACCTATGCTACATGATAAAGGACCTCATGATTATGGTTCACCCCTATATGCCGCAGTACAGCGAAAAGGTTCTTTCCTTCCTGGGACAGCGCATTTCCGAACCGAAGTTCAATGAGTCTCCGGTTGAAGGTGGCTTGAGCTGGAAGAATCTGGGCGAGATGACCGGTTTGGAAAAAGTGCTTTCAACAGAAATCTATTTCTCCCCGATTGATGCCAAAACCGCTGACGCATTCCGTCAGAAATTCTCAGGAACACAGAAGGACAGAGGCAACGAACCTACTGAAAAGAAGTCGAAAAAAGTGAAAAAAGAGCCAAAGCCTGTTGAACTTGCAACAGATCAGATTTCTTTCTACCACGAAAAAATCGACCTACGCGTTGCAAAGATTCTTTCCGTTGAAAACAATCCGCAGGGTGAAAAACTCTATGTGGAACACCTTGACGACGGAACAGGAACAGAGAGAATCATCCAAAGCGGACTGCGCGACTATCTGACTCCTGAACAGCTGATAGGCAAGCACATCATCCTCGCCTACAACCTCGCTCCCCGCACAATGAGAGGCATTGAAAGCCATGGCATGCTCCTTGCAGCGGATTACAAAGATGAAAACGGCAAGAACTGTGTCGAAGTGCTTGAAGCACCGTGGGCAGAACCTGGCACTCCGGTTGTTTTGGGAGACCAGAATCCTGCGGATGCAAAACCTGCTGAAATCAGCGCAGATGATTTCTTCAAGGTGGCAATCGCCATAAAAGACAAGGGAGTTGTCATTGCAGATGCACCGCTTGTTGCCGCGGGAAAACCGATTGCTACGGTGCATACGATAAACGGTGACGTCCACTGATGGAACAACGTTTTTTACAGACAGCGTTCTGGGCATCTTTTAAAGGTGCCCATGGCTGGACTCCCCACTACTTTTCTGTGGATACAGACGGTAAGCTGACTCCTGTAGAGTCGCCTCCTCGCGGTGCCGGAGCAGACAACGCGCTTACCCTTGTGGTGCGCTCTTTTTCAGCAAAAATTGCAAAGTTCAGCATTGCCTACATTCCCATGGCTCCAGAGCTTTTGCACGGCGAGGACAAGGAGTCGTATATCCGACGTCTGTCTGCTCTGGCTGCTGCCCTCAAACCGTACATTCCTTCAAACACACTCTGCGTGCGCTACGACTGTCCGCTCGATTTTGAGGATTTAGGAGAACGCGATGCGTTTGCGACAGGCTTGAACAGCCTTTCAAAGCGCTTGAACCTTTCTCCCCCCCTGAAGAAAGCTCCTGTCGCTGTCCAGCCGCCTGATACGGTCCTGTTGCCGTTGGATAAAAGTGAAGAAGATTTGCTTGCCACCATGAGGAATAAATGGCGGTATAACATCCGTCTGGCACAGAAGAAAGGTGTCGAAGTTTCATCGTTCAGGGGGACCGGCGACGGTTTTAATGCTGCATTTGAACATTTCTACGAGCTTTTCGAAACAACCAGCAAACGCGACGGTGTACAGTTCCATGCAAAAGACTATTACCGCGATTTGCTTTTACGCGGAGCTTCCGATGAAGGAGGCGATTCCCCGGTCATAACATTATACCTTGCAAAACATGAGGATGACTATCTTGCAGGCATAATCACGCTCTTCTGCAAACGGGAAGCTGTCTATCTGTACGGGGCGAGCGGAAACAAGAAACGCAATCTCATGCCTGCTTATCTCTTGCAGTGGACTGCCATACAGGACGCTAAACGGTATGGCTGCCCTGTCTACGATTTCTACGGCATGCCGCCGACCGATGATCCGTCGCATCCCATGCACGGACTATATCTGTTCAAGACAGGTTTCGGCGGTACTATTGTCCACCGGCCGGGAAGTTTTGATGTTCCAGTACGCCCCGTTATGTACAAAGCGTACATTGTTGCGGAACGGATGAGGGCGTTTATATTTAAGAAATTGGTAAAAAAACTGCACCGCCGGTAAGCGGTTACGCCTTCTTCACTCGTGTCATCGCAAAGTTTACAGTCTTTTCAATGGCACGATTCGGCGCCATGTTGACTTTCCAAAAGAAACTGACAGCGACAGAGGTGGAACACGGAACGATGTTTTCTGCCCCATCCGGACGGTTGAATTGCAACGGCATGACGACGAGACCGCTTTCTTCGTTCGGCTCGAAGTTGAACTGCATTTTTCCGCCTTTGTCCGTAACGCGGAGCATGGACACACCGCCATCTGCACTGAACGGAGCGTTGCCCGATACTTCCTTCCTGTTTTCATCGAGTACCAGTTCAAGTTCATACTGACCGGTTTTCATCGGTCTTGAGAAGTTCGTCTGCGGGAATGTCGATTCAACGATGAAGATTCCATCTACAGGGAACGGACTTTCATTTTTGAGTATATACTGTACCGAGATAGTAGAGGAATCAACTATATAGTTTTTCCGCAAGAGGATCGGCATGCGCATTGCAGAAAATTCCGCCCTGCCCTCCATCTGAATTTCACGGCGCCTATGATCGAATTTTTTTTCATCGAACAGGATGCGGGTAAAGACCTTGCTCTCAACTTTTCCGTTCTGCACATAGGATTTCATCTCCTGCTCGGAAAGAAGATGTTCAACAAAGAGTCCCCGTTCATAAGCGTCTTCGACATTGTCAAACAACTGAAATCTTGAAAGACTTGACGCATAGTTGAAGCCACAGGGAAGAACATCAAGAGAGGACACCATGCCTGCTCTTCTGGACAAAACCAGATGCATATCGGTGAACCGGCAGACGTATTCATTCAATCCGTCTCCGTTGTAATCAAAGCTGGCCATCGCCTCTGAAAAGTTGACACCTTCCCGTCTGATTTTTTCAGCAGTATCGAGAATTTTGTAAGCAGCCTGCCGTTTTTCCTCAGTTGCAGGGACTCCTGACGGCAGAGCAATATAATGTACCCCGCATTGAGCTTCCCACAAAAGCTCTTGCGCCATCTTTATTCGCTGCTTGTCCCGCTGCTTGTCCCGCTGCTTGTCCCGCTGCTTACAACTTCGCAAGGACTGCGGGGAAAGAAGGACGCTTAAATCCATCATTCGTTCGTAGAGGTTCCTGACCGGACGGTACATATTCAGAAAGTCGTAGATTGTTATCGGGAAACGGCTTTTGTTTTCACATTTCTTGTACAGCTTTCGTGACCACTGGGCAATCTGCCAGTCCATGCCGGCGGGAATATAGCTCGAAACAAATTTACAGGCATTCTTAAAATATACATGGGGAACAGACAGCCGTATATTCCCCTTTCCTTCTTCAGATTCATCCGCAATATACGTCAGATAGGAGAACACCTTCGATTCAAAAAAATCGGAGAAAGACTCATAGGGAATGGGAATCGTTACAATATTATTGATGTCTTCCCGTTCTGTAATGCCTGGCTCTTGTGTCTTTGAGACGGCTTTTTCTATGCGCGAAAGCCACACGTTCTCGTCTTCGTCCTTCTCCGGTACGAACGATTTGTAGACAGGAAGAACTTTCAGATTTTTTCCTTGCTCACTTACAATGATGGGGAGAAACTGCTTGCTGGAAGAAGGAATCAGCGTACTGTCGAGATAGACATATTCCATGCTGCTTGAGAACGTCGTTATAAGCGCCGGATCCCAAATGCTTCCGAAAAGCGTCATGCCCCTTGGACGCTTGCCGATTAAACGGCGGAGCGCTCCGCTCAGCATCTCTATCTGACCGCTTCTGTCCACCGGGAAAAGCAACGGGAAAATGGGAGAATAGTAACCGCCTCCGAAAATTTCTACTTGCTTACGGCTTGTCAGTTCCCTTAAAATTTCAAGTGCAGCAGGATGGGAGTTTTCAAAGTATTCAAGACTTTCACCGGTAAAGGCAATAGTTAAAGGAAATTTAGGATGGGAATAAAGAAACGAGAGAAGTTTTGTAAAAACAGTCTGATAACATGTTTCAAGTTCTTTTTTTGAAAACCCGAACGGAATTTGGAGTGCAAGACTGATAGTTATGACAGCCATAAATAGTTTTTTTATCCCCTGGAAAAATTACCCTTATGCACTATTCTATAGCACTTTGCCCAGAATTGAAAGAGCTTTTTGTATTTTGGGGGCACTTCCTTTGCTTCTGCAGATGGACAGTTTTTCTGATTCAGTTCACTGTCTTCATCAGTTTGAACACATGCCACAACATCCTTTTCCGCATTATCGAACAATTTTATCAGATGTTTGGGACACGAATCCACACAGATACCGCAACCTATACATGAAGCAGTGACTTCCGCAATTCCGTTTCTGATGACAATTGCAGATACAGGACAGACGCGGCTACAATCGCCGAAACCGACGCATCCCTTAGTACATTCGTATTCACTGTCATACAGGGATGAAAACAGTCCGCAATCCCGGATTCCGCTGTACTGCAGCTGCTTGGAAGTCTCTTTGCTGTCTCTTGCACAAAGGACAACAGCCCGTTTGTCGGATAAGACAACTTCGTTTTTTTTCACCTGCGGTTCTGAAAACTCTTTTGTAGAAAAAAGTATACGCTCAATATGCACATTTTTGGCGTTGAGAGACGGAAGAAGCATAGAAAAAGTAAAGAACAATATAAGCGAGATACAGAGAAGTAAAAGGAAAACAAAGAAAAAACTTAAAATCATTCTATCACCCCTCTTGAAAGCCAAGATATATTCCATGTGAGCGTAAGCAGCATAATCACCGCTATGCTGACAACCAAAAGCGTTGTTTTGCCTTCAACCCGTTGTCTGACAATGCTTATCATCAAAGATAAAACAAGGAAGGAAACGATGCAGAGACAGGAAACTCCGATGCAACCGAAAACTGAGGAGCTTTCATTTACTCCAAGCAGTATAGAAAGGACACAGACAGAATACTCCACAAAACTGTTCTTAGTCGTAATGCGAACTATTGTCTCAGAAAAAATCGACAGCGTACTGAAAAGAAGTACTGCCACAAACGGATACACACCAGCCAAATTATACGGAACAAGTAGATGTGTTGTTATGAGGTACGTCAAGGATGATATGATGCCGACAGAGATGAACATCTTAGCTGCATTGTTTAAGATTTTTCTGGGCTTCCGGCTTACCTCGTACGCTCGGTTCAAGCCGAAGCCGTAGTAAATCACAGCACAAGAGTATATAACATAGTATAAAACACTACTCATTTTCCACCTCCTGTTTCATACCTGCAAGAGTGATATTTGTCTGAATCCACAGGATAATCCGAAGGAAAAGCATGCACAGTATCAGCGCACCTGGAACAGTCGCCCAGAAGATTCCTGGGTGAAGACTGCTTTCTGAAGCCGGGAATATAACAATCTCGTCGATACCTGTCGAAGACGGAAACGAAAGGGTTCCGTACCCGAATATATCTCGGACGGCAAATATAACAAGCGAGAACAGGTCGAACACGCTGCTGGTTTTTGCAACAGCCAGCAGTTCCTGACTTGCTTTCCCCTCTGGAATAGTGAACATACTTGATATGACAAACGCAGAAGCGGCAGGAAAATAAATATCGAAACTCAAAACAAGGGCCATTACCGGGGAAAAGAAGTATAAAAGCTGTCCGATTATTATGCTCTCACTTATAAGCAGAACTGCAACTAGTACGGAAAGCATTTTCTCCAGGTGCAGGAAACGCATGAATCGTCTGAAGAGAATAATGGAAAACATTTCCACCGTCATTGTTATGACGAGCACAATCCCGTAAGCGAATCTCCCGGGGAAAGGAATGAGCAGTGCGAACGAAGCCATCAAATAAGACAAAACGATTTTCCTTTCGTTTTCAAACAACGGTATATTCACTTTGCACCTCCCGTCTTCAGAATCTTAGGGATACGTTTTTCCCAATATGCAATCTGTGAAAACTTTGAGGATGCTATCAGACTGTCGTTTATGCGTTCGTTGACTGTTGCCAGCGAAAGGAATTGAGCATTCTTTTCCGTTTCCTGCCATAGAAAGACAGCGGGGAAAGCTCCGTAGATGGTTGGAATTCGTATGATTACGGCATGGTCATCTGTTCCGGAAACTGTAAAACTTGCTGCACTGACGGCAAAGGGACTATTGATGGGTTCCTCATCGCCGGCCTCCAGCCCCCCATTTTCAGAAAGCACTTTTTGAACAGCCTGTCTAAGTCCTTCTACCTTGGCCGTGCGGGACAGAGTTGTGCAGACTGCCGTCAGGCTGAACAACACAACGAGAATCAGCAGCAGCAAACCGAATTCAAACAACTGCTTCTTATATTTCTTTAGGAGCAGAGGAAGTTTAAGCTCTTCCAAGTCGTCTGTTTCATCTATTTCCTTGTTCATATCCTGTTTGCCTCCCTGTAATTCTGTATTCTTGGAATAAGATTGTTCCTGTAGTTTTTGTTGACACCATGCTGCTCCACAGCACCAATCAGCAGGGAAACAAGATTCATACACACAACCATAAAAACGTACCCGATGGAAGATGTCCCGTATCCTATGATAAGGAAGGACGAAACTCCCGCTACAACGGCATATACAATCTTGCCGGCAAAAGACAGCGGAACGGTTCCGTACCACTGTAAAATGTACAGGGTTGAAAACAGCACTCCGCTTGTAAGCAGGGCAAGGAAAATATCCCCATACAGTTTCGAGCCGATAAACAGGGATACAGGCGCAAATTTAACCATCAGAGAATACACCAAAACATATATCGCAGGAATCAGGATATCCATCATGTCAAATGCAAAGAAAAACAAGGAAGATACAATTGTAATAAAATTGAACCGGAATGCGGGAATAATGGCTCCAGAGTCCCAAAACAGCGTAACATATCCCTCTGGAATGCGTATTCCGACAAATTTGAACAGATTGGCATTCAAAAAAGCGGTAACAGAACGGTCTATGGGGTTGATTTGCATCGCTCCGTGCCTCAGAAGGGAAAGCACGGCATTTTTTGTTTCCAAATCGGTGCGGAAAATCAGAAAATCCGGGAAAAATGCAGCGCCAACCAAATAACATACGATGATTGTCACGGCAACCGGATTGATCCATGATTTTGAAAATCCTCCGAAAACATATTTTACCAGCAGCATGCAGCCACAGGTTATGAAGAATATCGCTGCGAAAGAATATGTAGAGGGAACGAGCATGCCGACCAATACGCCCTGTATGACAGCAACCATCCAGGAAAAGGCAAAGGTTCTTCGTATGGAAGCATACACTACTTCTGCCAGCAGAGAGCCGAGTACGGAAAACAACACCAACAGCAGTGATGAATAAGTCTTTGTCAGAAAAAGCATTACCAGCTGGGGCACCAGAAACACAAGCGTCGAAATCAGGATTGTATGCATTGACGGAGTCGTGTATACAAACGGCTTGAGCGTTATAGCGCCCCAAGACGGTACTTTATGATTTTTTTCTATCATGATTCTTTCTATCCTCAGTTTTTATATAACGAAATAATCTGACTTATCGGGATACGGGACGGACAGACGGAGTTACACAGGGAACAGTCAAGACACAAGACGGAACTCTCCTGCAATCCCACCGGGTGAATGGAAGTGTCATCGTGTTTTAAGGTTCTACCCTGCAATAACGCGTCAACAAGCAAGTCCGGAGATAGCTGTTCCGGACAAACACTCCTGCATTTGCCGCATTTAATACAGGGAACGAACATCTGATTGAACAGTTCTATGTTCGGCACACACAGAACAGACTTAACCCCTGACGTAACAGGCGTGTCCAAATCGGTAATTGCAGTACCGCAGAGCATGCCGTTGACGATGATTTTCCCCGGCTTGATTTTAAAGCCGCCGCATTGCATGCACAGAGAGCGGAATGTTGTACCGATTTTTACCTTCAGAATTGCGGAGGAACGCAGACAGCTGCCTCCTATGTGTACGAACCGGTCTGTAATCGGCTTCGCAAGAACGACAGCTTCATACACTTCATACACCGTTGAAGCATCGACAAACAGAGAGTTGATGTTGATGTCGCCGAAATATTCGGTCTGTGTATTTTTTACGGCCTTTTTAATGGCTTTGACAATCGGTGTGACATATCCGACCGGATAGCGGTTGTTGTCTATCTCTATATTGAGTGTTGCAAATTCACTGACAAGCGCATTGTCTATGGTAACGGAGTTCTTTTTGGGGCTTAAAAACACGATACCCTGAGCCTGAATCAGGTGCGCCAGAACGGCAGCGCCTTCTACAACTTCGTTTGTGCACTGTTGGCCTATGAACGTATCCGTCAGACGGCTCGGATCTTCGTCGAACAAGCGGACGACGAGATATCTTTCGTGTTTCATGCGGCAGCGCAGAATTTCATGCACCAAAGAAGATTCCGCTAAAAAGGTATTTTTTACACCTTTGGTAAGCAGGAGCTTCAGTATTTCATCTGGGGATAAATTCCGCCACGCCTGCTTCTCCTGTTTTTTTCCGCAGTAGGAGAAAGAACCGGTTAGTTTTATCCGTACACCTTTGCCGGTGCGTCCGTTTGGGAGTTGACAGCGGACAATATCCTCCACAACACCGGGAACAGATGCTGTAATAGCGGCGTTGACACCTCGGCTGTCCGTTATGGGCATCGCTATAATCTGACCTTCTTTCACAAAGTCGCCTGTCTGTACAAGACATTTGTAGGACGGGGACGATGACTGTTCATATGGAATTATTACAGCCCTGGGTAAAAAGGCAGAAACACAGGTGTTATAATCACCAATATCGTTTCTGGCAATAGTAGGCATACTTTTCATGTTCTTATCCTTCCAAAACTGTTATACACAGCGTTCAAAACCAAAGGCACACAAAGAGCCAACAGAATGACAAGCAGGACGATGATGTCGCCAGAGTCTTTGGCTGATATTCCTCCATTATACGACACAATCACGTTTCTGTCCTGTACGGCAAGGAATTTCTCCACAGCCGGATAGTCCAAGGCCATTATCTGCTTTTCTATGGCATGTCTGAATGCCGCATCATAGACTAAAACAGTCTCTTCTGATGTTTTGATGCCTTTTTCGGTATTAGCATATCTCTTTATGCGTATCTTGTCACCATCTTTTACAGTGCCAGCATCGCCGGCAGACTGCGCATTGAGGTTCCGGTACGGAAAGGTCACCGTTTCCCATGCCCACTCATTGAAATCCCCAATCGTAGGCAGGGCAGTAGAATCGCTTCCATGTTCTGATGGGGCCGGAATGGCTACTGCATCAGAAGCAGGCTCTGTCGAAAACGGAGCGTCAAGAAGGAACAAAAACAGAAACAGGAGGATGGGGACTGTCAGACAAAGGAGATAATGAACATTCTTCTGGGTCATTATCTGGATATGTCTCGCTTTAAATATCAATGAAAACGAAAAGGAATACCGTTCGTGCAGAAGCTTGCTGTATTCCCTCAGCAACAGGATAACAGCAGCGGAAGATGCCAGAACAAGGACGGAAAGCAAACCGCAGCGTACCGAAACCGCAAAGAAAATCACGAAGGATGCGCAGAGCAGCACGTCAATGTAGATATTGCATATGACGACTGACAAAGCACCGCCCCTGTCCCATATCTTTTGAGGCAGATACAGAGCGAACAGGAAAAGACAAACTCCGCACGCAACCCCGTAATTGGGGACCGAAAAAGAAAGCATGATCGGAAATACGGCCGGTCCTGCAAAAAAAGGCCGTTTCGGAGAGACAAGTGTCAAAAGCCCGAAAACGGCAGCCGTAACGACCGGAATCAAAAAAGGATACGTCCTCTGTCTATCAAGTCCTGCATGGACGTGCGTCTCTTTCACAAGCCGCTTCAAGGCTGTTTCAGCGTTTTTTGCACAGGAATCTGGAATGTAAAAGAGATTGAACTTTGCTTCTCTATCGGTAAAATACCCCATCCTGTCGGATATATACGTCGATGCGCCGGACGAGTCCCTTGCAGCCATCAAAAAAGGTGATGAAACAGGTATGTCCTGCACAGATCGACTGATTACATCACTACAGCCAGCTTCGGCAAGGCAGGTCAGAACCTTTTCCTCCGGCACCGAGTTTTCCACGTAAAAAACCCGGTATTCATTCCATATTCTTGAAACAGGAGAACTTCTAAAAACGATGAGAGAGAGCACAGTTATGAAGATTACAGCAATGCAGAGGACGCTTTTTGCCGAGATTTTCAGACCTTGTTCAATGCGAATCATCTCAAAGCACGCTGAATGCAAGACCTATGAAGAAACCTAGCAGACAGCCGATTGCCACTTCAGCCGGTGTGTGTCCCTGCACTTCCTTTATTGGTTTAAAATCAATGATTTCTTTCTGTGCCAAGGTATTTCCAATCTTGTTGAGCATTTTTGCCTGAATACCGTTGGCACGTCTGACGCCGACAGCATCCCTGATGGTTATCAGGAAGAATCCGAGCGACAAAATGAACACATCGCTGTCGATGCCGGAATGGAAACCAATTGTTGTGCAAAGTGTGGAAACGAGGGAGGAATGGCTTGAAGGCATGCTGCCTGTACGCCAGAACATCAGTTCGAACAGTTCCTTTACGCTGTGCACCTTACCGGAAAACAGCTTGATAAATGTTTTTATCATCTGTGCACACAGCCAACTGAAAATACAGGAAAGCAGAACTGGATTTGAGAAAAATAAACGAATCTGCTCTCGCGCGGTCAACATAATTCTATTTTACGTTATTGGAGGGTTTTGTCTAGTAGCGGACATTCTTTTTTTGTTCTATTATTTGAGTATATGGACTTTACCGACTTTCGCGCAGGAGCAGATGACGAGGGGAAACGCTTGGACAAAATCACTCGCGTACTGCTGCCGCCCCAAACAGGTTGTTTTGAAGCTATCCGCAAACGGCTTGTCCGCCTGAACGGAAAGAAAACCGCTCCTGATGTACGGGTTAAAGACGGCGATGTCATCAACATTGCGTCTTTTCTGTTGTCATCGGAAGTTCCAGAAACAACAGCATGCCCAACGATACACTTCGAGGATTGCTTCCGCAACGAACATATTCGCATCATATATAAACCCCGTGGAATCAATGTCCAGAATGCCGTTGCCGGAGAAATGAGCATCGCAAGTGCCATAAAACAGGAAGCTCAGGCTCAAGGCATGCAATCCCTGTCATTCTGCCCTGCTCCGCTCCACAGACTTGACGCCAACACGACGGGACTCCTTGCTGTGTCACAAAGCGCGGAAGGCGCCAGATGGTTCACTGAGGCCATAAAAATTCATGGTATAGCGAAAACCTATGTCGCGGTGGCAAAGGGCCGCATTCCAAGCAAAACAACGTGGACAGATTTATTGCAGGACAGCCCTGTCGAGGCGAGAACCTTCCACACAGTTCGAGTTGTAACGGGACCGTCCTCGGGGGCAAGAAAAGCTGTCACAACAGTCATTCCTTTGGCTACAGGAAACTGCAGGGGACAGCCTGTAACGCTTGCCGAATACCAGATAGAAACAGGCAGAAAGCACCAGATTAGGGCGCAGAGCTCGTTCCACGGTTTCCCGCTCTTTGGCGACAGTGCATACGGCGGCGGCAGCGCCATATCCGATGCAGCCCCCTTCTTCCTGCATGCAGTGCGCATGGGCTTTCCGGCAGATAACCCGCTGGAGTTACCGCCTTATGTCACCGCAGATATTCCTTCCGATTTTGACAAATTCTTAAATTCTGTCTTGATAAAGTGGAATATTGACCGTATAATCTGAAGTATCGTATATGAATCTTTTTACAAAGATTGCCCGGCATGGTATGGTTGTCTATGCCCTTGTCGGTCCCAGCGGAACCGGTAAAAGTTTCAGGGCAAAACTCATTATGCAACAATATGGACTCTCTGCTCTCATCGATGACGGGCTGCTCATCGCCGATGACAAGATTCTTGCCGGCCGTTCTGCAAAACACGAAAAGACGTATATGGGAGCTGTACGGATTGCCCTCTTTGACGACAAAGAACACCGGGATTCCGTCGCACGGGTAATCCAAAAAGAGAAAATAAAGAAGATTCTTATTCTGGGGACAAGTGAAAAAATGGCGCAGAAGATTACAGCACGGCTTCAGCTGCCGCCTCCAGAGAAAATCATCAATATATCGGAAATCGCAAGCAAGGAAGACATAGAAAAAGCCATTCGGAGCCGCAATACGGAAGGAAAACATGTCATTCCAGTGCCTTCCATCGAGGTAAAACGTTCTTATCCGCAGATTTTTGCTGATTCCATGAAAGAATATCTGTCAAAAAAAGGGCTGTTCTTTAAGAAAGGCGGCGTGATGGAAGAAAAGTCCATTGTGACGCCGGAATTCAGCAAAAAAGGCAGACTTGAAATCTCAGAAGCATCTTTGGCGCAGATGACCATGCACTGTGTACAGCAGTTCTGCACAGACAACGACATAAAGATTTCCATACGCAAACTGGTGATTAAAACTGACAAGCAGGGCTACAGATTCATACTTACCATAGATGTGCCGTTCGGCAAGCAGCTCACCGGTATCATGAGGAAACTCCAACAATATATCATCGACAGCATTGAAACATACACAGGGATATTACTGAAGGAAGTCAGCCTGATAATAGACAAGATAACGGAATAAGGTTCAGTCTTTCGGTTCTGGTTCAAGCACTACTCTGGTTCTGCGCCTGTTCTTTTGAATGCGCTTCACCGGAACACCATGCTCAGAAAGGATTTTCCTGACCGCATAGTCAAGTTCTGTACGCTGGGGATTCATCGGAAGCACAAAATTCCTGCACCTTTGCCAAGTGAGTTTGTACAATTCAGCTGCAGTAGTTCCGTCCTTCACTTCCATATTCCACTCAGTCAAATCAGATACAAAATCCCGAAGCATGAAGTAAATCTTGTCGCCAAGCCTGCAACCGGGATTGTTTTCAACAAAGCTGTCCAACGCCTTCATGCTTTCCATATAGTTTTTGGCATACTTTTTGTTTTCAAGCATCAGATTCATCGCCGAAGGCTGCAGATAGGCATATAAATCGGTATCAATCGCGCTCGAAACGATAGCGTATGAATGGCCGCTGTTTATTATTTTCAAAATCTCCTCTGTCAAACGAGAAGGAGAAACAGGAGAAAGAAGCTGTGCCGACTGTCTGATTTTTTTCTTCAGGGAAAACGGCAGTTTGCATCCTGTCGTCGAACCGTATTTTACCGCCCGGAGCATTCGCACAGGGTCGTCTACAAAGATATGGTCGAGCGGAATAACCGGACGGACAAGCCCTTTTTTTATGTCTTTAACACCGCCTACATAGTCGATGACCTGTTCTTTCAAAGGATCGTAGTATAAGGCATTGAGTGTGAAATCACGCCTCATGACATCTTCGTCCATTGTACCAAACGCATTTCCGACGGAACCGTCAACAGTTGAACGGAATGTGCTTACTTCAAATATTTTTTCACCGAAAAAAACATGGACAAGACGGAAGCGTTTTCCAATTATACGTGAATTATGAAAAATCTTTTTAATTTTACTGGGAGTGGCATCTGTAACGATATCGAAGTCTTTCGGCTTGCGTCCGACCATCAAATCACGAACGGCACCACCAACAATATAAGCAGCAAAACCACTGTCACGCAACCGCGTAATTACAAAAATAGCATCTGAATCAATGGAAGATACCACAATGGCATGTTCTTTTTTTGTGTAGATGACCGCCTTTTGGACAGGCCTTCCCTTTGCGTCTGTAGCGTAACGAATCAGCACAATGTAACTATTTTAATAATCCGATGTCGATACGTCAAGAGCAGTATTCAGACTTGCCCGGTCCTGCTGTCTACCGGGCGCAATGCTAACAGTTCTCTATCAAACCTTTGTTTAAAAGCTCCGCTGTTATGCAGTTTACAATAGTCTGAGGATCTTTTTCATTTGTATCGATAACCAGATCTGCGATGTCTGCATACGCATTGTTGTCAATCCCATAGAACTGTTTGTATCGCTTTGTGTCCTCTCTGTCACGCATTGCGGTGAAGTCCTTTATGGCCTGCAAGTCACCGCCCTCGCGCTTTAAGATTCTGTTTGCGCGCAGCTCATCGCTTGCAAACAGATACACCTTCAAATCCGCCCTTTCAAGCATCCAGATGGCGAGGCGGCTTCCGAGAACACAACTTTCCTGTAAAGCGAGCTCCACCTGATGCTTGTCCACATACTTGTCATAGCTGTCGTCTTTTTTAGCGAACTCAATAACCTGCGGCAGGGAAAGCCCCTTTTCTGCGGCAAGCTGCCTGAATGTATAATTTATGAGTTTGACTCCCAAAGTCTCTGCAAGAAGCGTGCTGACAGTCGTATTTCCACATCCAGATTTTCCGCTTATAGCGACACGCAGTTCTTTTCCCCCAGGAACTCTATATGACATAAAAATCCTCCTTATCAACCTGTTTCCATTATACAGGGTGCAGGAAGATTCTGTCAAATTCAACAGAGTTTACTCGACGTTCTTACCCTGTTCACGGATATTTTCAAGCGCATTTTTGGCTTCAACCACCATTGCACCGACTTCAGTAAACTGATTTTTGCTGCCAATTGTGTTTATCTCACGGTTCGCTTCCTGGCAGATGAAATCTATCCGTTTTCCCGGCACAGAGTCTTCAAGGCATTCTTTTCTCAATGCCTGCAAATGACTATGTAAACGAATGATTTCCTCATTGATGGTATATTTAATCAGCATTGCGGCTGTTTCTTCCAGAATGCGGTTTTCATCAACGTGATTGCCCAACAGCTCCGAAAAACGCTGTGTGATGTTTTCCTTGAATTTCTGCTCCATCTTCGGCTGCCATTCCTTAAAAAATGCAGCGCAGGTATCAAGCGTGTCGAGTTTAGCAAGCAAATCCTTTTTGAGATTTTCACCTTCCCGTGCCCTGTCCGCTATAAACTGAGAGAATACCGACTGGAAGACAGGCTCAATCTTTGCCCAGTACTGATCCGCGTTATATTCATGGCTTACGGAGAGGACTCCATCCTGTGCAATAATCAGTTCAAGAGGGATATCATCCGATTTTTTCCCCAGCACTTCGGCAATCTTTGCAATTTCATCTCTGTACTGCAAAGCCGCCTGCGTGTCTGCCTTGACCACCGCATTTGAAACTGAGTCTTTTACACGGATGGAAACATCGACTTTTCCACGGGCAATCTTGTCAGCAATTATTTTCCGCAACTTTAATTCAATCGGGTTCAAGAACGGCGGAATATTGACAGATAAATCCAAAAAACGGGAATTCACAGAGCGGATTTCTACGCTCACCTGTGTACCGTCGACAACTTCTTCCTTATATCCGTATCCGGTCATGCTGTTCATTTTAATTTCTCCATTAGTTGTGTTCCGACTTTCCAGTTGTCCCCCGCCCCCATTGTGACAAAGAGATACCCGGAAGGATATGTGTCCCCGCTGGGCTGCTGCAACAGTTTCTGCCCCAAAGCCGCCGCTTCAAGGAATTCTGCACAGTAGTGGACGTGTTGGTGATGCTGACGGGTTTTCTCGGCAAGGATTTCTCCTGTCACGGTGGTTGCATCTGCATGTTCACGGGCACTGCCGTAAATCTTATTTATAATAACTTCGTCCGCACAGGAAAAACTGGAAGCAAATTCATCCAAAAGCGCCGCTGTCCGGGTATATGTATGGCTCATGAAATCTACAATGATTTTGTAGTCCCGGTAAAATGCCCGGTAGCCTTCAAGCGTCGTTTTTATCGCAGTCGGATGGTGCCCGTAGTCATCAATGAAAATAACGTCCTGTCCAGCCGGAGTCTTTGCGCGTCCGACAATCTCGGAACGCCTTTTTCCTCCCGCAAATGAGAGCAGTCCAGATTTTATGAACTCCTTGAAGTCAGCGCAGTTTTTTCTGTCTGTCTTCAAAAGCTCACAGCAGAGGGCAATTGCAGCACATGCATTCCGTACATTGTGGTCGCCGGGAACGCCTATGGCACACTCGCCGATTGCCGGAACAGAAAAACGGTGCAAGCCCTTTTCCACTGTGCCGAAACTAAGTCTGTAGTCACCGTCTGCTTTTTCCCCATACGGTACAAGCTGGACATCGCCGCGGCGTTCCTTGACCAGACCGGCGACTTCAACTGCCCCCGCCTCATCGGCACAGTAAATGAGCTGACCATGCTCCGGAAGCAGACAGCAGTAGTCAACAAAGGCGGAACGTATGTCTTCATACGTCGGATAATAATCCTGATGGTCGCTTTCCACTGCGGTGAGTATTATCTTTTGCGGATGGAAAGCAAGGAAATGCCTTTGATACTCACAGGTTTCAGCGACAAAATAATGCTTCACCTCGTGGGTAAAGGTTGGAGTTGTCATTGTACAGGAGTTGCCGAACGACGTGATAACACTTCCAGCCAGTGCCTGTGCTGGCAGATTTACCGCTTTCAGCAACGTACCGGCAAGACCGGTGGTTGTCGTTTTCCCATGAACCCCGCACACTCCGCAGCTGTAGGAGAGCGCGGAGACAGCTCCCAACGCCTCGCTGTACAGCATGACGGGGACATTTTTTCTGTCAGCCTCCTGTAAATCAGGATTATTCGAAGGGCTGTACGCACTGGAATATATCACGCATTTTACATCGTCGGTGATGTTTCCTGCACTGAACGGCAAAACAGAAATGCCATGCCGCTCGAGGATTTCATCCGTATAAAAGCGTTCCGCAACATCGGAACCAGTGATTTTTGCACCGGCGGCATCGAGAATTTCGACAAGCGCCGCCATGCCGGTTCCTTTTATACCTACAAAGTGAATATGTGCGTCACGAAGTGTGGCCGGAAGCTCCCGAGTATGGTTCATATACGAATCTTCTTTTTAGAGCCTGCATAATATTCCTTACGAAGCTCTTTTACCTGTTCATCCTTAAGATAATCATCGAAGTTCATCATTCGATCAATGATTCCCTTCGGAGTGATTTCGATTATGCGGTTTGCAATCGATGAAATGAATTCATGGTCATGGCTATTGAAAATCACCACTCCCGGGAATTTGACGAGGCCTTCATTCAAACTTTCAATAGACTCCAAATCAAGGTGGTTCGTCGGATCGTCCATTATCAGAACGTTTGCACCGCTGAGCATCATTTTGGAAAGCATACAGCGGACCTTTTCTCCTCCAGAGAGAACCTTAACAGGCTTCAGGCTTTCATCGCCGGTAAAGAGCATTCTGCCGAGGAAGCCGCGCACATACGCATCATCCTGTTCTTTTGAAAACTGCTTGAGCCAGTCTGTTATGTTCAGGTTGTTGTCAAAATACTTGCCGTTGTCACGGGCGAGATACGAGAACGAGGTTGTCTGTCCCCAGGTGAATTCACCGGAGAGAGGCTTCTCTTCGCCAGCGATGATATTGAAGAATGCTGTCTTTGAATTCTGCTCCATTCCGACAAAGGCAACTTTTTCACCAGGATGGATTGTAATCGAGAAATTATCCAAAAGAACAACGCCGTCATTATCCTTTGCGTTGAGTTTTTCCGCCGTAAGAACAAAATTGCCGATCGGTCTGTCCGGTGTAAAATTAACATAGGGGAACTTTCTGCTGGTAACCGGAATATCTTCAAGCTCCATCTTCTCAAGAACCTTTTTACGGCTGGCAGCCTGTTTACTCTTGGAAGCATTGCTTGCAAAGCGTGAGATGAATTCCTTGAGGTCTGCCATTTTGTCCTCACGCTTTTTCTTTTCGTCCTTCGCCTGTTTCTGCATAATCTGGCTCATCTGGAACCAGAAGTCGTAGTTACCGGTGAACTGTGAGATTTTACCGTAATCAATATCACATACGTATGTACAGATTGCATTCAAGAAGTGACGGTCATGGCTGACTACTATGACGATGTTCGGGAATTCAATTAAAAAGTCCTCAAGCCAGCTTATGCTTTCGAGGTCAAGACCGTTAGTCGGCTCATCGAGCAACAGGATATCAGGATTACCGAACAGTGCCTGTGCAAGGAGAACGCGGACTTTCTGGCTTTCATCGAGCTCACTCATCATTTTGTCATGGAATTCTTCATCCAATCCCAGTCCCGAAAGCATCTGTTCGATGTTGTTCTCGGCTTCGTAACCGCCGAGTTCCCCAAATTCAGCTTCCATTTCGCTGGCTTTTATGCCGTCTTCTTCGCTGAAGTCGGGCTTCTCATAGATGGCGTCTTTTTCTTTACCCAGATTGTACAGCTTCGGGAATCCCATCAAAACAGTCTCTTTGACCGAATATTCATCAAACGCAAAGTGGTCCTGCGTCAGCTTTGCCATTCTTTCACCTGGGGTGATGGAAATTTCACCGGTATCGTGTTCTTCCTCTCCTGAAAGAACCTTCAGAAAAGTTGATTTTCCGGCACCGTTGGCGCCGATGATACCATAGCAATTGCCTTTGGTGAATTTTAAATTGACATCTTTAAACAGCGGTTTTTCGCTGAATTTTAAACTCAGATCTGTTACTGTAATCAAAACTAGTACTCCTGTTTCTCTTTTTAACGCTTTTTCTTACTGAAAAGAGACTTGATTGCGGAAATAATGCCACCCTTCTTCTGTGCTGCAGCTTTAGGAGCCATCCCCTTTGCCACCTTTTCCTTTGAAACGGTGCTGTTATTTGAAACGGGTTTCTGACTGCCCTGCCCCTGATGCCTTCTGTTCGTATTCTTTGCTGACTTTCCTTTGCCGTTGCGGTTGTTTCTTGGACGACTTTCTGTACTTGAGGAACCGGAGAACTTCTCTTTGTAGAACTTCATGCGCTCGTCAGTAGACATGCTGGAAAGTTTTGATTCATCTTCAGCAGAAAACACTCTTCTGTCCCGCTTATACTCCGACTTTGCCTCATTGTTGCGGGTTGAATACCGGCCTCTGCCCCTCTCCCCTGACTTGCCGCCCCTGCCGCGTCCGCGTTCACCGTGATGTCCGCGGGAATATTCGGCAGCGCGTTTTTTACCGAATTCGCTTTTGTCGTGATAGTCTTCGTGATAATTTTCCGTGCGTATGTACGTGTCGGCTGACTTATCCGCAACGAATTCCGTCTCGTCAGCAACGTGGGAATGAATTTCCTTACCGACATAGCGTTCAATTGCCGGCAGACTGTACACATCCTGTTCAGAACAGAAGGTATATGCTTTGCCGGATTTTCCTGCGCGTGCAGTACGGCCGATGCGGTGTACATAGTTTTCCGCCTCATTCGGAAGGTCATAGTTGATAACCATCGCCAAATCGTTGACATCGATTCCGCGTGCCGCAACATCGGTTGCAACGAGGCATTTGATTTTCCCCGCTTTGAAGTCATCCATGATTTTAAGGCGGACTTTCTGAGGCAAATCACCGATTATGAACTGGCTTTCGTGACCGTTGAGCACGAGCCGTTTGGAAATAACTTCACAACTGCGCTTTGTATTGCAGAAAATAATCAGGCTTTCCGGCTTTTCTTTTTCAATGATTCCAAGGAGCAGCTTCATCTTATCGTTGCTTGAAACGTGAATCAACTCCTGATCGATTTCATCAACAGTGATGTTCTCGGCATCAATCGTAATCTCGGCAGGATTTCTCGTGTACTCCCATGCAAGGTTCTTTACATACGAATTGAGGGTTGCGGAGAAAAGCATCGTCTGGCGTTTTTCAGAAGACGGCAGCACCTTGAGGAGCGTCCGTAAATCAGGGTAAAAACCCATGTCGAACATTCTGTCAGCTTCGTCAATGACAAGGAACGCAACATCGCTCAAATCCATCTGGTTGCCTTCATTCAAGTCTATGACGCGTCCCGGGGTACCGATTATCAAATCAACCCCCCGCTTCAAAGCCGCAATCTGCTTGTCGTATCCTACACCGCCGTAGAAACTCGCGGTTACGAGACCGGAGTCACCTGCCAGTTTTTCTGCTTCTTCCTGCACCTGAACAGCAAGTTCACGTGTCGGCACCATGACAAGCGCCTTTTTTCCCTTGATTTCGCTCCGTGAGAGCATTTCCTGAATGATTGATACGAGGTAGGCAGCAGTTTTTCCTGTTCCAGTCTGTGACTGTACGTACAAATCCCGCCCTTCCAGCGAAGACTGCAAAACCTGTTCCTGAACTTGCGTGCATTCGACATAACCGGCAGAAGCAATGCCGGCAAGCAACTTCTCGTTCAATGAAAATTCTGTAAATTTCATTACAAATCCTGTATTGTATATATAATGTAGCCGCCAATGCGGATTTCAACTCATGACAGTAAGAGCTCCCGAAAAACTACAGTTTTCAAGAGCGTCCATTGAAACTCTTAAGATTATAAGCAAATGTACCGATAGTGTACTATTTTTTTATAATTATGTATAGTAGACCACTATGGACGATAAAACACGCTACCAGGCAGAGATTTTCGGGCACCGGCTGTCAAAGAATTATAACCAACTGAAGAAATGGGCAAGAAAGAATGGCATCACCTGCTACAGACTGTACGACAGGGATATTCCAGAAGTCCCGCTTGCCGTCGACTTATACCGACTGATGCCGGAGGAGCTCTTTACTAAGTTCCAGGCGGAACGGCTGCTGAATAAGGAACGTGACGCCGTCAGCGCAAACGGTCCGAACGCGGCGGAGGTCGTCAAAGCAGGCCTTGAAAAGAGTTATCTGCATATCTATCTCTATCAGCGTCCTTATGAGAAGGATGAAGCCGAAGAAGAGAAATGGCTCTCTGCAATGGCGGACTGCGCATCCGAGACGCTTCAAATAGAACGGGACCACGTCATCATTAAAACCCGCAAGAAACTTTCCGGGAATGAAAGCGGCCGCACCGAGCAATACGAAAAAATCAACAGCGGAAAACACATAACGGGAACCATTTTTGAACAGGGACAACTCTTCAATGTGAACCTGACAGATTATCTGGACACCGGCATTTTCCTCGATCACAGACTGCTCAGGAAGATTGTGCGCGAAAAATCCGCCGGAAAAAGCGTACTGAACCTCTTCTGCTATACCGGAAGCTTTTCCGTCTATGCAGCAGAAGGAAAAGCCCGCCGCATAGAAAGCGTGGACATGAGCAAAACATACCTCGCTTGGGCACAGGAAAACCTTTCGCTCAATGACTTCAATCCGCTGGACAGCCACAAATATATCTTTGAACGGCAGGATGTCGTTTCATATCTGAAGCAGAAAAAAGCAGACGTTGACAGTGGAAAAGAAAAAAAACGCTACGACATTATCATACTTGATCCGCCGACATTCAGCAATTCAAAGCGGACAGAGACAACCCTCGACATAAACCGGGACTGGCCGGAACTTGTTTCGGACTGCTTGACCTTGCTCTCCGAAGAAGGAACCCTGTATTTTTCAACAAACAGCAGGAGACTTTCCTTTGAAGCAGACCTGCTTCCAAAAGACGAAAATGGTTCTTCCCGCTATTCCGCACGTGAAATAACAGCGAAAACCATTTCCCAAGATTACCGCAATCAAAAAATACACCGCGTCTGGGAAATTTGCAAAGCAAAAGCTGAATAAACTAAGTTTTAAACATAAAAAAGGACTGTCATATCAGACAGTCCTTTATAACAAAGATTGTTAAAAATCTTACTTTGACTCAGTTGACTTCATGCCGTAGCGCTTATTGAAGCGGTCAATGCGTCCTGCTGTATCGACAAGCTTCTGCTTACCTGTGTAGAATGGGTGGCATGCAGAGCAAATTTCAACGTGGATGTTTTCCACTGTTGAGCGTGTCTCAATAACATTACCGCAAACGCATGTAATCTTTGTCACTTTGTAGTCTGGGTGGATTCCCTGTTTCATACCTTTACTCCTGATTCTTGCCCGATATTGAAGAAAACCCGGTCAGCCCTACACTTGCTGTACAAAAACAAAGCGTATCATTCCCTCACCGTTAGCAATCAAATCAACATCACAAGATAATTTCAGCTATTATATAGAATTTTCTCTTTACTTGTCAATAGCCGCACTTCCGGGATTCATGGAAAGCAGGAACGCAGCATTGTCCTTCGTCTTTCTCATCTTATCCATGACGAATTCAAGAAGCACATCGTCTTCCATATCGTTCAGTGCCTTGCGGAGCACCCACATCTTCGAGAGTTCAGTCTCAGACAGGAGCAGTTCTTCCTTTCGAGTACCACTTCTCTTGATGTTTATGGCAGGGAACAGACGCTTTTCTGAAAGCTTGCGGTCAAGGTCAAGTTCGCTGTTTCCAGTGCCTTTGAATTCCTCAAAAATAACCTCATCCATGCGGCTGCCTGTTTCAACAAGGGCTGTGGAGATGATGGTAAGGGAACCGCCTTCTTCAACATTGCGGGCCGCACCAAAGAAACGCTTTGGCTTGTGCAGTGCGTTTGAATCGACACCGCCCGACAACACCTTACCGGAAGTTGGCACCGTCTGGTTATAGGCACGCGCAAGACGAGTTATGCTGTCCAAGAAGATAACAACATCTTTTTTGTATTCGACGAGCCTCTTTGCCTTTTCAAGCACCATCTCTGCAACCTGCACGTGGCGTGTAGCCTGCTCATCGAACGTTGAAGAAATGACTTCCGCATCGATGGAGCGCTCCATCTCAGTCACTTCCTCCGGGCGCTCATCAATCAAAAGAACGATTATGTACACTTCGGGATTGTTCTGCTTGATAGCGTTTGCAACCTTCTGCATGATGGTCGTCTTTCCGGCTTTCGGCGGTGCAACAATCAAAAGGCGCTGCCCCTTTCCGATAGGAACAAACAAATCGACAATTCTAGTTGAAAGCTCTGTAGACAACGTTTCCAGACGGAATTTTTCTTTCGGATACAACGGGGTAAGATTTTCGAACGGTATTCTTGTCTGTGCCAGACTCGGATCTTCGAAGTTCACCGATTCAATGCGCAACAACGCAAAGAACCGTTCCCCCTCTTTTGGACTGCGTATTTGACCGTAAATCGTGTCACCCGTTTTTAAATTAAACAACCGTATTTGGCTTGGTGAAATATAGATGTCATCAGGTCCCGACAGATACGAGTTCTGAGGACTGCGAAGGAAGCCGTATCCGTCAGGAAGCAACTCAAGCGCACCGCTCGCAAATATAATTCCGCCGTGCTCGGTGTGGGCTTTCAGGACAGTAAAAATCAAATCTTGCTTTTTCATCGGAGCAAGGTCGTCAGCCGGAATGCCATACTGAACAGCGAGATCTCTGAGATCCGGCATTCCCATCTTTGTCAAATCATTAATTAGCAGGCGGGGTTTTGACTCATAGTCTTCTGGACTTTCAATTTTCTGCACTTCATCAGCGACATCGAATGTCTGCTTCGGTCGATCATAATTGGAACGGTTGTTATACCGTTTATTGTTGCGGCCGTTTCCGTACCCTGAATTATTATATCCGTAATTACTATTATTGTATTTACTACGGCCATTTCCGTACCCTGAATTATTGTTGTTCCACTTATGATTTTGATTTCGAGGGGTGAATTCCCGGCGACCGCCGCCCTGTCGCCCTGCACCATCTCTTTGTTCTCCGGAGCTGTCCCTGTCGGAATCAGAGGACTGATCTTCACCTTCCGAAGTCTGAACGAAACCGGAAGATTCTTCCTGAACTGCCGGTGTCTCAACAGGCTTCGCCGGTTCCGACTGCATTTCAGCCGAAGGTTCTGCCTGTTCAGTGTGCGACGCAGACTGAATATCGCTGTTTTCAAATAAAGCCGGCTGCGCAGATTCCTCTGAGACAGGACGGTTCTCTTCTTCTGCCGCTTTTGCAACTTTCTTTACGGTTCTTTTTCTCTTTGGTTTGGAAGCAGTTTTTTCTGTATTTTCAATTTCATCTGAAGCTTGTCCAGAAGTATCTTCTGTCTGCTCTATCTGCACCGCAGCTTCTGCACTCTCATTTAATTCTTCTGTTTCTGTAGTTTTAGAACTCCGGCGTTTTACTAATGCCATGTGGGATTCTCCATAGATTGAATTAGGTTAGTATATATTCTTGCCTATCCGTATAAAACCGATGGTTCAATAAAATATGCAGTTAATTATATGAAATCTAAAAAAATTCTTTTATTAAAGATGTGGATTGGTTTATTCTAAGCACAAATCAAAGTATTTGTCAAGATTTTAATTCTTAAAAGAAAGCCCGGCGGTGCATGGACTGAACACCACCGGGCAAAACTTATAATAAGGAGGTCATGGAGTACATCAATTATCTCTTGAGACTCAGTACAGTCTCAAGCATTGAGTCACCAGTCTGGATGGTCTTTGAGTTAGCCTCAAAACCTCTCTGAGTGACAATCATATCTGTCAGTTGCTCAGTCAAATCAACATTGCTCATCTCAAGCGTACCGGCAAGCAGTTTACCCTTTCCGGCAGTTCCGCTTTCACCGATATTTGCAACACCGCTGTTGATTGACTCAGCGAACATCGTATCGCCTTCTTTTTCAAGACCGCCCTGGTTGATAAAACTTGCCATAGCAATCTTTCCAATTGTCCTTGTTGAACCGTTTGAATACACACCGGTGATTGTTCCAGAGTGGTCAATCGAGAACGTATCCAGATAGCCGAGTTTGTAGCCGTCCTGATAGTTAGCCTTTGTTGTGCTCTGTGAAGCGCTCTGGGTGATGGTGTTCTCCATGGAACCGATTGTTCCGAGGTTCAGATTGAATGTCTGGCGGTATGGGTTTCCAGCTTCATCTGGGTTTGAGTTCGGCACCGTGTAAGAAGCCTGCATGATGATCTCACCGTCAGGGTTGGAAACATTTCCTGCGCTGTCAGTGATTGACTGAAGTGTACCCATATTGTCAAAGTTCAATGTATATGTGTTGGTAACTCCGTCAGTCGTTCCGAAACCAACACGCGTTTCTGTTCCGACTTCTGCAGACGGGTCAACATTAACCGTAACTGTCCACTGATTTGGATTACCGACTACCTTCTGGAAGTTCATCTGAAGTTGATGTGCGTTTCCGTATGAATCATAAATGTCAAACTCTGTCTGCCATGTTCCGTTCGCTACCTGTGTTGCATCCTCAGGATCGGTAATCTCAGGAGTGTTCTTGTTCAGGTTGCAGAAATAATGAACGTTTTCTGTTGCGTGTGGCGGATCTTTCTGTCCTACTGGAATCGTAATGTCACCAGTTGTTGAAGATGTGCGGACAATCTGATTTCCGTCAATTGTCTCTGCCATCCATCCCTGAACGCGAAGACCGTTTGCAGGGTTTACCAAAGTACCGTTGGAATCAACTCCGAAAACACCGGCACGTGTGTAAAAAGTCTGGTCACCATTCTTCATGACGAAGAAACCGTTTCCTTCGATTGCAATATCAGTTGAAACACCAGTTGACTGAAGGTTGCCCTGTGTAAAGATTGTATCAATAGCTGCAACACTCATTCCGAGTCCAACTTCTTTCGGATTGATACCGCCGACCTCTTCCGTCGGGCGTGCCGCACCGCTGAGCTGCTGGCTGATCATATCCTGAAAGTCAACACGTCCGCGCTTAAAGCCGTATGTATTTACGTTCGAAATATTATTGCCAATAACATCCATTCTAGTCTGGTGATTCTGCAGTCCGCTTACACCGGCATAAAGTGATCTCATCATATCGCTACCCTCTTGTCTATGATTTTTAATTTAGTTGCCGTAAACGGCTGTAATCTGTTTCATATCGTAATACATATTGCCGACCTTCACCTGCGGATTGCTTCCGTATGTGACAGCCTGAACAACACCCGTCGTAGTGGTATCTCCGACAGAAATGTCCACTGTTCTGCCGATTGTTCCGACAGCCTGAGAAGATGTCAGCATGCTGTTCATCTTTTCGAAGTTGACATTCATATTTGTCATCTGCTCCAGAGAACTGAACTGTGCCATCTGGGCAATAAATTCAGTATTATCCATCGGTGACAAAGGATCCTGATTTGAAAGCTGTGTAATCAGCAATTTCAAAAAATCATCCTTGCCCAATGACTGGCTGACCGCGCGTCCGTTTACTGCATTAGCCTTATTGAACGAATCAACCTCCATTTTGAGCTTTGCCTGCTCCTGGGCACTCATCGTGGTGTTAACTGTTATTGCGCTTTCCGCATCCATATCAGTATCTCCTTATCCATCTATATCGTCACGCAACGACATCTACATGATAGTCACCGCCACCATACGCACTCGCAGCCGCTTTCGTCTGGAGAGCATCTCCACCTTCTGCAAGGGAACCAAATGCCTTGTTTGCGAAGAACTCACCATTACCAGACGGATTCTGCCCCTGTCCGGAACCTTGCCTTCCTGCAAAAGAACCATCGTTCAAACTCAAATTCAAGTTTGCGCTGTCAAATCCATTCTGCTGGAAAGAATGCCGCAGATTGTCCATATTCTGCGAGAAAGCCTCGAAAGCTTCTTTCGTAGCGACAACTATCCTGCCTTCTATACCTTTATCGGACACCTCAAGACTAATCTTTACATTTCCTAAAGTCGCAGGCTTAAGATTAAGGTTGATTACACCTGTATCGTTGTCTTTGAGGATGATATTTCCAGCCTTAACAAATTCCGGTGCGTTGTTTTCAAGCTGGTTAGCAAGCATCTGCTGGAACGTAGAGTTATTCGATGCTGCCGTCTGGTCGTTTGCTGACAGTATATTCTGTTTGACAAGCGTCTGGTTTTGCTGTTCAAGATTGAGCGTCACATCAAGGGTATTTTCATGTTTCGTGACATGCTCCGCCACCAGAGCCGGCTTTTCTGTTTTCACAGCGTTCTTTTCACCGCGGTAGTCAGCAATCTGGAATGAAGAAAGACCTGCACCGATAGCAGGCGCCGGTGTTTTTTGTTCTGTCGGTTTTACGTCTGTTTTAGCCGCATCTTTTTTTGCAACTGCAGATTTTCCTCCCTGCGGCAGAACTTCAGCAGCGGACAACGCTTCGGGAACTTCTGAAGTCTCTATGACAGGGACAGCATTTGCTTCTGTCTTTGCAATTTCC
>CADBRT010000076.1 GCA_902797055.1 uncultured Spirochaetaceae bacterium
CCCACGTAGCGCCCGATGGCAACCCACGTGGCGGTACGATGGCGACCCACGTAGCGCCCGATGGCGACCCACGTAGCGCCCGATGGCGACCCACGTAGCGCCCGATGGCGACCCACGTGGCGGTACGATGGCACCTTCTCTGCATATGCCAGTGTCGCTCACTGTTGCCATGCGGTATTGCCATATTGAAAAAATCCTGCACAGTCAAAATATTTTTTTATACGGAGCCAGACAAGACACTCGAAGTATGAGAAACAGAATGCACACTCTGCCACGAAGACTATCAGTGCGGCATATCTGATTGACGGTGTGTCTGTCAACATCATAAAGTCCACCATTACGACAACAGGAAGCGCCAGATCACAGGGACTCAGAACTGAGCCATACATTCATACCCGCCGCAACGGGAAGGAACAGTCCTGCAACTGTACCCGTTATGGCTTGCACTCATTCACCGAATTATTCTGCCTGAAATGGATTTTTACGCCTTTTTCAGTCGGAATGACTGCGCCCTCAAAGTCAGCATCTTCAAGCCAAGCAAGTTCCGCACTGTCGGTAAAAAAGCGGGGCTTCGTACAGATTTCGCCACCGAGCATGACGGTGCCATTGTTTTCTACAAATATCCGGCAATTATGACCACTACTGTCGCGTCCCTCAAGTATGTAGCGCGCGCTCAACATCCACGGTTTGCCGGCAAGCCCGCTTTGGGTATCCACAGCGCCTGGGAGTATTTTTCCCGTAAAGAAATCAGTTCGGCACTCTCCATGAAAAAGTATCATTGTCGCCGAACCGATGTGACCTTTTACCTCGATGGACTCGTCCAAAATAACATCAATGTCAAAAGCAACACTCATAGTTTCACCAGCCCCCCTAGTGTCTTCCGCTGACTTTGCAGGCAACGGAACTGCCGGTGTCAACAGTTTGGTATTCGTCGTGCCGTTCAAACCAAGTAACGGCATATGAACAAGTCGCCGCAATCTTATTCCCGTCAGCGAGGATTTTATCCACAGCAGCCTTCACCAGTTTACTGGCAATTCCCTGCCCCCGCAGTGATTCATCAACAAAGGTGTGGTCGATTGTTGCAATTCCCTCTTTTACGGGAAATGTTATTTCCGCAATAATGTTTCCGCTTGCATCTTGGGAGTAAATGCGCTCCGCTTCGGTTATAAAGGTAAGTTCTGCCATATGTGTTTCTCCTTTTTAATCGTTGTCAATTCTATTCTCTTTGTGAACCGACAGCCCTCCAGTGGCTTCTACGCTAATACGGTACGTCTCCCCCTCCTCCATGGCGAAATGGGGAACGACACCATTGACACTTCTGATTCCCATATCCCGGCTGAGGTTTTCATCCTGTATAATATCAAACAGCTCTTTCAAACGGTTGAAGAAGGTATCTTTTTCTATGCCGTAGATATCCCTATCGTCAAGGCAGTACATGACGGGAATGCGCTCCTCATTGAAAACGCACTTCAGCGGGACGCCTTCTTCTGGCTTCATCTTCTCTGTATATACCCGGTACGGATAGGCAAGATTCATATTCTTTCCGTCTTCGATTTCCGAATATTCAAAATTGACAGTAATAAAGTCGAGGGCAATTTCTTTTCCTTTCAACGTGAAGATTTGTTCGGAAACTGTTTCCCCCCGTTCAGAAAGCACTTCAATTTTATACGTCTTCATCGGCGTGTCGTCATACCCCGGAGTCTTATACAGCATCGACACCCGCGCAAGGTCTTCCGCCCGGCTCAAATTTTTGAGGATGACGGTGAGTTCCTTAATCCGCTTCATATTGTTCACAACACTCCGGAAACTGTTGATTCCGACCAGCAGCGTGTTCAGACCAATGACGACAACCAACACAGCGATGATAGTCGGCAGGTGGGAAACAAGCGCAAAAAGATTTTTCTGCAGAGAATCTGCAATGATGGAGCAAACACCGCCTGCACTCTGTTTCCCAAAGCGTCTCGTCTCCATGCTCAACTGGTGTACGGCGGACACCGCGAGCCAAATACCGAGGATAGCTGCAACGGGAAGCAGGAACGGCAGAAGCAACACGCCGACACTTTTTACAGCTGACCACAGAATATCGAACAGCGGGAACGCTCCTTCAGCAAAAAGCGGCCCGCAGACTTCCAGCAGCTGTACATATACATACTGGAACAGTTTGAAGAGGACTGCAACGACGGCTGCTGCAGCCAGAATTTTTCCGGCGAGTTTCAGCTTTTTAATAACAGCCTGCTTTTCATCAGGGGTCAGTTTTTCTTCCGCTGGAGTACTTTCAGCAGGAAGCGGAATTTCATCCCCAGCGTCTGGAATCCTGGCCTGCTCCGTCTGTTTTCTGAACTCTTCTGAACCGTCCATAGGCAACCTCACTCTTTCACAATCTCAATCCCGCCGGTACGGGGATGGCAGAGCACTTTATACACGAAGCCTTTCTTGAACTGTGATATGGACTTCATGTCATGCACAGCCATTCCATACTGTTCCTTTGATACACTCCGCTTGTCGTTTCGGACAATGGCAAACAGATTCGCCAATTCCTCTTGCAAAGCCTGCTGACTGCCTGTGCTCAAAGACGAGTTGTCAGCCGCATTGGCAAGAACTAGGCTGTCGTAAATCGCAGGGAAGTCTTCATTGTTATACAAATCAAAGATTTTCAAAGAATCGGCAAGAGCCATTCTGTCCGTATACAGCCCTACCGGGAAGAAAAGGTAGTTCGAATCAGAGAACTTGACCACCTGAAAGTCTATGTTGAGTTCCTCCCCGTCCAACTCAAAGACCTGACTGCTTCCGACTCTCTTGCCTTCCTCCCCACAGTCGTACACCGCGACTTTGACCTTGATTTTACCGTCTTTCTTCTCAAGTATTTCAAAACGCACCGGCACTATCTCTTCTTTCATTCTCGCAACCTGCGCCTCCAGCTTCATTACGGTTTCTTCCGACCAGTAACGCCATGCAAAGAAGCCAGCCCCAGCGACAACAAGCAGCGCAAACAGAATAAAAACGACCTTTTTAAAAACGACCTTTTCCTTAGAAACGTCCTTTTTCACCTTGAAATCTCCTCTTTCGGCATAAATTCACCACTTCCAGTATAACAAAAAAAAGACACAATGCAACTTCCGAAAAGCTTAAAACGCATTGAAATTTCTCTAAAAAAGTACTATGCAGCAAGATTTTCAGACGGAAAACCTCTCCAAAAAAGCGTCAACACATGACAGTACAAAATCCTACAACAAAATCCTCATGCAGTGTACGGAATGTGAAAACTGTGCTATGATTAACATATGAAAGCGCTGAAAACAATCAGTAAAGTCTTCATTATGATATCGTTTTCCGTCGGCATTTTCTCGTGCACGACAACGAAACCGGTTCCAGAACAGGAACAGCCGGAGGTGCCGATAGAAGAACCTGAGCAGGAGCAACCGCAGAAAAAGGAAGAAACACCGCCAGAACCGAGCAAACCGTGGGCAACGGCATCATCGCTTGACGACCTGTACGGCGTATGGAGTTGCGGAAGCGGTTTCTTTGAGTATCCGTTTCAGGACTCTGGGAAAAAATATCTTCACATTGCGAACAACTGGCAGGAAGACACACAGTTGTGGCAGGAGTTCGCAGACAAAAACAACACCTCCCTCAGCGAAGTATGGAAAATGCGATATGCAGTTGAAAAAGAAGTCTATACCTATACCGCAGCGAATGGAAAAAACTATACGACAGGCTTCATCCGCTCAGATGAAAACGGAATCCAACAGGGCAAGAAACTCAAGATGGACACGAACGGAAGAATATTTTCCCGTATGGAAATGCTGATTCCCGAACGGCTCCTTGTCATCAACCTGAACTATTTCCTCATGTCCCCGGACAAGACCCTTTTCAAAGAGAACGGGACATTCCGCCTTGCCTCGGATGTCTTCGACGATTTGCCGTCAATCGGAAACATCTACACGAAAAAATAGGAAAAACGTTCTGCCGGAGGGTTGCATATTGTCGCAGGGGGACGTTTATGCTAGAATCCAACGCGATGAAAACAGTCCGCAACAATTGCATTTTCTTTGTCATTCTCGCCGTGTGCTTCACTCTGCCGGCAACGTGGGCAGGCGCACAAAGATACGGACTTGTCCTTGCCGGTGGCGGCGGAAAAGGAGCCTATCAGGTGGGTGTGTGGAAAGCTCTCTATGACTACGGTATTGCACAAAAGACCGTTGCCATTTCAGGAACCAGTGCAGGAGGCCTCAACGCAGCACTGTTCGTCTGTGTTCCACCCCAGACGGCGGAGGAAATATGGCTGGACTATGTTCCCGATGAACTTACCCAAGACGCGCTGATTTCTCAGACAGGACTGCAGAACATCATCGATATGGTCCCGTTGCAACGGCTCAAGACGAACATGCCACATGTCTGTGTGACAGCCGTACGCAACCGCTTTAAACTGGTAAAAACATTGTTTCCCTCGTCGGTCGGGGATCATGCCCACCGGTTCTGGCTGAACGAGGAAACGGACACCGAGGAGATTGGAAGGAAACTCCTTGCGACATCGGCTTTTCCTGTCCTGACGTCCCCCGTCAAGCTGAGCGACGGCTATGAGTACACCGATGGCGGTGAAGAATCGGCAGGCGGAGACAATGTCCCGATTACGCCCATTGTTGACTCCTACCCTTCCATACAGGATATCATCGTCGTCTACACTTCGGACGCAGAACACCTCAAACGGCGTATAAAGGTAAAAAACTACGACTGGATACACATAACAGAAATCATTCCGTCAATTGATCTGGACGGAAATCTGTTTTCTGACGGTCTTCTGGAAGGCACTACAAACTTCACTCGGGACCGGATTCAGTTGTTGATTCGCACCGGCTACGCAGATACTGTCGCCATTCTGAAAAGTCAGGGCTTCTATCCCGTCGCCGATTACTGGTTCCGCTGAAATCAAGAACGCAGGACACAGGTTTCGGTTGCAAAATCGGAAAAATAGGATATACTTTTCTTATAGGAGAGTTCAATGGTAACATTACAGAACTACCAATGCCCTGCATGCGGCGGCGGACTTACGTTTGACGCTCAATCGGGCAAGGTACGGTGTGAATACTGCAACAGTGTCTTTGATATAAAGGAAATTGAAACGCTGTATGCCGCGCAGGAAAAGCCGGAAGCCCAAAGTCAGGAGCACAGCCAGGCGCAGGACGCCCCTGCTGACGGAGAAAGCGCGCAGTGGGATACCTCTCATCTGTCGGAGGACTGGGGGGATGCAACCTCGTCCCTTAAAATGTACAACTGCCCTTCCTGCGGTGCGAACATCATGTGCGAGCAGACGACAGCCGCGACAAGCTGCCCCTACTGTGGAAATCCGACAGTCATAGGAACCCTGTTCACCGGCGCACTCAAGCCGGACTATATTATTCCGTTCAAAGTCGACAAAAAAGGTGCTATCAACGCGCTCAAACGGTTTTATGAGCATAAACCGCTGTTGCCGTCGAATTTCGCCTCCCAGAACCATTTGGAAGAAACGCAGGCGCTGTATGTTCCGTTTTGGTTTTTCGACGGACAGGCATACGCAGAGGCGCTGTTCAACACGACGACAAAGACTTCGGTGCAGACCACTGAAGGGACCGACATCACTATCAATCACTACGACTGCCACCGGGCGGGTTTCATAGACTTCAAGATGATTCCGGTGGACGCTTCCAAAAAGATGAACGACGACCTCATGGATTCCATAGAGCCGTATGACTATACAGAGATACAAGCGTTTTCCACCGCGTACCTGCCGGGCTTTATGGCGGACATTCACGATGTAAGCGCAGAGGAATGCTTTGAGCGTGCAAATGCCCGTTGTGAAGACACCTGCATTTCGGCGCTTCGTTCCACTGTGAGCGATAAATATGATTCCTGTTCCGTAGCGCGCAAAAAGGTGGTGCTCAAGCAGGGGCGTGTCAGCTACGGATTGCTGCCCGTCTATCTTCTGAACACGAAATGCGAGGATAAAAAATATGTCTTCGCTGTCAACGGCCAGACAGGGAAGGTCGTCGGGGATTTGCCAATCAGCAAAGGCAAAGCTGTTCTGTCGTTCCTGATAAAGCTGGTAATAGGCTTTATCATCGGCGGCATCGCATCATACGGTCTGTATTTCCTTAATACATAACGAAAAGGGAGCTCAATTATGGAAGAAGAATTGATGTCATACGCGGGGATTGCAACGGTCATCGCGTTTATCTTTGCCATCGTCGGCATCCTACAGGCGATTGCTAAGATGAAAACGGTGCATACCGCGCATGAGGCGAGCAGATATATGGAAGGGGAAGTCAACCTCACAACAAACAGTGACAACTTCACCCATACCAGCCACCAGTTCATCGCGAACAAAAAATCATCGTCGTAAATTAAAACAATACCAACAGGGTGATTCTGAAAATACCATTATTCAGAAATCCCAAATATACACAATTTGGAGGAAAAAATGGGACTTATTCAAGCAGGCCTTGGAGCCTTGGGCGGAGCACTCGCAGACCAGTGGAAGGAGTATTTTTACTGTGAATCAATGAGTGCAGATGTCCTTGTAACGAAGGGCCTCAAAAGAACGGGTAAACGCTCTTCAAACACGAAAGGTTCTGACAACGTAATCTCAAAAGGCTCTGTCATAGCCGTCGCAGACGGACAGTGCATGATTATTGTAGACCAGGGAAAGGTTGCAGAACTCTGCGCCCAGCCGGGGGAATTCGTTTACGACTCTTCTACTTCCCCGTCTATTTTCGCGGGAAACCTCGGGGAATCCATTCTGGACACCTTCAAGGACATCGGCCGGCGCTTTACGTTCGGCGGAGAACCGCCCAAAGACCAGCGGGTATACTACGTGAACACAAAGGAAGTGCTGGGAAACAAGTACGGGACAGCTTCTCCTGTTCCGTTCCGCGTTGTTGACCAGAGAGCCAGAATCGATATGGATATTTCCATCAAATGCTTCGGTGAATACAGCTATCGGATAACAAACCCAATTCTTTTTTACACGAATGTCTGTGCCAACGTCGAAAGCGAATACACTAGGGATTTAATCGACAGCCAGCTCAAAACGGAACTGCTGACAGCACTGCAGCCGGCGTTCGCCCTGCTTTCTGAACGCGGAATCCGCTACTCTGCCCTTCCCGGCCACACAAAAGAACTCGCAGAATCGTTGAACCAGGAGCTTTCCGCAAAGTGGCGCGACTTGCGCGGTATTGAAATTGTTTCGTTCGGCGTGTCATCACTCAAGGCTGATGAAAACGACGAAAAGAAAATCAAGCAGATGCAGGAAATGGCCGCCTATGTTGACCCGACCATGGCAGCGGCACGACTCGTAGGCGCACAGGCGACGGCTATGGAAGCGGCGGCAAGCAACACCAACGGTGCGGCAATGGCATTCATGGGCATGGGCATGGCAGGGCAGGCTGGCGGCGCAAGCATCCAGAATTTGTTCTCCATGGGACAGGCAATGCAACAGCCGCCACAGGGATATGCCCAACAGGGCTATGCTCCGCAAGGCGGTTATGCACAGCAGGGGTATGCAGCCCAGCCTCAGCAGCCGGTACAGCCACAGAGCGTGCCGCAGGCTTCTGCAAATTCTGCGGGTTGGACTTGTTCCTGCGGAGCAGTAAACAAAGGAAAATTCTGCCAGGAGTGCGGTAAACCAAAACCGGCAGGAGCACCACTGTACCGCTGCGACAAGTGCGGTTGGGAACCGCAGGACCCGAAGAACCCGCCGAAGTTCTGCCCGGAATGCGGCGACAGATTCGACTCAGGAGATATTATTTCTTAACAGAAATGTTTCTTACCCCTTCAAGCCGCCGCGAGAAACTCCGCTGATGATGTATGTCCTTGCAAACAGGAACAGCACTATCATCGGCAGGAGTATGACCGTTGAGGCGGCCATGAGGAGCTCAGGGAACGACCCCGCCTCGGTGGTAAACACCTGCAGTCCGTACGGAAGCGTACGGGAGCGGGAATCCGAGGTGATGTACAGCGGCCAGACAAAGGAATTCCATGACGACAGTGCGTTCAAAAGTATGATGGTAAAAAGCGACGGTTTTGCAAGCGGCACAAGCACACGCCACAGGTATTTCCAGTTAGAAGCCCCGTCAATCCGCGCAGAATAATACAGGCTGTCCGACACGGTATCAAAAAAATTCTTCAGTATATAGACATACAGAACATTGCTGACGAACGGCAGGAACAAGGCTGGCAGCGTATTGTACAAACCGAGTTTTACAACAATCGTATAATTTGTGATGATGAGCACTTCAAACGGCACCATCATCATAGTCAGTAAAAACGAAAAAAGAAGTTCCCGTCCGGGAAAGCGAAGTCTTGAAAACGCGAATGCCCCCAAAATAGCGGTGACTGTCGTACACACCACAGAACAGAACATGACCACAATGGAATTAAAAAAATAACGGGCAAACGGTGCCATTGAAAATGCTCTCAAATAGTTTGTAAACGAAAAATGCGCAGGCATGAATGTCGGCGGAAATCGTATAACTTCCGCAGATGTCTTGAATGATGACAGAAGCATCCAGACAAAGGGAAACACCATGCACGCAGAAGCGGCCGTCAGAACCGCATACGAAAGAATCTGAAAAAATATGTTCCGGTTGAACTTCATTCCATTCCCCTCACCTTGAGCCGTCTCTTTAACGTCAGCTGCAGCACTGTGAACACAAGCACACAGGCAAAGAAAATCATAGCCGCGGCAGCGGCGTATCCGTATTTCCGCTTTTCAACCATAGCATACCGTATGTAGTATACGAGCGTATACAGATTGTAATACGGGCCTGGCTTTCCGTTGAATAGCGGATACAACTCGCTGAATACCTTGAAGCATGAAATTGAATTGACAATCACCACAAGCATAATCGTGGGTGATAGAAGCGGAACAGTAATCCGGTAAAAGATTTTGAACGTCCCCGCCCCGTCTATCTTTGCGGAAAGATAATATTTTTCATCGATGTTCTGAAGTCCTGCAAGCAACAGTATTATGGTAAAAGGCAGTATATTCCAAATACCAAATATAACGAGGGACAGCAGCGACCAGCGGGAATCGTCCACCCAGCCGAGCGGCGCAATCCTAAAGAGGCCGAGCACAAAGTTGAAGACTCCGTACTTCTGGTTGTACATAAAACGCCACACAAGCCCTACGGCTGTAACAGATGTAACGAGTGGCATGAAAAACGAGGTCTGAAAAAAGGCAATGCCTTTCAGCTTCTGATTTAACAGGCTTGCAAATACGATGGAAAGCACGGTGCTGACAGGAACAACGCACAGCACATACAGAACAGTGTTCTTCATGGCATCGCGGAATTTTGCATCTGACAGAACTTTTTTATAATTTTCAAAACCAAAGGAATCAAACGAACCGCGCAGATGGCTGTAGTTCTCTTTAAACGAAAGCAGCAACACGTTTACGGCAGGGTAAAAAATAAAAACGATAAAGAACACCAGAAACGGAAGGAGGTACAGCCACGGTTCCGCAGACTCTCTGGCACACCTTATTTTTTCTGTACGGTTCACGCCAGTCGCTCCCCTGTTCCGCTATCGAACACAAAGACTCCGGTATTTTTCAGGGACAACAGTAGGTGTTCACCAGCGATCAAATGACCTGCCACACCTTGTACGGAACTGTCAAGAACGATCCTGCACTCAATGTTTCCCAGCCGCACGTAGACAATCTGCTCCCTACCGAGCAGCGACACGCGGGTGACCGCTGCCTCAAAACTTGTGTCTTCCTCTTTTCCTCCGTCGGCGCACATGAATGCCTCGGGACGGACAGCAAGAACAGCGGTACGCCCCGCAGTCTGAAAATTTTTCAAAGCAGAAACAATTTTTTGAGGCAGCGGAACTGCACAGCCGTTGAAAACGAAGTCGAGACCTACTCCACGAGCCTCGAAATGCCCGTCCTCAAAGGTGTTCACCGGAGGATTGCCTAAGAAATCTGCGACAAACCGGGTACGGGGATTTTCATACAGTTGCTGGCTGGCACCGCTTTGCACGAGCACACCTTCTTTCATCAGCAGTATGCTGTCGGAAATTGACATAGCCTCTTCCTGATCGTGCGTCACAAAGACGGTGGTAACACCAGTCTCCTGCTGTATTCTCCGTATTTCTTCCCTCATCTCAAGCCTAAGACGTGCGTCAAGGTTGGAAAGCGGTTCGTCCATCAGAAGCAGGCGCGGATTTTTTACAAGCGCGCGAGCAATCGCCACGCGCTGCTGCTGTCCGCCTGACAGCTCCCTGGGGTACCTGTTCAAATACGAATCCATGCGGACAAGCGAAGCTGCTTGAACTGCGCGTTCCCGGCGTTCACTGCGGGACAGATTCTGCATTTCAAGGGGAAATGCTATGTTGTCCTGCACCGTCATATGCGGGTACAAGGCGTAGTTTTGGAATACCATGCCGATGTGCCGTTTATCGGGAGGCATTGCTGTCACGTCCTCCCCGTCAAAGAAAATCTTTCCCGAGGTGACGGAAACAATGCCGCACAGCATATTCAGCACCGTTGACTTGCCGCAGCCGGACGGTCCCAAAAGACAAATCAAGTGGCCGTCCTCCAGAGTTGTGGAAAAGTCTTTGACGGCGCAGGTCCGTCCATACAGCTTTGTTACATTTTCAATCGTTACCTGCATACGGGATATCAGTCGTTCAGAGAGGCGTTGCAGTCGTTGACCAACGCCGCAACAGCGTTTTTTGCAGACATCTTTCCATCGACGACATTGTTCATGTATTCAACGAGGATATTGCGCACCTGGGACCCACCGTGAACGTTCGGAAAGGAACCTGAAACTGCAAGATTCTGCTGAACAGCAGGCAGTGCAGAAGTTTTGGGAAGGTTTGAGACGTATGCGGCATAGGAGTCCAGCGCCTGTGTCGTACCATAGGGGGACAGCGCGGAGTTTGCCTGTGCCCAGCCGAGGTTGCGCTCAGGAGAAAGGAAGAATTTAGCGAACTCATATGCACCGCGGTCAGCCTCCTCCGAACGGCTTAGGAAAATCGGTCCTCTGTTCCAAGCAGTGTAGAAGGAGCCACCGTTTGAAGAACCAATCCAAGGAGCGATTCCGAGTTCCGCACCATTAAGCATAGTTATGTACTGATCGTTTACACAGGAGCCGGAAAATGCCGCGATTGTGCCGTTGGACAAATCCTCTGACGCATACTTTACGATGGTATTGAAGGCGAACCAGCCTTTCCTGCAGCAGTCCGCATACCACTGGTAAATGGACACGAGTTTGTCAGAACCGAAAAGGACTTTTTTACCTTTGACATCGATGTAGCCCAAACCATTCTGCATAATCAAAGCCTGAATATTGTCCACCAGTCCGTCGGAGTAAAATCCTGCTATGCCCTTCTTTTCATAAACAATGCGGCAGTTGCTTTCAAGTTCATCCCAATCGGAAGGAGGGACAAGACCAAGTTCATCATAGAGCGTTTTGTTGTAGAAAAACACCGGGCCTGTGGTACAGCCGGGCAGATAGTAGATGCCTCCGTCCTCAAAACCTTTGACATCAACCTGCATGGATTCCGGCAGGGAGTCAATGATATCACGCATCTGCGTGTCGCCCTTGGCAACATCTGCTTCTATGTATTTTGAAATATTGACGGCGAGACCTTCTTTCGCATAATCAACAGCAGTTGAACCATAGTTGAAGATAATGCTCGGGCCGACTTTGTTCGCGACAGCATTATAGACAGTATCGGAAAAGCCTGAATAATCCTGCGCCAAGACTTTTACCTCATACGTGGACTGGGAGGCGTTGAACGCTTCGGCGGACTCCTTCAGAAACGCTTCCTGTGCGCCGTTATATGTGTGCCAGATTTCAACGGAAACTGGACCCGATACCTTTTTCTTGCAGCCGGAAAGTAGACAGGCCGCAAGTGCCGAAACGATGAAGACGGTGAGTTTTTTCATATTTTCACACTCCCTGTGAAATGAATTCTAAGCCGGAGCGTGAAGCGCATCCGCCTTTACGCGGACACTATACCATTTTATGCATTTTTATGCAAATTTATACATTTTCTGTCCTGTATCGTTATTCATCCCCGTTTCAGTATGACGAAACTCTTTGCATCCACCCCGACGCTCCCCGCCAACAGGGGGATTTCTTTGGCAGAGCCGGAATCTACATTCACCCGAATGGAACATCCGTCTGCAGGAAGCACAATATCGCTGTCAGTCGCGTTGAAGTATACGGTAAAAGTCCCCGTCTTATACTCGATGACACCGGGCTGAAGAATATGAGCGAAAGCTTCCCTGTTTGCACCAAAAGCGTCCCTATTGGCGGCACGCAGGGCAAGGAGCCCCCGATAACTGTCCAAAACATCGCTGTATTCAGAAGCAAAGGAAAAATTGATTCCGTTCACTTCATCGCTTGACTGGTAGCTATTTGAATCCCCTCGTTTGGTACGGAGAAATTCCTGACCGCCGTCAAGGAACGGAACCCCCTGCGCGAGAATCACATAGCCAGCGGCGAGGACATCTTCCTTTTTGACAGTATTCAGGCTGTCGTCATTGAGGCGTGCAAACAGATTTCCGCTGAAACACGTCGTCCCCAAGTGCACCATTGCAAGCTTGTCAAACAAGGTGTAGTTGTCGTGGCATTCGGCATAGTTCAGAATCCGTCCCATCCTGCGCGTCAGATGAGGAGAACCGGTCAACCCTTCACAGATTGCCACGTCGTTGAACACCCCCTGCACTTCACCCTTGTTGAAGCAGAGGAACTCAGCCCCCTTGATTGCATCCCGGTAGGAATCCCCGAAACAGGCGACACCGTCTTCGTCATCGGACAGCGAACACTCATCGATTCTCTCTTTGGAGACACCGTTGCGCACCAAGGATTCCCCGCCGGTCCACGGCTCCCCGTACACCATCACATTCGGGTCTATCTTTTTGAGCTCGCTGTATATTTCCCTCATGGTGGAAATTTCATGGCACCCCATGAGGTCAAAGCGGAAGCCGTTTATATGGTAGTCCAGCATCCAATGCTTGAGCGACTCCAGTATAAACGTACGCACCATGTCGCGTTCTGTCGCAAGTTCATTGCCACAGCCAGACCCGTTGCTGTACGAGCCGTCTTGTTTCAGGCGGTAAAAATACCTCGGTGCCGTCATATCGTAGATGGAATAGCGTCCGGTATCGCTGGTGTGGTTGTAGACGACATCCATATTGACGGCAATCCCCGCTTTATGGAAAGCCTGCACCAGCGCGCGGAACTGAGCGACGGCATCACAGCCGTCTTTCATGCCCCGCACATACCTGCCTTCAGGCACGTTGTAGTTGTACGGATTGTAGCCCCAGTTGTACGCAACATCGTCATTGTGCTGGGCATAGTCAAAACAAGGAAGCAGCTGGACATGGGTGACGCCCAAACTCTGTATGTGGCGTATGACTGTATTACCTTCCGCAATGTCGAGAAAGGTGCCACTGCCGTCCGCTGTCTCAACGTGAGCCCAGTCGCGTATGTGCATTTCATATATCACCGCATCGGTATAACGGGAACCTTTCCATGGGTTCTTGTAATCCTTTGCCCCGCGGTACTTTTCACCGCTGTCCGCTGGATAGGAGCGCACATCGCTTGTTATATCCACAAGTTCGGAAGCAGCAGAATCGGGCGCAGCAGAACACCCCCAGATATCGCACACATCGTCGAATTCCTCATGAGTTCCCGAGCAGTTCAAAAAGCGGTACCGGTAATAGCGAAATCCCGTACAGTCAACGGAGTCAGCTCCCCACAATCCGTCGGAACGCTGGTCCAGTTCCACAATCCGTCCGGGCGGAGCGGTAAGCGCTGTCGTATCCGTAAAGAGCAGGACAGCAGCTTTTCTGGCATATGGCGCCCAGGCAATGAAGGAGACATCTGATTGACTGCGTATAGTGATTCCCGGTTTTATCATGATAAAAAGTATACCATCGTATTGTTCTGAACGCAAGGAAATGATGACAGAAATTGATTTTTAAGTTATAATAGAGAGATATGAACATGGATAAAATCAGCACAGTGAAGGCGCACTGGAAAAACTACGCAACTGAAATCATACTCACGCTTTTGTGTGCCATATATATAATCTGGACCATGGCTCCACCGGAGGGCGGAGCAACACCTCTCGCCGGAGGGCAGACCTTTATAACCGGAGAAGCAAACACACTGTTTCCCATTGATGTCCACCCCCAGGAAAACCATGAGGATGGGGTGATAGGCAACCTGTTCAAACAATTCCAGACGACGGTTTTCCCGACCCTGCCAATCATTGCACTGACCAGCATCTGCGGCTATGTTCCTTCGGTATGCGCGTTCGTCATCGCATTCATTTACAAGACGATTGTTGACGCGGACTTTGCGTATGTCATGTCCATACAGCTGATTGTCGCCTCGTACATGTATTTTATAACCAAGAAAAAGTGGTTCAAAAAGATCCCGCTTATGCTGCTGGGGCTTGCAGGGCTTTCTGTCATTATAGGAAACCTCTGGTGGCTCATATTCGAAATTGTAAACGAAAACGGTCTTGCCGGAACGACGTCAGAAAAAATGGTGGTGTTCTTTGCAGGTACGTTCATCATCTTGCTTCCGCTGTTTCTGGTGCTGTATGCATTCTTCAAGTACTGCCCGGATAAAATAAAGGCGAAATTCCACATGAGCCGCTTGTATACGATGGAATATGAGCTTGGCAGCGACCACAAACACAACTCAAGGATAAGCGTGAAGGTGACGGAGATGATTATCATGGCGGCATTCTTCTTCAGCATCTCCGCTCCGTTCTTTGCAAACATACTGCTTTCACGCAACACTTTATTCAATGTCCCGATTTTGGATCCGACAACCGGGAATTTCATAAAAAACACGAGCATGCTGTCGTTCGACCTCAAGCTGACGTTGCTCATGCTCAACGCCGCCATTCCGATTGCAGTCGTCATGAACTATGTAGCGCAAAAGTTCTTCGCTGTCCCCATAAAGACAATAACGGACTATATGATTATGTTCGGTTCCTTGGACGACAAAAAGCGACAGGACAGCATAAAGCTCATCAACACGCTGGTTTTGAACACCGATGACGAAATCGCAACACTCCACGACGCCTTAAAAAAGACCGTCAACCAGATAAGCGACTACGTCGGAGAACTCAAAAAGGAAAAAACTCAGGAAGCTCGCCTGTTCACTGAATACATCGAAAAAGTTCAGCGGGAAAAACAGCTCGAAACAGACTTGGACATTGCGCAGGCAAAGAACGAAGCGAAGACGTCATTCCTGTCCAATATGTCTCACGAAATCCGTACCCCTATCAATACAGTGCTCGGTCTCGATGAGATGATTTTGCGTGAGACGAGTGAACAGCCCATCAAAGAATATGCAACGGAGATAAAAAATGCAGGGCGTTCCCTTCTGAGCCTTATCAACGATGTTCTAGACTTCTCTAAGATTGAAGCGGGAAAGATGGAGATAATCCCTGTTGAATACGAACTGGGAAGTACCATCAACGACCTTGCGAACATGATTTCGCCGCGCGCAAAGGAAAAAGGGCTAGCTCTGAACGTCAATGTCCCAGCCGACATGCCAAGAATTCTCTTTGGAGATGAAATCCGGATCAAGCAGGTCGTTACCAACATTCTGACGAATGCGGTAAAATATACGGAAAAAGGTTTCGTCACGATAAATGCGGCCTATGAAAAAATCGATGACGAAACCATCTTCCTGAAGATTGCGGTGGCGGACACCGGAATCGGAATCAAAGACGAAGACAAAAGCCGTGTAACACAGCCGTTCATCAGAGTAGACGAAAAGCGCAACCGGAGTATCGAAGGCACCGGACTCGGAATGTCCATCGTACAGCGACTGCTCGCCCTCATGGGCTCTGAAATAATCCTTGACAGTACATACGGCAACGGCTCGACGTTCTCGTTCGCTATAGCACAACGCGTCATAGATTGGACTCCGATGGGAGACTTCGGAGCAGCCTATGAAAAGAACAGACAGGAATCCATGCAGTACCATGAGAAATTCCACGCGCCTGATGCACACATTCTCGTGGTTGACGACACTCAGCTCAATCTGGTCGTTGTAAAGGGGCTGCTCAAACAGACGAAGATACAGATTGACACCTGCTTGAGCGGCTTCGACGCCCTTAAAATGGTCAACGAGAACAGCTACAACATCATCTTCATCGACCACCGTATGCCGGGAATGGACGGCATAGAGACCTTGCACGCCATGAAAGCGATGCAGGACAACCCGAACAGGGACGTTCCGTGCGTCGCACTTACCGCAAATGCCATTGCGGGAGCACGCGATATGTTCATCAAGGAAGGCTTCGATGACTACCTTTCAAAACCGGTTGATGCCATAAAGCTTGAAAAGATGATTCAAAATCTGCTCCCAAAAGACTTGGTTCACAAGATTTCAGACGACACGGAAGACGAAGAACTAGAAGAGGAATCTGGCATTCCAGAGATGGAAGGTGTAGACAGCGAAATCGGCATCAAGAACTGCGGCAGCAAGGAAACATTCCTTGAAGCTCTGCACAACTTCTCGATTTCCATACAGTCAAAGGCAGATGCAATTGAACGCTTCGCAAAGAACCGTGACTGGAAAAACTACACCGTCCTCGTACACGCACTCAAAAGTTCTGCCCGGCTGATAGGAGCGAGCGAACTTTCCGATGACGCAAAGTATCTGGAACAGTGCGGTGATGAAGAAGATGAAAACGAGATTCTCGGTAAGACGCCGTCACTGCTTGCCCTCTACCGCAGCTATGAAAAGAAACTCGCCAACCTCGTACACAAAACGAACGACGAATCAAAGCCTCTGATTGCTGAAAAAGACTTCTACGAAGCAATGAAGGGGCTCAAAGAATGCACCGAGGCATTCGACAGCGACAGTGGTGACATGATAATCAGACAGATGGAGGAGTACCGCATTCCTGATCATTTGCAAGGGAAGTTCAATAAGATAAGGGAACTGGTAAAGGAAGTGAACAGGGACGCTCTGCTCGCAGAGCTTCAATACTTGAAAACTCAGGATTCGTAAGTTCTCAAAATGCTTTCCGCAGTCGTCAGGCGTGTCTGCCTCAAGTCCATGCTCTGCTTTTCAATGTAGTGCTGGGCTTGAGGTTCCGTCATTTTCAGCACCTGTATCAGAATGAGTTTCGCGCGATCTACGATGCGGATTTCCTCAATCTTTTTCTGCAGTCTGTTGTTTTCACTTTCAAGCGTTTGGATTCTGCGGCGGGCGGCAGAAAGCAGTTTCGTTGCCTGATAAAACAATTCGCTTGATATAGGTTTCGGCAGCGCGAAGACTCCAAAATCCTCCACAGTTGCACTGATTTCGGGGAGATTATTCGAGTCCACAATCAGAATAATACCGGCAGAAGTTTTTTCCGATGCTACAATGGCGAAATCATTTCCCATTTCATCCGGCAGCGGGGTATCTATAATAATGAGGTCAAAGTCTGTTTCGGTGATAAGCCTGCGGGCTTCTGACCCGCTTTGCGCTGCAGCAATGCGGCTGAAGCTTTCAGAGCGAAACAAGTCCGCAATTATCCCCATTGTAGAGCTGGTATTGCTCACAATCAGCACGTTTTCCATTTTTTACCGATTTTGTGCCCACCGGACAAAACTGTCCAGCGTAAGCGCTGGAATGATACATTGTACAAAGTCACTTTTCTTTGCAATGTCAAGCGCCTCTCCCAAATGCTTCGGCAGTGACTCCAAAGCAACAAGTTCTTCTTTGCTTGCCTGATACAAATCTTTGTCCACCGCTGGAGGAAGCGAAAGTTTTTTTTCAATGCCGTCGAGACCAGCAGCAATGACGAGGGCAAGTGCAAAGTACTGATTGCAGGCGGGATCGGGTGAGCGCAGCTCAATACGTGCTTTTTCACCGACAGCTGCAGGTACACGGATAAGCTGGCTGCGGTTCTGCGACGACCAGCTGACATACGCAGGAGCTTCAAAACAACCGAGCCGGGAATAAGAAGCTTTTAGAGGATTCAGAAATGCAGTCATTTCGCGTGCATGGGCAAGAATACCGGCGGTAAACGACGCGGCTTCCCCGACAGGCGTTCCATTTCCCTCAGTAAACAGGTTTTTGCCATCTCGGGAAAGCGACAGGTTCAGATGCAGACCGCTGCCGGCTTCATCTTCCAATGGTTTTGGAAGGAATGAAGCCCACAGTCCATCGCGCGCGGCAATGGTACGGACTGTCATCTTGAACGTGGACAGATTGTCCGCCGCTTTGAGCGGAGCATCATAGCGGAAATCAATCTCATTCTGCCCAGGTCCTGTCTCATGATGGCTGGTCTCAGGCTCTATGCCCATCTGTTCAAGGTTCAGTATGATGTCGCGCCTGACGTTTTCTCCTTTGTCAAACGGAGCCAAATCGCAATATCCGGCAGTGTCATGGGGTATAGTTGTAGGATTGCCTTTGTCATCGAGTTTGAAAAGGTAAAACTCACACTCAGTTCCCACGCGGACGGAAAGACCTTTCTTTTTTGCTTTCTCCACCACAGTGCAGAGAATCCGTCTGGAATCCCCCTCGAACGGAGTTCCATCAGGATAGCGTATGGAACAAAAAAGCCGTGCAACACGTCCATGCTGAGGTCTCCAAGGAAGGACGGAAAGCGTCGCAGGTTCAGGGAACAGGAACAAATCGCTTTTCGCTACATTCAAAAATCCGGGGACTGCGCTTGCATCAAAAGAGATACCTTCGGAAAAAGCGCGCTTCAACAGGGGCGGCTGAACGGAAATACTTTTGACATGACCAAAGATGTCAATGAAGAAAAGCTTTATGAATTTGACGTCGTTTTCTGTAATGTACTGAAGGACTTCCTGCGATGTATATTCCATTCTTTACTCCACCGTTACCGATTTAGCGAGATTGCGAGGCTTGTCAGGGTCGTTTCCCCTGAGAACAGCACAATAGTACGCGAACAGCTGGGCGGGGATTATAGAGAGAATTGCAGCAAATGCAGGCTCCGTCGCAGGAATGTGCACAATCTGGTCGGCGGAATCCTTGAAGCTTTCCCCTGAATCCTGCGTAATAACAAGGGTTGAAGCAAAGCGGGACTTCACCTCAACGATGTTGCTGGTGAGTTTTTCATACAACGCCGGCTGTGTGGCGATTGCCACAACAAGAGTATCAGGATCGACAAGAGCAATCGGACCGTGCTTGAGTTCCCCGGCAGCGAACGCCTCGCTGTGCATATAGCTGACTTCCTTGAGCTTGAGCGCGCATTCAAGGCTTGAAGCACTGTCATACTGACGGCCGATAAAGAACACCTTCTGCTTGTTGAAGTTCTGGGAGACGAATTTCTGCACGTCTGACTTCTGTTCAAGGATTTCATTGACTTTTTCAGGCAGAACGGCAAGTTCCGCAACAAGCCTGAGGTATTCACTGTCATTGAGCGTACCGCGTATGTGCGCGCTTTTCAGCGCAAGCATGTACAAACAGGCCAGCTGTGTAGTGTAGGCTTTTGTTGAAGCAACCGCTATTTCAGGACCTGCCCACGTATAGATGACGTCATCGGCCTCGCGGCTCACCGTAGAACCGACACAGTTCGTGATGGCAATCACACGGACGCCGGACTGCTTTGCAAGGCGCAGAGTGGCAAGGGTATCAGCTGTTTCGCCTGATTGGCTTATGACGATGAAGACATCATCTTTGTAGAGAATGGGGTTCCGGTAGCGGAATTCACTTGCGACATCCACAACTACTGGAATGCGGGCAAACTGCTCGAATGCGTATTTTGCGACGACTCCTGCATGATAGGCGGTGCCACAGGCTGTTATGACAATCCGCTTAGCATTCTTCCAAAAGTCTTCGCCATGCGCCTCGATTTCGTCGAATGTAATATCAGTGACTGAGTCTCCCTCTTTTACGAAGCGAGGGCGCATCGTGTCGGTCAAAGCCTTCGGTTGCTCGTGTATCTCCTTGAGCATAAAATGCTCGTACCCATCTTTTTCCGCAGAAGAAAAATCCCAGTCAACGTGATAGGGTTCTTTTATGATTTTATTTCCATCAGCATCGAATAAATCAACGTGGTCAGCATACAGAACAGCAATCTGCTTCTGGTCGAGGAAATACACATCACGGGTGTATGCAAGAAACGGAGGCACATCGCTTGCAATGAAGTTTTCACCTTTTCCAAGTCCGACGACAAGAGGGCTGTCCTTGCGGGCGGCGATGATTCTGTCCGGATATTCCTTGCACAAAACCCCGAGCGCGTAGCTGCCTTCTATTTTTGCCATAGCACGCTGAACGGCAGTAAAAATATTTGATGTCTTTGAGTAGTAATGGTTTACCAGGTGAGCAACGACCTCGGTATCGGTCTGACTTCGGAACACAACGCCTTCGCTTTGCAGCCAGGATTTGAGGGATGCGAAGTTTTCTATAATTCCGTTGTGAACAACAGCGATTGTTCCGCTTTCATTTATCTGTGGGTGCGCATTTATATCGCTCGGTTCCCCATGGGTCGCCCATCTCGTGTGCCCTATGCCCACAGAACCTTCAATCACTTCATGGGCTATCTTATCTTCAAGGTACTTGATTGCGCCTTTTACCTTGCGAACAACAATGTCCTCGTTGTCCAATACTGCGATACCGGCGCTGTCGTATCCGCGGTATTCAAGTTTCTTCAATCCGTCTATAAGAACAGGAGTTGCCTGTTTACATCCAATGTATCCAACGATTCCACACATGGAAATTATTCTACAGCATTTTACATTGAATTATCAAGACAAAACTTTTTCAAGCGCATCGACAACATTCTGGTCATAGATATTACGCAGCCTGCGCAATTCCAGAATCGCTCTGTCGCGGCTGTACACCCTTCTGCCTCGCCGTTTACTGACCAAGAAATCATAGGATTCCACGACGTGCAGAATCTTTGCCACCAGCGGAATGCTTTCACTGGTTAATTCCTCAGGATACCCGGAGCCGTCCTCGTTTTCATGGTGATACAAGGCGGCGGCAAGGAATGTGTCATAGTACTCCTTCGGGACAAATTCCAAATACGAGACAGTCCGCTGCACGTGCGTCTTCAACATCTGCTTTTCCCTTTTTTTGAGGACATCCATAAAGAATATTTCACCCGGGCTGTCGAGCAGTCCGGCGTCATATACCATTGCTGCACAGAAATAGACCGCGGCGGTTGTCCTGCTTACATCCAGTTCCAGTGCAACACGGAATACGAGTTCGCTGACATTTTTAGAGTGGTCTTTCCTCCTTGTATGCCGGTCTATTTTCTCTCCCAGACTTCGACACTCGTCAGCGAGCACTTTTAACACCGGTCGGTTGAGAATGGTAGAATCAGAGGAAGGTTTATTCGGATGCCGGGAATACTGCACGTTCGTGAGCACTTCCTCGTACATCTTGCGCTTGTCATTTGCCCGTTTTGTAATCATAACAGACTGGATTATCCGAGCAGCGACGTAGAGGACGACAACAACTACGATAGATACGAATATAAAAAGAACGGTACCCATTGAATCTTTGTTTTCCGCAAACTGTTCCCGTGTCTGCGCAAACATCAGCGTAAGCGTCGATTTCAACTGAGTCAGAAAATCCTGTTCCATAGATATGATTTATATGCAAGAAAAATGAAAAGGGCGTGCGATGAAGGGAGATTCAAATCGCACGCCCCAGGAAAAACGATATGTCAACTAGCGATTATCCTAGCGACCTTACATGGTTAACTGTCAGAAACGACCTAGCGCAACAGAGAAAGGACGTTCTGTGAAGACTGGTTAGCCTGTGCGAGCATAGCTGATCCAGCCTGTGAAAGAACATTGTTCTTGGTGAACTCAACCATCTCTTTTGCCATGTCAGTGTCGCGGATTCTGGACTCTGCGCTCTGAGTATTCTCAGCTGCAACATCCAATCCCTCAACTGTCTTCTCAAGGCGGTTCTGGTATGCACCAAGGTCAGCTCTCTGCTTGTTGATCTTCTTGATAGCCTCATCAAGAGTTCCGATTGCGCGGTTTGCATCATCTGGAGTCTCGAGAGTGATGATTTCCTCAGTTCCGACGTTGCGGAGTCCGAGTGATGAAGATGTCATTGTTCCAATGTACACCTGTGAGCGCTGATCCATGTTAGCACCGATGTGGAGCCACATAGAAGCAGTAACATTGTTCTCACCTGTTGGGCGTGCATAGCGTCCTGTGAGCATGTTAAGTCCGTTGAACTGAGCGGTAGAAGCGATGCGGTCAACTTCCGCAACAAGAGAAGATACTTCAACCTGAATCATCAAGCGGTCTTCATCTGTGTAGATACCGTTGCTTGACTGAACCGCAAGCTCACGGATTCTCTGAACGATGTCCTCAGACTCCTGGAGATATCCCTCTGTCGTCTGGATGAAAGAAATGCCATTCTGAGCGTTCTCTGAAGCCTGATTCAATCCACGAATCTGGCTGCGCATTTTCTCAGAAACTGCCAATCCAGAAGCATCGTCACCAGCGCGGTTGATTTTCATGCCTGATGAGAGCTTCTCCATGTTCTTCTGCTGGTTTGTCTCAACGATTCCTGTTGAACGCTGTGCAAACATAGCACTCATGTTGTGATTGATAACCATAAATATCTCCTCTGTTAAAAAAAGTTTTGAAAGCTATAAGCGGCATTCTCCGATACCGCTTTTCTAGGGTTAATCACTCCCTATACTTTTATAGTCGGAACTGGATTTTTCATCTTTAGGGAATTCAAAATTTATTTTTCGCTTTCAAAACAGTCGTAATTATAGGAAATTCAAAAATTTACAAATTTGCAGGAATTTATTTCGCCTGACGCTTGCAGCATTCTGTACAGCCAGTCACAATCACATGTTTTTTTCCGGAGTCATAATTAAACAGCCTCGCAACAAGATGACCTTCTTTTACAGGGACGTTTTTACCACAAACCGGACACTCTCTCTTAAGGCCCGGCTCCGGTACCGGATAGCAATGGGGACATCCATTCACGGTGCAAAGCTGGTCAGGTACGTTCATCGGTCGGTATACCCTGCTGATTAAATCCTCTCCGGGAAGAAGTGCGGAACGGCACAGCGGGCAGTTGATTACCAGTCCTTTTTTGGCAGCCTCCTCGCGAGCCTTCTTCGCCTTCTCTACATTCTTTTCCTTCTGTCCATACGCTTTCCAGTTTATTAGCCAGTTCAAAAGGATAAAAATGAAGATGACAAGCGCGAACAATACCACGAATTCTATCATGCCATGAGTATAGCCACAGTGTCTTGAAAAAACAACCTATCTGACATATTATAGAAGTGATATGAAAGTCTTAGTAGTCGGTAACGGCGGACGCGAGCATGCAATTGCATGGAAGCTCGCACAGAGCAAAGATGTAGAACAGGTGGTTTGTGTTCCGGGCAACGGAGGAACTGCACTTGAAGAAAAATGCGTGAACATCACGCCTTCAAACGGCAATTATGTCGCCATTGCAAAACAGGAAGGCTGCGGCATGGCAATCATCGGTCCGGAGAATCCGTTGGCAGAAGGACTTGCGGATTCGTTCTGGGAAGCAGGCATTCCCGTCGTTGGTCCCAAAAAGACGGCGGCGCAGCTTGAAGCAAGCAAAGACCTTGCAAAGCAATTTATGCATACATACGGTGTGCAATGCGCAGCAAACGAAACGTTCACCGATGAAGCGACCGCGCTTGCTTACGTGCAGAAGCACGGTGCACCAATAGTCATCAAAGCAGACGGACTTGCAGCAGGCAAGGGGGTCGTCGTTGCAATGACACAGGAAGAAGCGGAAAACGCCGTTAAAAGCCTCATGGAAGACGGTGCCGTCGGCAATGCCGGGAAAAAACTCGTTATAGAAGAATACTTGAAGGGTGACGAAATCTCAATTCTTGCAGCGGTTTCCATTACACCGGAGCTTGCAAAAGAAGGCAAAGCCTGCATCGTCCCCTTCCTCAGCGCACGTGACCACAAACGGCTCGGCGACGGAGCACTGGGGCCGAACACCGGCGGCATGGGAGCCATTGCTCCGGTAAGCGACGTAACACCGCTCATCCAGTCACAGTTTGAAAAGAATATCCTTGAGCCGACACTCAAGGGGATGGTTGCGGAAGGCTATGATTACAGAGGATTTATCTTCTTCGGGCTCATGCTCACCGAAGACGGTCCAAAGTGTCTTGAATACAATGTTCGTCTCGGCGATCCCGAAACACAGGCGGTCCTGCCGCTGATGAATTTCGACTTTGCAGCGATGTGCCAGGCTATCGTAGACGGAACGCTCAAAGACTTCAATTTTGAATGGAAGAAAGGATTTGTCGTAGCACCGGTTGCTGTAAGTGGCGGATACCCGGGCAGCTACAGGAAGGGCATGCCCATTTCATGCAATAAGACTGCGTTTGAAAACACCGGAGCAAAATTCTTTGCCGCAGGAGCGATGGAGGACAGACGTTCCGACCACAGCACAGCGAAGGACTTCACAGGACTTGTTACCAGCGGTGGACGGGTACTCGCCTGCTCTGCCTACGCGGACAGCTTTGACGAAGCATGGAAAAAAGCCTACGACGCCATAAAACTCATTCATTTCGACGGAATGTTCTACAGGAAGGACATAGGACTTCCGGGTGCAGCCCGCTCCAACTAAACACGAAAAGCCTGTCATATGACAGGCTTTTTTCAGTTTGAAGAACGCTTGCGGGAAGAAATTCGTTTGACCCTGCGCTTTGTTTTTTCGGCGTGCTTCTTTTTTTTCCGCGGGCGGCGCCGTCCGTACGGTCTCGCATACTTTGAAGTCTTGGCAATAACATACCAGCCGAAAAGCGCAGAAACGAAACAAACAACCGTTATGACAGCCATTCCCAGCCATCCGGAATTAGCCATGGGGAGCGGAATATTCATACCGAAAAAGCTGGTTATAAACGTAGGAATCGCAAGAACTATCGAAATGATAGTCATGCGCTTCATGACGATTGCAAGATTGTTTGAAATGAGTGAACCACAGGCATCCGTCATCTGAGCCATGATGTTTGTGTAAGTATCCGCCATCTCCATAGCTTGGCGGTTATCGACATCAACATCATCGAGCCAGTCCTGGTCATCTTCATCAAATTTCAAAAGACGGGTCTTGCGGAATTTTTCCAAAAGCAGCTGATTGCTTTTGAGAGAGGTTTCAAAATATACCAAAGATTTTTGTATATTAAGAAGTTGCAGGAATTCTTCGTTTTCCACCGAGCGGAACATCTCGTTCTGTATGGTGGTGGCGCGCCGGTTCAACTCTTTCAGATAGCGCAAAAACGTTATATCACTGCGGGCAAGAAAGCGGATTATGAAAGCTGGAATGTCAGCAAGATTCAGTTCCCGAACACGGTTGGCAGCGAAATCCTTCAACACTTCGCAGTCAGTCCAGCATATCGTTATGACAGTCTTCCCGAACGTTATAATTCCCAACGGCGCACAAAAATAACTAATATCATCTCCCGGTGAAAACACTGGCAGACGGAGAATAGCAAGAGTATATTTGGTGTCGTCGTTGTACTCAATGCGGGAAAGCTCATCGGGGTCAAGGATATCCAGAATATTCTCCGGATCAACCCGGAACTTCGTTTCGAGTTCCTCAACATCATCGCTCGTGACAGAGCGGGCATCGACCCACGTATTGCACTGCGGGTCGAGTTCCTCTCTGTCTTTTTCAACGAGCCGCCCCTTTTCCTGCTGCCAGTAAGTAATCACGGCATGCTCCTTTCATATTGTCAGGATGACGGGAGATTCTTCAACAGTTTTACGACGTAAAGCTCAATATAACGGCGCAGTGCAGCGTGATTCTTTATCTTCATCAGAGAAGGCGTCTCATCCAAAGACTTCGCAAGGCTTTCAATGCGTTCACGGGAAACATCCTCGTTTTTGAACGTCCTCAAAACCTTGCGCAGATAATCGCGTATAAGGTTATTGATATCCAATGTAAGATTGTCAAATACCTTAGGATCAAGGCGGTCATTCCATTCCGACAGATAGGCCTTAAGTTCGCGTTCAAGGGAACTGTTTTCAGGAACAAGGTCTTTTTCTACGGAAAGAGCCATAGTGCGTATGGCGCGGGCGCGTGATTTCGGTCCCTGCCTGTCGCTTGCATTCAGCTCATTCTGCTTAGCCTCTTCCTTTGCCTTCTCCTCTTGGGCAGCGACAAAAGTAGCAGTCTCATAAGTCTTCTTCGGCTTCTTTTCCTTCGGCTTCCGTTTGAACAAAGAAACAATCCATGAAATGACCGGCAGTGTGTAATACAGCGGCAACCGTATCTTTGCATTAGAATAAATTTCCTGACGGCTTATGAGCAGCAGTTCACTGTATGGAACGAGAATACCGTTTCTGAAAAGTGTGAGTCTGCCCGGGGTGTTGTCTTCAAAAGCAACAACCGGCAGGAATGAAGAATGCAGAAGAGCGTACAGCACAGGGTCGGCAGCCTGAAGTTCCCGCTCCATGCAGTTTTCAAAGGCTGTCTGATCCTTCATCTCCGGGAGAACTTCGAATTCCATCAGAGACTTGTACCAATGTCGGGAGATTGCCTCACGAACCACTGATCTGGCATCATTGCACAGACGGATAATCAATGGCATCACCTTGTCTTTCAGGATAAAGTAGCCGGTTGCGTCATTGACTTTGAATACAAGGAGCTTCGGCAGGCTGTTTCCGATGGAGTCCTCGCGGAGGTCGGACAAGTGATCGTTCAACTCTTCCCTCGTATACTGTCCAAGCAACAGTTTGCCGTACGCATCCCTCATGCCTTCAATATCAGACTTGCTGAAGTAGTACGGAGGGTTTTCCAAAAGTCCATCGAATTCCTTAAAGGCGGCATCCTTCTGGTTCTTTTCTGTTGACTTATTTTTATAAAAGGAAATGGACATCTCAATGATTGAAATGGACTGCAAGACATTGACATCTTCGACAGTGAAATCCTTGAGCTTGTTGTAATCCTGTTTAATAAAGTAGCAAAGCTGCGTCCAGTTGTAAAAATTGTCGCCGTTCAGCTTAACCTGATCAAATGCGTCCTCTGGACGAGAGACGAACAGAGAAAAGAAATTCTTTATGGACAGCTCTTTGCCGGGGTTTGAAATCGTCAACTTCTTCAAGAAGTAATCGTGGGACTCCCCCTTGCGCAAAAAATCCTGCAGTTTCTTCAAGGAAAGCTTTATAAGCTGGGCGACAGAAACAGAAGACGGGAACAGCAACGCCGGGATATTTTTCGCAAAGCCAAATGCATACAGAGCCTTATCATCCATGGACTGGTCGTTCAACAGATTGCTGATTGCATCCGATGCCTGTATCTTTGTCACAATGTCATTCGGAACATTTTTCGGAATGTCATTCATGTTCGGGAACGGAATCGAGATATTCGTTTCTATTTCCTTATAAGTTTCTGCATACCGGTTTATGAAAGAGGAAATGACGAAAATGCTCTGCCCGCCTTGTGATTTATTGGTGAGAACAATCTTGTGGGCAACGGAGAGCTTGGAAAGTTCCTCTTGAAGCGTGTCATCAGTACTCCCCAAATAAGCCTGAAGTTCAACATTCTCGTTGAGGTGATGCTGTGCATAATGACGGACATATTCCGCAAATTCACTAAACTCTACAACCGGAGTGCGCTGTTTGGATGAAAATCCCTGTAGCAGGGTCAGGATATTTGAAGTGGTTCCCATAAACTAATATTATAACATATTTTTTGTACTGGCACAAGGTGAATACAACAGGAAGTTTACGCATGAACCATTTCAAAAAAAACTCAAAAGACACCAGAATATCTCCGTTTCTCTGTCAATTTTACAAAAACGGATATGACTATATAGATGTAAGGCAAGCATGAAAACAAAGCAGGCGCGCAGCTTTGGTTCCATAACTTGCAAAATCAAGAATATGAGGAAAAATTGTATGAATGCACTGAATCAGATTCTTTTGGAAGGAAACGTCGTAAAATCACCGGAACTGAAAACACTCCCGAGCGGGGCGTTGCTCTGCACTATTCCAATCGCTGTCAACAGGAAATTCAAAACGTCAGCAGGGGAAACGCAGGAGGAAGTCTCTTATTTTGATGTCGATACCTTCGGCAAAATTGCGGAAGTCTGCGGGAAGTGGGCCCCAACAGGACGCCAGATCCGTGTAGTCGGAAGGCTTAAGCAGGACAGATGGAAAAACGCGGACGGCAAAAACCAGAGCAAGGTAAAGATAATTGCCGAACACGTGGAACTTTTGCGTCCCTCAAAAAGCCAGGTGGAAGCACTTGAATCGGAAAAAAAACAGACTGCAGCCATGCTTGCGGAAACGGCAAATGCGGCTGCAGCCCAGCAGGAGGCACAGGAAGTAACGTTCTAATAGACAGCTAGCGGCGTTTCTTGCCGTACTTTGACTTCTGACCGCCGGAATTCCCCCGCCGCTGCGGAGCGGAATATCTGGCGGCCTCAGCTTTTCGAGCATCGGCAGCCTTATAGGCTTCTATTTTTTCCGCATCATAGAACCCATCCTTCCAGTTGAACTTGTACGCACCATCGATATGTCCGCGGGAGTTTATCAGGTTTATCAAGTCCTTCATGTCGGTCTTGGTAAGACGTGTTTTGGTGTAGTCGATCAGAATATGGTTGTATCCGGCATTCTTCAAGGATTCCACCCTGTCAATGATGCTGAACGGAAGTTCCGGCATTACAAACGAACCGTCAATCGTAGAGTTCACTTTAAAGCCGATATCCTGTTTGTCATAGAAATAGGTGAATTCATAATCCTTCGGCAACTTGAAGCGCATGCGGAACAGTGTCGGATATGCAAAGACAGGGAGCAGCACACGAGAACGCTCCTGCTCGGTCACAAACGTTTTGCAGAGATTAGCTTCACTGTTTTCATACGGCATCTGGAACGCCATGATATCCTGATTTTCCAAAAGACTGACAGCCCACTTGTTAAAGGTGTACAGCCATGGTCCCGCTATAATGTTGACGTCCTTTTTATCGCGGAGCATCTCGATGTGCCCCAGATTGTTCACGACAAAATTGCAGTACCCCAGTTCAAGCAGACGGGAAAGCGTGTTCTTAAAATCAGAAACGGAGCCCTGCGCAAGGAACGGGTCAAAGGCTATGTACACCATCTTCTTACTGTACGGCAGCAGGGGTTTTTC
>CADBRT010000077.1 GCA_902797055.1 uncultured Spirochaetaceae bacterium
ATCCTCACCCGCCAGTCAAAATTCGACGAGTTGAAGTCCGCACTGAACAATATCGGGGTAACGGGTATAACGGTGACGAACGTCCTTGGCTGCGGTGTGCAGCACGGAAGGACAGAGAAATACCGCGGCGTTCCGCTCGACATGACGCTGCTTCCAAAGATAAAAGTGGAAACCGTCGTGAGCAAAGTTCCAGTCGACCTCGTCATAGAGGCGGCAAAGAAAGTGCTCTACACCGGACACATCGGCGATGGAAAGATTTTCGTCTACAGCGTGGAAAACGTTGTAAAAGTGCGGACCGGAGAAGAAGGTTTCAAAGCACTACAGTAAAAGCAGAGAACGTAAGGGGAATATTGTGGCACAGACGTTGTACGAATCATCTTTTGAACATGATTCCTGCGGTATAGGAGCAGTTGTAGACATTGGCGGCAAAGCGAGCCGCCGCATTGTGGACAATGCACTGGGCATTGTTGAAAAACTGGAACACCGTGCAGGAAAGGACGCCACCGGGGAAACCGGTGACGGAGTCGGAATACTCCTTCAGGTATGCCACCGCTTTTTTGCAGCGGCAGCCGGAGAAGCAGGCATACAGCTTGGCGGGGAACGGGACTACGGAATAGGAATGTTTTTCTTTCCGCAGGAAACCCTTGTCCGCGCACAAGCCATGCGCATGATTGAAAACCTGTGCGCAAAAGAAGGCCTGCAGTTTCTGGGATGGAGGAAGGTTCCCGTTTCAGAAGATGTTCTCGGCTCTCGTGCCCGGGAATGCATGCCCTGCATCATGCAGTGCTTCATTGCCCGCCCCGAAGATACAGAAAAGGGTCTTGCCTTTGACAGGCGGCTGTACATACTGCGCCGCCAGTTTGAAAAGACTCAGTTTAAAACCTATGTCGTTTCCCTTTCGAGCCGCACCATAGTATACAAGGGTATGTTTCTTGTGCAGCAGTTGCGCTCGTTCTACAAAGACCTGCAGTCACCGGAGTTCACGTCTGCCCTTGCAATCGTCCACTCGCGCTTCAGCACGAACACGCAGCCGAGCTGGCAGCGGGCGCACCCGAACCGCCTGATTGCCCACAACGGAGAGATAAACACCATACGCGGCAATGTCGACCGCATGCTGGCGCGCGAGGAAACGCTTGAATCCACCTGCCTGACGGAAGACGACATGAAAAAAGTTCTGCCTGCCGTAGACACCACCGGGTCGGATTCCGCCATGCTGGACAACACGCTGGAATTCCTGATGATGAACGGCATGCCGTTGCCGCTCGCCGTCATGTGCTGCATTCCAGAGCCGTGGAAAAACGACGCTCTGATGGACTCAAGCAAAAAGGATTTCTACCACTACTGGGCGACGATGATGGAACCGTGGGACGGACCGGCGGCAATCCTCTTCAGCGACGGAGATTTGCTCGGTGCGACACTGGACAGAAACGGTCTGCGTCCAAGCCGATACTACATCACAAAAGACAATATGCTAATTCTCTCCAGCGAAGTCGGCGTGCTGGACATACCGGAAGAAAACATCGCCGTCAAATCCCGCCTCATGCCGGGAAAAATCCTGCTAGTGGACACCGTACAGAAACGGCTGATATCGGACGAGGAGTGCAAGGCGTCCTTTGCAACAGCACAGCCCTACGGCGAATGGCTGGACAGAAACCTGCTGCACCTCAAAGACCTTGCCATACCGAACAAAAAAATTCCGGTGTTCACGCAGGCAGAGCGCGACATACAGTACCGCGCGTTCGGCTGGAATTACGAAGACGTCAACGAAATGATTTTGCCGATGGCGCAGAACGGAGTAGAACCCACTGCCAGTATGGGAGTTGATACCCCGCTCGCCGTTCTGTCGGAAAAGCACCCGCCCCTGTTCAGCTACTTCAAGCAGCTGTTCGCACAGGTCACCAACCCGCCGATTGACAGTCTGCGGGAAAAAATTGTCACCGACACAACGGTATACGTCGGTTCAGACGGCAACTTGCTGGAGCCAAAGGCTTCCAACTGCACCGTCCTTGAAATAAACAACCCGATTCTGACCGGCGTCGATATGATGAAGATAAAGGCACTGGACAAACCGGGCTGCAAGGCGAGCATTGTGTCTTTGCTGTACTACAAAAACACTTCGCTCGAAGCTGCCATTGACAGCGTGTTCAATGAGATTGAAAAGCAGTACCACAACGGCAGCAATATCATCATACTTTCCGACAGAGGCGTTGACGAAAGCCATGTCGCAGTCCCGTCGCTGCTCGCCGTAAGCGCAGTGGAACAGTATCTCATACGGACAAAAAAGCGCACAAAGATTTCCATTATTCTGGAGAGTGCGGAAGTACGCGACGTACATCAGGCAGCCATGATTTTGGGATACGGCGCGCGTGCCGTAAACCCCTACCTGGCACATGAGTGCATTGCAGAGCTGATTGACCAGAAACTGCTGGACAAGGACTACCACACCGCGATTGACGATTACAACAAGGCAATCCTGAACGGCATCGTCAAGATTGCCGCAAAGATGGGTATCTCTGCAATCCAGTCCTACCAGTCCGCACAGATTTTTGAAGCGGTGGGCATAAGCAAGGAAGTCACCGACAAGTATTTTACAAATACAGTCAGCAGGGTAGGGGGTATCACCCTCAAGGAAATCGAAGAAGATGTGAACTTCCACCACAACAGGGCATTCGACCCGCTCGGGCTGACGGTCAACACGCACCTCGACTCGGTCGGCAACCACAAGATGCGGCGCGGCCCCACCTGCGAAGACCACCTGTATTCACCGGAAACCATCATCGCGCTCCAACAGGCGACACAGAACGGAGACTACAGCCGGTTCAAGGAATACACCGCACTGGTCGATGACGAAAAACGCCCGCACACGCTGCGCTCCCTTTTCAAATTCGAGTACCCCGAGGGGGCAGAAATTTCCATCGATGAAGTGGAAGGCGTGGACAGCATTGTACAGCGATTCAAGACGGGCGCCATGTCGTACGGTTCCATCAGCGAAGAAGCCCACAAGTGCATGGCAAAGGCGATGAACCACCTGCACGGCAAGAGCAATTCAGGCGAAGGCGGTGAAAACCCGGAACGGCTCGGCACCGAATACAATTCCGCAATCAAGCAGGTGGCGTCGGGCCGTTTCGGCGTGACGGAAGAATACCTGCTGAGCGCAAAGGAAATCCAAATCAAGATGGCGCAGGGGGCAAAACCCGGAGAAGGCGGACACCTGCCGGGCAAAAAGGTATACCCCTGGATTGCACGCACACGCTACGCAACCCCGGGGGTCGCATTGATTTCCCCGCCGCCGCACCACGATATCTATTCGATTGAAGACCTTGCACAGCTGATTTACGATTTGAAGAATGCAAACCGCGCTGCGCGCATCAGCGTAAAACTCGTCAGCGAAGCCGGCGTCGGCACGATTGCTGCCGGTGTTGCAAAAGCCGGTGCCCAGGTTATCCTCATCAGCGGCCACGACGGCGGAACAGGTGCTGCCCCTATCAGCTCCATCCACCACGCCGGCCTGCCGTGGGAACTGGGTCTTGCGGAAACCCACCAGACGCTGATTCAGAACGGACTGCGCAGCCGCGTCAGAATTGAAACGGACGGCAAGCTGATGAGCGGACGTGACGTGGTGATTGCCGCGCTTTTGGGCGCCGAGGAATTCGGCTTTGCCACCGCACCGCTCATCTCCATGGGGTGTGCCATGATGCGCGCCTGTCAGAAGGATACCTGTCCGTTCGGTGTCGCCACGCAGAACAGCGCGCTTCGCGCACGTTTCCGCGGCAAACCCGAATACGTCGAAAATTTCATGAAGTTCATCGCGCAGGAAATGCGCGAGTACATGGCAAAATTCGGCATACGCACTGTGGATGAGCTGGTCGGCAGAAGCGATCTGCTTTCAATCAAAAAGAAGCCTGCAGGCGGACACGCCGCGCTGCTCGACCTGAGCAGAATCCTCGCACCGGGGCAGGACGGCACCGCAGGGACAAAGACGCACTTTGACCCCGACGATGTGTACGACTTCAAGCTCCGCACAACGCTGGACGAAACAGTGCTGCTCAAGGAGCTTGACAACCACAGCGGACGCAAAACCATCGGCACCATCAACGTTCAGAGCACCGACCGCTCCTTCGGCACCATCCTCGGCAGCGAGATACAGAAACGCTTTGCCGGAAAGATAAAAGCCGACACCTACCGCGTGGAATGCGAGGGCGGGGGAGGACAGTCCTTCGGCGCCTTTATCCCGCGCGGCCTGACGCTGCGCCTGGAAGGAGATGCCAACGACTACTTCGGCAAAGGACTTTCAGGCGGCAAGCTGATTGTACGACCCCACAAAAACGCCAAACTCGTCGCAGAGGACAACATCATCATCGGAAACGTCGCCCTGTTCGGAGCGACCAGCGGTGAAGCCTATATCCGCGGCATTGCCGGAGAACGCTTTGCCGTCAGAAACTCCGGTGCACGCGCTGTCGTCGAAGGCTGCGGCGACCACGGGCTTGAATACATGACCGGCGGCACCGTTGTAATCCTCGGACGCACCGGACGCAACCTCGCCGCCGGCATGAGCGGGGGAATCGCGTTCGTGCTCGACGAACAGCACGATTTGTACAAACGGGTAAACAAACAGCTCGTCAGCCTGGAGGAAGTCGAAAGCGCCCACGACAAGGAAGAACTGAAAAAACTGCTTGCCGCCCATTACGAAGCGACCCGTTCCAGCGTTGCAGAGCGGATACTCGCAGACTTCGACACCGCCGTCAAAGCGTTTAAGAAAATCATCCCGAACGACTACAAGCGTATGCTCATTGAAATCGGCAGGAGCGAAGAAAAGGGCTTCAGCCACGACGAAGCAGTGATGGAAGCATTCAAAGTCGTTACGAAGACTGCGTAAAAAAGGAGCTGTGAAACAAATGGGAAAAGATACAGGATTTTTGGATTATAAACGGCTGGACAACGGAGATGTGCCTCCAGCGGAACGGATTGGAACATTCAAGGAATTCCACACACCGCTTGCCGAAAGCGAACGGCGGTGCCAGGCTGCCCGCTGCATGGACTGCGGAGTCCCGATGTGCCAGAGCGCCATACGGCTCAAAGGAATGGTCACCGGCTGTCCACTGCACAATTTCATTCCCGAGTGGAACGATGCGCTCTACAAAGGGCAGTTCGACATGGCGGCATGGCGACTTTTGAAGACGTCCAGCTTCCCTGAGTTTACTGCCCGCGTGTGCCCCGCACTGTGCGAAAAAGCGTGCAATCTGGGCAGCGGTGAGGGACAGGCAGTCACCATACACGACAACGAGCTGTTTATCATTGAACACGCCTTTGCATCCGGCTATATGAAGCCGCAGGTGCCCGCATTGCGGAGCGGCAAGAAGGTTGCCGTCGTCGGCTCCGGCCCCAGCGGGCTTGCAGTTGCCGACTTTTTGAACCGGCGCGGTCACAGCGTCACGGTGTTTGAGCGAGAAGACAGAATCGGCGGGTTGCTGATGTACGGCATCCCCAACATGAAGCTGGACAAAGCGGTGATTGACCGCCGGGTGGAACTGATGAAAGCCGAAGGCGTGGAGTTCGTACTGTCCTGCGACATCAGGGGGACGGAAGCTGCCGAACGCCTGACGCAGTCATTCGACGCGGTTGCGCTGTGCTGCGGTGCAAAAAAAGCCCGTCCGCTCAACGTCCCCGGCACCGAAACGGACGGCAAGCCGACGGAAGGCATACTGTTCGCGGTTGACTGGCTCAAATCCGTTACGAAAAGCCTGCTCGACTCCGGGCTTGCCGACGGAAATTTCTTGAACCCGAAGGACAAAGACGTCATCATCCTCGGGGGAGGTGACACCGGCAACGACTGCACAGGCACGTCAATCCGCCTCGGCTGCAAAAGCGTCACCCAGCTCGAGATGATGCCCTGTCCGCCGGTAACAAGGAGCGCGGACAATCCCTGGCCTGAATGGCCGAAAACCCTCAAAGTGGACTACGGTGCCCAGGAATCAATCTATGCATTCGGAAAAGACCCGCGCGTCTACAAGACAACCATCAAGGAAGTCCACACCCAGGACGGCAAGGTCTGCGGCGTAAAGACGGTGCAAGTGGAATTCCGCACCGTAGACGGCAAGCGGACGCTCTGTGAGATAGAAGGCAGCGAACAAGAGCTGCCCGCCGACATGATATTGATTGCCGCAGGCTTCCTCGGCGCAGAGGACTATACGGCACAAGCGTTCGGCGTTGAACTCGGAGGCAGGGGGACGGTCGCCACAGCAGGGGCGGACTGTTACAAGACAAACGTGGAAAAAGTCTTCACCGCCGGTGACATGCACCGGGGGCAGTCCCTCGTCGTCTGGGCAATCAGTGAAGGCCGCAGCTGTGCGCGTGAGATAGACAACTACCTCATGGGGTACAGCAACGAATAAACGCCCGTATTTCTTCCAGTCTGGCCTGGGCTGCAGCGCGTCCGGTGTCATACACCCGCTGCAGTTCGTCGGGATTCTTTTCCGTACGGCTTATGCCCAGGCTTTCCTGCGGACAGATCACGAATGCCGCACCCTTTTTCTCCTGTTCAAACACATATGCAGTCTCTTCATTATACATCGTATGGCGGCGTGCCATTGCATCGACCAAGAGCGGATACTTGTGCAGCAACACCCGCATGAGCGGCAGAAGTGAAGCTTTTTCCTTTACGAAGTTGCGTGGCTGCGTCAGAATCACCACATTCTTTGAATAACCGATACCCTCAAAAAATTTGAGGGGGATTGAATCCGTCATTCCCCCGTCCAGCAACGTGTATCCGTCAATCTGCACCGGGCGGGAAACGAGCGGCATGGATGCAGACGCGCGCATCCAGGTGAGGTCTTCTTTGCCGCAGGTCAAGAGCTGCTTGTAAACGGGACCCCCTTTGACGGCATCAGAGGCGACGACGTAGAACGCCATGGGGTTTTCGCTGAATGCTTTGTAATCGAACGGGTCGAGTTCATCAGGAATCTGCCTGTAGCAGAAGTCGGCGTTGTACAGATCGCCGCTTGTCAGAAGGGAGTGCAGGCTGCAGTACCGCCGGTCGCCTGCAAACCGCTTGTTGTACCGTATGCTCCGCCCAATCTGGCGGGATTTATAGTTGCAGCCAAAGGTCGCGCCCGCAGACACGCCCACCGCACCGTCAAATGCAATGCCCTGTTCCAAAAGGACATCCATAACACCGGCGGAGAACATGCCGCGCATGGCTCCGCCTTCCAGTACCAGTCCAGTCATGCGGACATGGTACCGGCAATCAGAGTGTTAGGCAATGCATTTGCCGTCAAAACAAAGTCAGAACGCAGTCCGGCACAGCCTGAAGCCCAGCTTTGCCTGGGTGTCATCAGCTGCCTTCTGAAACCGCCTTGTTACAACGCAGTCATCAGCAGTTTCAGTATAGTCCCCGCCGCGGTACACGCGCGCAGCGCCGGTGTAGGACGCGTCTGTG
>CADBRT010000078.1 GCA_902797055.1 uncultured Spirochaetaceae bacterium
CCGCACCGTAAAAGCCCTGTGCCTTTGCCTGCTCGTATTCCTGCTTTGTCTGAAAGCCCCTTGCTGTATAGTCGCAGAACTCCTTGTAGTCTTCGTACCGTTGGTATCCGAGTTCCTGTGCTTTGTAATAATCTGCAGAAGGTGTGTTTAAAAATCCCTTTGCGTATGCGTCAAGACAGTCCGCAGGGGAGTGAAAATGATTGCCAGAGGCTGAATACCAGTAAAAAACCTTCGCATCTTTTATTCCTGCTTTTTGAGCGCTGTAGTAATCTGTTCCGTTTTTAAAGGAAGCGTTTTTCCCAGCCTTGTAATCTTCCAGCGTCAGGTAATCATTCAAGAAAAAACAGAAGTAGGTTCCGTCTGCAATGACGTACAGTCTGTCACCTGTATTCTTGGATAAATCATATATGTCAGTTTTCTTTTTCGTCCGGTACGCAAGCGTAATTTGGTGTGCTTCAATGACGGCTTCCATGTCTTCTACGTTGGACAATGTGATGATGGGGACATTGCTTACCAAAGAGATGTCGATGTATCTGACTTCCCCGGAGCCGCTCCACGCACAGCAGAGCGCGAACAGCAGACAGAGTAATCCGAATCGTTTCATTGTTCTTCCTCCAGCGCAAATGTCACCAGCCCGTCATACCGACGTTTGTCCTTTGTGCCCATGAGCGTGAGCGACTCTTCGTCGGAGGGGATTTCCATCTCCAGTTCGTAACAGCCGTTCGATGAGTTGAATGTAAGGAACTTCCATTCTCCGTTTGAGAGGATGAAGGCAAAACCAGTGTAGTCTTTGCATTTGATGGAAAATGTCTGCACGCTGCCTTTACGCAGGACTCCTTCGCGGGGCGAGATGAGCTGGATGTTCTGTGCGTCTGCATAGCCGGCATATACCAAGGGGAATCGTCCTCTTCCTGATCCGTATCCGCTGTATGTTTCCCCTGCCTTGATGTCCAAAGAGAGCGACTCTTCAAAGTTGTTCGTGTTATATGAAATCGCTTTGAGGGTTTTGGTGACGGCAGTGTTCCGCGCCGTTGCAAACAAGTCTTCGGCAAGGTAGTAGCGTCCGTTTTCCTTTACCTTATAATACGATTCTGCAAGAAAGTCGTATTCTTTCTGCGTGATTTTCTTTTGTGCAAGCAGAGCGCCGGCTTGAGGCATGACATACGATTCCCATTCTCCAGTGGGGATGTACATGGGGTTCATCGTTTCGTCCCTGCGGCGGGTGGTAAGCTTTGCTTTGTATGTTTTTTTGTCCGGCACGTCGAATGTCACTATCACCTTTCCCGCCATCCTGTCTGCAAATGATGCGTTCGCGGCAGGCTGTCCTGTATCGGCGTCGATGACCGCGGTATTCACTATGGTGGCTGAATCCCTGACGGTGAAGGTGAACGAAACCGCTTTTGCAATGGTGTTCGTGTACTGCGGCATGTCCTTCGTAAAACCGAGCCCCTGCGCGAAGAACCTGCCGGGGACGTAGGGCTGTGCAACAAATTCTTCTTTAGTGATTGTTTTTTTTAGGTACTGGTACTGCTCGTCCAGCGGCAGATGGGAAAAGATGAACTGTTCGGGCGTCAGCCGGAACCAATCGGTTGTATAGTGTTTTACGAAATGCTTCAGTTCGCAGAAACCAGCATCCCACGTCACGTCGATAAGCTGCCACCTGTTGCCGATGCGGATTGCATTCCATGCGTGGTCAGGGTGCTGTCCTTCCTGTATCGTCCCGCGGTATCCGAATCCTTTTGAATAGCCAATGATACCGATTGACTCCACGCCTGCAAGGCGGCACATCTCGTTCATCAGGTTCGTGTAGCCGGAGCAGACCGCTTTTTTCTTTCTGAGAACGGTGGCATAATCCTGGATACGCTGGATTTCCGGGTGGTCGAACACCTCTGTATCATACGCGATATTGTCACATATCCAGTCGTGCAGAACCTTTACCCGCGCCTCTACGCCCGATGTGCCGGAAGTCAGGCGATTTACGACAGCCGGAAGGTTCTGCTCCGGAGCGGTAAACACCTGTTCCGCAAGCGTCGGGTTCAGCGAGCGCACCCTGCTATCCATCGCCGCCGACCAAAGCGGTGCCGAAAGGGACAGCGCACAACATAGTATTGCGAAAAACTGCTTCATAACGACAACCTCCGGTACTCCTGCTAAAAAGTGAAATTATCCTTCTATTAAGTAATACTATATTCTTCATTTAGGAAAAAGGCAACGAATATTATTACTAATAGCAGTGACTAACGCCGGACAGGGAAAACAATACACCTGTCCGCACGCCGGCATTGCAGTGAAAAGCCAGTCGGCGACCATGCTGCCTCAGTCGTAGATTTTCGGCTTTTGGATATAAAAGCCCTGCATGTAGTCGATCGGAAGATTGGAGAAGTAGTCATATTCTGCCTTCGTCTCAATCCCTTCTGCAAGTATCAGAATATTTCTTTCCTTCATCTGTGCTATGATGCCGTCCACCCGTTTCTGTTTGTCGGTATCGCTACTGATGTTTTTTATTAGGCTGTGATCTATTTTTATCATGGTGGGGTGGTACAGCTTAATCCTCGCGAGGTCGGACTCCCTGTCAAGCCCCACATCATCAATGGCGATGTGGGAAACATTGCCGGTTCCCGCATTGCCCCGCTGGAATTCTTCCAGCTTGCGGATCCATGAACGGATATCAAGCTCCGTGTATTCAACCATCTCAAGGACAATCCGTCCCGCTATCTTCCTGCCGACCTCGTTGAGCCAGATGTCAGAGAATGCCTCGGACATGCAGGCTCCGGGCAACGAATTGATGAAAATCTTTTTCTCAAGGTTGTTTCTGAGAAAGGCCTTGATGCTATAGAGCATGGTTATCTCTTCAAGCCGTACCAACTGCTTTGTCTTTATGCAGTAATCTATCACTTCCAGCGGAGAAAACGGGTCCGCTCTCATCAGCGCCTCATAGCCAAAGATTTCCCCTGTACTGGCAGACACCACAGGCTGGAAAGCGAATTTTATTTTTTCGGGGTTCTCAAGAATCCGCTCAATGGCATCCATACACACACTCCAAACGCAAACAGATTTTATCCAATCAGCGGTTTTACTTTTTTGTGGATCGGTTCACAGGTCAGATCCACGCCGAGCTTCTTGAAAATCTTGCGGTCAACTTCGCTCAGCATGACTGTGGAGTGCACCTGACAGCCCCGCAGGTTGGGAAGCTGCTCGATTGCAAGGCGGCAGTTCTCATCGCTTTTGGAAAGCATGGCAAGCGCCACCAGCACTTCATCGGTGTGGAGGCGGGGATTGTTCCCGCTCAAGTACGTCACCTTCATCTTCTGAATGGGTTCTATCATCTCTTTCGGAATGAGCTTTATCTTGTGGTCGAGTCCGGCAAGATGCTTTGTCGCATGGAGGATAAGCGCCGCGCTTGTGCCGAGAAGGTCGGAAGTCGCAGAAGTGATGATTGTCCCGTCCGCCAGCTCTATCGCTGAACAGGGAACTTTTTCCTTTGCTCCCCGCTCTTTTGCGGCGATGGTTACGCGGCGGTCATCTGTCGTGATCTTTGCCTGCTTCATCAAAAGTTCAATCTTGTTTACTTCTGATTCCGAGCCCTTTCCGTCCGCCAGCTGGTTCAAGGCGGTGTAGTACCGGCGGATGATTTCCTGATTGCTGGCGCTGCGGCAGGCTTCGTCATCGTAGATGCAGTAGCCGGCCATGTTCACGCCCATGTCTGTCGGGGATTTGTACGGGTTTTCGCCGTAGATGCCTTCAAAGATAGCGTTCAGCACCGGGAAAATTTCGATGTCGCGGTTGTAGTTTACCGTGGTCTTGCCGTATGCCTCAAGATGGAACGGGTCAATCATGTTGACATCGTTCAAGTCGGCAGTGGCAGCTTCATACGCGAGGTTCACCGGATGTTTGAGCGGCAGGTTCCAGACGGGGAACGTCTCAAACTTGGCATAGCCCGCCTTTATGCCGCGCTTGTTTTCGTGGTACAGCTGGCTCAGACAGGTCGCCATCTTTCCGCTGCCCGGTCCGGGTGCCGTCACGACGACGAGCGGGCGGCTCGTTTCGATGTAGTCGTTCTTTCCGTATCCCTCGTCGCTGTCGATCAGCGCAACGTTTGAAGGATAACCCGGAATTGTATAATGATAGTAGGTTTTAATGTTCATCCGTTTAAGGCGGTTGCGGAACGCCTTTGCAGCTTCCTGTCCGTTGTAGTGGGTAATCACGACGCTGCCGACCATAAGACCGCGGCTCTGGAACTCATCGCGCAGACGCATTACATCTTTATCATAGGTAATGCCCAAATCTCCGCGCACCTTATTCTTTTCAATATCCACCGCGCTGATTACGATGATGATTTCCGCATAATCAGCGAGCTGCATAAGCAGCTGAAGCTTGGAATCAGGTTGGAACCCCGGCAGGACGCGGGACGCGTGATAGTCATCAAAGAGCTTTCCGCCAAATTCAAGATAGAGTTTATCGCCAAACTTGGCAATCCGTTCCTTAATGTGTTCCGATTGGATTTGAAGATACTTATCGTTGTCAAAGCCGCATTTCATACGGAATTTTATTATAACAGAAACAAAGAATAAAGTGAACTGCCGGACATCTGCAAAGGAGACTTTGACACACTTTACACAAGGCGGGGAATCGGAGAAAATAGCGGTATGAATCCTGAATCTTACCGCGCACTCTGCGCCTACCGCGACGAAGTCAAAGCAATCTGCGAAGAACTGACGCCCCTTTCCCCAAAGCTGAAAAGCCTCGCTTCAGAAGCTTCAAAAACCGACACTCCCGAGTACCCCCTCGAACACCCGGTGGTCTACAACCGGGATTACGACACGATAGCTCAGGAGTCTTCCATACGGCTGATTGTCATAGGCGACAACCCCGGAAAGGAAGAGCAGATGGAAAAGAACTGCCGCTACCTCGTGGGACAGAGCGGCCGCGTCGCCGAAGGATTTTTCAGGCGCAACTCCGAACTGGGTATCGATTTCCGCGCCAACACGCTGATCACTAACAAGACACCCATACACACGGCAAAGACTGCGCATTTGAAAAAACTGATACAGAACGGCGGGCAGGACATACAGAACGCCATTGAAACGAGCCAACGGGAAATGGCACAGGCGACAGCCCGCCTGCACCGCCAGATGCTCGCCTCCGGAGAAGCAGTACAGCTCTTTCTGGTGGGCTATGCGGAACTCAAGCCGAAAGGGATTTTCTCCCTGTACCGCGACACCCTTGCATCATGTTACGAAGAAGACAAGGAAGCTTGGAACCACGTGCTGGTGTTTCAGCACTTTTCAATGAACCGCTTCCTCGTGGATTTAAAGCAGAACCGCACCCCTGAAGAACAGCTTGAAGCCGCCATCACCAGACTCGGCACCCGCCACCGTCAGGAAATTTTCGGCTGCTAGCAACGGGTGGGGGTGCAGAGTGGCAGGGGAATGCCCCCGGGAGTTTCCCGCCATCACAGGACAAAAAAAGGGGGCTGTCGTCAGACAGCCCCTTGGCACAAACGGTACCGTTTTACTTTGAAGACTTGCGCTTCTTTGACATGACGTCGAAGAGAACGGCGAGCAAGAGGACCAAGCCCTTTACAGCCTTCTGCCAGTTGGAGTCAATTCCGAGGATTGACATACCGTTGTTCAGAACACCCATGAAGATAGCACCGATAACGGCACCGCTGACTGTTCCTGTTCCGCCGTAAGCAGAAGCACCACCGATGAAACAGGAGCTGATTGCGTCCATTTCGTAGTTTGTACCGGCTGTCGGAGCGGCAGAGTTGAAGCGTGCCACACAGATGAGGGCTGCAACAGCAGAGAGGAATCCCATGTTTGTGTAGGCAAAGAACATAACTCTGTCAGTGTTGACACCAGAAAGCTGGGCTGCCTTTGCATTGCCTCCGAGAGCGTACAAGTGGCGTCCGGAAACAGTATTCTTTGTATAGTATGCGTAAATGGAAACAATCACCGCGACAATGACGAGAATCAGCGGAAGACCCTGATCCTGTCCGAGCAGGCTGGCAACAACCATGATGACTGCAGAAAGCAGGATAATCTTTGCAAGGAATGCGCCCATGCTCGGCACTTCGTATCCCTTCTTTGCCTTTGCAGCGCGGGAAGCTAAGGAAACAGCGATGTAGATGGCGCAGCAGACGGCTGCAATCACCATGGTAACGGCAAAGCGCACATCGTCAGGAGCCTTGTTCGGAATGAAACTGTTGAACAGCGCGAGATACTTGTCAGGCATCGGAGAAATGGTCAGACCGTTCAAGACAATCAAAGCAGCACCGCGCCACAAAAGCATACCGGCAAGCGTTACGATGAACGGCGGAATGTGCACATACGCAATCCACATACCATGCCATGCACCAATCAGGATACCGACAACAAGACACAGGAAGATGGAAACATAAATCGGGGCGTGCATGTTGACAATCAAATGTCCGCCGATTGCGCCGACGAAAGCAACAATGGAACCGACAGACAAGTCGATGTTTCCACCGGTCAGGATACACATAAGCATACCGGTTGCAAGCACAACGACGTATGCGTTCTGGTTGATAAGGTTCGTGATGTTTCCAGGGGCGAACAGAGAACCGTTATCTGTTATGACGATTAAAACCTGGAAAAGCAGCATGACTGCAACGAGCGCGAGCAAGATTGTGTTGCTCTTGATTGTGCGCTTTATATTAAAACTACCCATTGGATCCTCCTAAAATTACGCAGCCGTCATCAGACAGCGGCTTCCTTTACACCTTTGTCAGAATTGATGATGTATGACATTATCTTTTCCTGCGAAGCTTCTTTGCCCGACAGCTCTGCTATCATCCTTCCTGCATTCATGACGTAGATACGGTCACTCATACCCAAGACTTCCGGCATTTCGGAAGAAATCAGAATGACAGCCTTGCCCTCGCTGACCATCTTGTTGATGATACAGTAGATTTCGTACTTGGCACCGACGTCGATACCTCTGGTCGGTTCGTCAAGAATCAGAATGTCAGGGTCGGCGAACAGCCATTTACCCAGAAGAACCTTCTGCATGTTTCCGCCGGAAAGGTTGCCGACGTTCTCATCGATGGAAGCGCACTTCGTGTGCATTTCCTTGACGTAGTGTTTGGCGACCTCTCTCTCTTTTTCAAAGTCGATGATACCGCGGCTTGAAATTTTCTCCGGGCGCGCCGCTGACGTGTTGCGGCAGATGGACTGGCTCAGAATCAAGCCGTTGCCCTTGCGGTCTTCCGTAACATAGGCAAGCCCATGCTGAATGGCGGAACCGACAGTCGGGAAGGAAACTTCCTTGCCGTTGAGTTTGATGGTGCCGCGGATGTTCGTGCCGTAGGAGTGGCCGAAAATGCTCATGGCAAGCTCGGTGCGCCCCGCACCCATCAGCCCGCTGATGCCGACGACCTCGCCACGGCGCACGTTGAAGTTGACGTGGTCGCATACTTTTATGCCGTCGAATACCGGATGGTCAACGCACCAGTCCTTGACCTCGAAGAACACCTCGCCGATTTTCGGCGTGCGCTTCGGGAACCGGTCTGTCAGGCTGCGTCCGACCATGGCGGAAATAATTGTGTCCTCAGAGAAGGAATCCTTTTCCTTGTCCATGGTCTGGATAACCGTACCGTCGCGGATAACCGTGATGCGGTCTGCGACATAGGAAACTTCGTTGAGTTTGTGGGAAATGAGGATTGATGTCATTCCCTGCTTCTTGAACTCGAGCAGGAGGTCAAGAAGGTGCTTTGCTTCTGTATCGTTAAGTGAAGCGGTCGGCTCATCAAGGATGAGCAGCTTCACGTTCTTTCCCAGTGCTTTGGCAATTTCAACAAGCTGCTGCTTGCCGACGCCGATATCCTTTACAAGCGTGCGTGAGGAATCTTTGAGTCCCACCAGCTTGAGCAGTTCGTCTGCCTTGTTGAATGTTTCTGCCCAGTCAATGCGGGTCTTTGTACCGCGCTCATTGCCCAGGAACATATTCTCTCCGATTGTCAAAAGCGGAACAAGTGCGAGTTCCTGATGGATGATGACAATGCCCAGCCGTTCGCTGTCTTTGATGTTCTGAAATTTACATACGGAACCATTGTAAACGATGTCACCGGTATATGAACCGTGGGGATAGATGCCGGACAGTACGCTCATCAGCGTTGACTTTCCCGCCCCGTTTTCCCCTACCAAGGCGTGAATCTCGCCTTCCTCGACATCAAGGTTTACGTCGTCAAGCGCCTTTACGCCGGGAAACGTCTTGGTAATATGTCTCATTTCCAATAATTTTTTTGCCATTGGAATCCCCTTTTTTATTGAAGTGATAAAAAAAGGCAGAACGCAGTCTTTTTTATCAGATATACGTTCTGCCCCTCAGAAGCGACTCACCGAAGAGCCGCCCCATTCGAATGTCTATTACTTAATGTCAGATTCCTTGTAGTATCCAGAATCAATCAACAATTTCTTGTAGTTGTCTGTTGTTGCGAAAACAGGATCGCAAAGGTATGAAGGAATAACACCAGTTCCGTTGTTGTATGTCTTGCGGTCGTTGATCTCAGGCTGTCTTCCCTGCATGATTGCATCGACCATTCCGACGACTTTCTCTGCCAATGTGCGTGTATCCTTGAAGATAGACATTGCCTGGATTCCCTTGAGCATGTTCTTTACGCTTGGCTTGTCGCAGTCCTGTCCAGTGATGATTGGGAAGTTGTCAGCGGTGTAACCAGCAGCAACGAGAGCGTTGGTGATTCCCAGAGCACAAGAGTCGTTTGAAGAATAAACTGCATCAAGTCTTGTTCCGTTCGGGCCGTATCCCTGTGATGAAACGAGGTTCTCCATTCTCTTCTGAGCCTCTTCTGTAGACCAGTTGAGAGTTGCGCACTGTGCCTTTGATGTCTGGCCTGAGCGGCAGACGAGAACACCAGAGTTGAGGTATGGTGTCAGGACATCCATAGCACCGCCGAAGAAGAAGTTGATGTTGTTGTCATCAGGTGAGCCAGTGAAGAACTCGATGTAAGCTGGGTTTGAAGCGCTGCGGTTCTTGAGGTTCAGCTTGTCAACAAGGAAGTCTCCCTGGATTGTTCCGACTTTGTAGTTGTCGAATGTTGCATAGTAAGAAACAGCATCGCTGTTCATGATAAGGCGGTCATACGCGATGACGCTGATTCCCTTGTTCTTTGCTTTGTCAAGGACGCTCTTCAATGCAGAACCATCGATAGAAGCGATGACGAGAACTTTGTCTCCCTTGGTGACCATGTTCTCAATCTGGCTTGTCTGTGTTGCAATGTCGTTGTTTGCATACTGAAGGTCTACTTTGTATCCAGCCTTTTCGAGCTGTGCCTTCATGTTGGCTCCGTCCTGGTTCCAGCGCTGCAAGTCCTTGGTTGGCATTGAAACACCAATCGGAATCTGATTTTTCTTGCTCTTCTTTCCCCAAGCAAACATGCTGCTTGTCACCATAAGTCCAGCCATAGCCAATGCAATAATTTTTTTCATAAGAATTCCCCCTTATTGAAATTACGGCGTATTGCAAACGCCTGTATGTTTTTGCTGACCTTTTCCCCGTCAACAATTCACATTCTACAGTAAGGAGGGGTGCCGTTGGTGACGCTGTTTCTTCAAAATTTTGCTATTTTGTGCTACCGAAAAAAGTTTTTTCGGTTTTTTTACGTAAAAGTATAGTATTTTTTTGTTATAAATTATTTCCTAATCCGCAATTTGTGCTAACCGGCATGCCCCGGAGCGACCAGGGCACGTCAGACAGCCTTACAGGGAGTGCTCCAGATAGATGTTCGGCATCTTTTTTATGCGCAGTGCCTTGCTGGCATACACCATAACCTTCTTATTGTCCCCTATCAGAACCGAAAAACGGATATCACCGTTTTCGCGGTACATCGCCACCGGCAGCCCTTGGAACACAATCGTTCCCACGCCCATGAGGTTGAGGTTGTCAATCTCCACCTCAATGGCGGATTTGTCGTGGAAGGCGCTCTCGACGACGTGCATCTTCCCCTGAAAGTCCATGGCGCCCGCTTCCATCTGCTCAAAGCGGACAATTTCGGGCCGCAGCTGTTCCTCGTTGATAATCAGCTTTGCCTTTATGCGTGCGACGATTCCCTCCATCTGGTTTTCGGTCATTGGGATAGCCTTCGCCTTTTCCACCAGACTGTCGATGAACTGGCCCTGCTCCTCGTCAGTGCCGATAGCATAGGACGTTTTCTGCGCCGGCTGGTCGCACATTTCGGCAAACTCCGGTATGCGGCGCAGATCGGGGCTGTACAGCGGAATGCTGTTGCCGGATTCCTTGTTATCGTGGATTTTGCCGATGAAATCGAGCCCGGAATGTGCTATGGCGCGCTCCGCCTCTTCATCGGACTTGAAATTCATCAGGTAAACCCCTGGCGCAATCTGTTCCTTTATGAACGCTGCAACCGACTTGTTGTTCTTTATGCGCGTCTCCATCTCGCTGGACACTTTCAGGACATAGCCCTTGTACAGCGTGGCGGACGAATAGGAAGCGTACCAGTCGCTGATTTCCATCTCTATGTTCTGTGGCACTTTGAAATTCATGTAGCGGCAGAGCACTTCCTTGATGTCCTCCGGCGTAAGCCCCAAGTCAAAGGCGCGCATGGCAGTCTTTTTGTTGATTTCAAAGACGGAAGCTGTATCGCACTTCAGTATGTCAAGGAATTGTATGAGCGCCAGATAATCCGCCATCGTCAGGCAGGGGAGCACCGTAACGGTTCCGCCGGCATCGATTGTGATGGCGTTCTTTTTTTCCTCCTCAGACGGTTTCACGCTGTCGAAGAAGAAGGGTGCCACGCGGTACACCCTTTTTTTATTCTCGTCGACTGCACACTGGCGCAGGACGCCGAATGCAACGCATGCATCCAGAATGCGCTCAATCTCTGTATTCTTGCTCCTGGCAATTTCCGAAAAGTCGAAATCGTTCGACACCCGCTCCAGCAGCCTTTGGAATTTGCCGCCCTTCGTGTAATATCCGTCCTCTTCCTGTTCAAAGACAAGGAGCATGAGTCTGGCAAGGTTTTCCAGCGTGTACGGCTCGGAACCGACCAGCTTCAAAGTGTCCACGAGCAGCTGGGCATCGGTATAGAACACGCGGTTGGTGTAACGCCCCGCAGCGCCGACGCAGATATAGCTGAATATGGCGGTGGAATCCATTGCGGCGAGGTATTCCAGACGCTTCCAGTCCGGCGCAAAGCCTTTGTCCGCTGACTGGAACAGCGACAGATTTTTAAACGCGTCCAGCAGATATTCGGCGGTATCAATAGCACCGAGAATCTTGCTGAGTTCCCCAGCACTCTTCTTTTTCAGGGAACCGTCTATCTTGCAGATATCCTGTCTTGAGAATATGTAGGAAGTGAACGCGGCAAGCGTTTGCAGCGTGACAGGAGCTGCATCTGAGTCGCATTCCGCGGCAATCCGCGGCGGCGGCAGCAGGGTTTCCAACGTCACGACGGAGTAAAGCGCATCCTCCAGGAGCGGGTTGACCAGGTACACCGTCTCTCCTTCGTCTTTTTTATCGGGCCGCTGCTCAAACAGCACCATCCGCTGCATGAGGTTCGCAATCAGTATCTCAACGCGGTGCTCGGGGAAAACCGAAGACAAGAAACTCTTGATTTTGTCCATCGTCGTCTTCGGAAGGAAACGGATTGCAGCAATCAGACGGGCATCGTCTTTGCTCAGCAGGCGGACAACGGAAGCCTTGTTCTCCTCCCTGCGGAAAAACGAACTCAGCCGTTCAATAAGATCCTGTTTGTTGTACGGAGTCTTCACTTCCCCCACATACATACGTATGACGGAGAGGAAAGTCTCATTATCCATAGTCGTAAGACTTTTGCGCCATTCGACAACCCGTTCCGCTTTCTGACTTATCTGCATAACTTCGCTCCTGTTGCCCACCGCTATACGGCAAGTCTTTCCATTATATCCTTATGGGGCAATTCTTTCAATCAAGCAAAACTTCCGTCTCGCAAAAGCACTGGCGTGTGATGTACTTGAAGCAGAACATAGCAGGAGGTACAGAGATGTCAAACGAAGCCTATGCACAACTTACGAAACAGATTTATTCAAATAAAACAAGTTTTACTTGTGCCCGCGTGATTTCGCGTTTATAATGATAAGGATATTTTGAACATTGTGTATAGGAGAATCACCATGAGCAAGTATGCAGGAACAAAAACCGAGCAGAACCTGAAAGCTGCGTTTGCAGGAGAGTCCCAGGCGCGCAACAAGTATGTCTATTTCGCAGAAGTGGCAAAGAAAGAAGGCAATGAGACTGTTGCCAAGGTGTTTGAAAAGACCGCAGGAAACGAAGAGCAGCACGCAAAGATGTGGCTCAAAGAGCTTGAAGGAATCGGCGACACAAGCGCCAATCTGAACGCCGCCGCCGAAGGTGAAAACTTCGAGTGGACCGATATGTATGTCGGCTTCGCCAAAACCGCAGAAGCAGAGGGATTCCCTGAACTGGCTGCAAAATTCCGCGCAGTTGCAGAGATTGAAAAACGCCACGAAGACCGCTACCGCTCGCTGATAAAGGACGAAGACACCTCCGCAAAACTCAAGAACAGCAGCGTAAAAATCTGGGAGTGCCTCAAGTGCGGACACATCGTCGTTGGACCGAACGCCCCTGACTACTGCCCGACCTGCGGCGAATACAACCAGTACTTCGAAGTAAAAGAAGACAACTACGACCTCATCATGACGTGGGGACGCTGAAATAAATTCGGCATGACGGCGGGGCGGGACTACCACCAGCAGCACTGTGCCCCCATCACCCCGAACTCGGTTCGGGGCCCGCACGCCATACGTAAGACTGCCCCACGTGCAAACCTCCCCTTCTGTCAGGGGAGGTGCTGAAACAAGTTCAGCATGACGGCTGCCCACGGCAACACCGCCACACCGCGGGGGCTTTACATAAGCCCCTGAATCAAAATCACCAGGATTAAAACCGGCAGCACAAAACGGAAGTAATATTTGAGCCACTCAGGCACTTTGATTCCGTCTCCCGTGTTCGCCTCCTTCCGGTAATTCTCAAAACCCCAGCCCCATTTCGTCACGCAGAACAGCAGGAACACAAGAGAACCAATCGGCAGCAGAAGGTTGCTGACGATGAAGTCCTCACTGTCAAGAATATCCTTGGTGCCGATTGGCGTAACGCCCGTGAGCAGACTGTAGCCCAGCGCGCAGGGAATGCTCGTAATCAGAATGACGGCGAAGTTAATCAGCGCAGCTTTCCGGCGGTTCCAGCCGAAGTTATCGATGCACGCCGCAATCAAGTTCTCGAATACCGCAATCACCGTGGAAAAACTTGCAAACGTCATAAAGATGAAAAAGAGGGTTCCCCAAATTCTGCCTCCCGCCATATTGATGAACACCTGCGGCAAGGTTACGAAAATGAGGGACGGTCCCGCATTCGTCTCGATTCCGTATGAAAAACAAGCCGGGAAGATAATCAGACCGGAGACAATCGCCACAAACGTATCCAACGCACAGATACGCAGCGACTCGCCTGCCAGACTGTGGTCCTTTGACATATAGCTTCCGAAGATTTCCATGGAACTGATACCGATGGAAAGCGTAAAGAAACTCTGGTTCATGGCGGCAGTAATCACGTGCCCCAGACCTGCTTTCTGAGCGCGCTCCAGCGACGGCAACAGATAGAACTTCACGCCCTCAAGCGCATTGTGCAGCGTCAGACTCTTTATGGCAAGCACGACAATCAGGAACAGCAGCCCCAGCATCATGCACTTCGTGATTTTTTCAATACCGCTTTCAAGCCCCAGTATGCAGACACCGATGCCGAACACAACCGTCAGCGCCATAAACAGGAGCATCTGCGACGGAGACGCCAGCATCGCGGAAAACACACCGCCGACACTGCTGTTGTCCATGCCGCTGAACGCGCCCGAAGCGAACTTGACCGCATAGTTGAGCATCCAGCCGGAAACAGTCGTGTAGTACATCATCAGCATCAGATTGCCCAACTGGCAGACCCAGCCGTGCAAGTGCCAGAAACTGCCCTTTTTCTCCAGCGCCTTGTATCCCTGAACTGCGCTCTTCCGGGAAGCACGCCCCACAGCCAGCTCCATCGTCAGAACCGGCGCACCCATAATCAGCAGGAAAAGCAGATAGAACAAAACAAAAAGCCCGCCACCGTTCTGCCCTGTAACATAGGGAAATTTCCACACATTCCCGATTCCGATGGCGCACCCCGCGCTCACCAGAAGGAATCCCAGTCGGGATTTAAAGTTTTCTCTGCCCATTTTCATGTTCTCCACATCGTTTTTGCACAAAGTATAGCAAATGCCGCTGGATATGCAAAGGGCGGAAAAGGGAACAATGCCGTTTTAATTAGGGTAGTTTCCAACGCCGCAGGCGTTGAAAACTACCACATCGATTTAGCGATATATCGCTAAATCGATGTTACGCTACCGTAAACTCCTTATCGTACGTCGCGATAAGAACCTCCTTGCGCAGTGTTGCGTTGCCGCCGAATTTTGTGCCGATTCTGATTTTGTACTTCCCGCCTGCCTCCAAAGACGCCGGGATGATTCCCGCGAGGTGGCTCGGCGTATTGATGCACACATCCTTTGCTTCAACCCTGACACTTTTTTCTTCATTCTGTGCGTTCACAAAGAACAGTCCCACTTTTTCGCTGCGGGCAGCCTCATCAGCTTCGTCTGCAATGCAGATATTCTTGCCGGTGATGTCGAAGAAACCTCCAGTGTGAAGGATTGCTTCCTCTCCGTTTTCCGCAGCCGTCTTGTCCACTGCGCTGATAATCTGCGGGTGGTTCTTGTTGCCCTGAGTGATTACCGGAATGAGCTCCTCAAGCAAAGCGCGGGCCTGCTTGTTCGGGACATAGCGGATTGTGATTGAATGCTTGCTGCGGCTGAATTCCGACAGTTCGCTTTCAAAGGATCCAATGACGGACGCGCGCAGAATGCCAAGTCCCATATCCACAGCGATTCCTTCCGTAATGCGGGCAAAGACTGCACTGTTGATTTTCTTCCAGACTTTTATGATTGTCTCGCGCTCCCATTCCACTCCGTTGGAAACCATATCGTCGGCAATGTCGTCCATATCCAGCGTGTTTCTGTTTACAACCCGCGCATACCAGCAGGGTTTTCCTTTCATCACCTTGAGCGTGCAGGGATAGAGCGCAATTGCCAGTTTTCCGCTCTTTGAAACCAACGGTTCTGAATTAAGTGTATTGAATGTCATCTGACATTCCTCCTTAAGCGTATAATAGTTGTGTCGCCCCGTCTTGAGTCCGCCGCCACGAAACAGCGCACCCTTGGCAGAGCTGGCGGGAATCCGACGGACCCCCGGCCGGCGATGCATGCGGTACAAACCGACGGCTGTCCCGCATGTCCGTTCCGACTCGTCCCCCTCGGGAACCAAGTTCCGTACAGGAAACTTCGAGCGTCAAAGAAAGCAGCCGGCTCAACCGGTATCGCCTCAGCCTTTCCCGCCGTTCGATGGTTCCAATATATAGCAGGGGGCAGAGCCCGGAATGTAGTTATTTGGCCACAAATGTGGTATACTAAAAAGCCTATGACAGCACGCAAAACAAAGATCGTGTGTTCCATTGGCCCGGCATGCGACAACGACGATACTATTCGGGCTATGATACAGGCGGGCATGAACATAGCCCGGTTCAATTTTTCCCACGGCACATACGACTGGCACAAACAGGCCATGGAGCGGGTGCGCCGCATTGCAAAGGAACTCAACACCCCGGTCGGCATTATGCTCGACACCAAGGGACCGGAAATCCGTACCGGCTGCACGCCTGACAACAAGGAAATCACCATCACCGCGGGTGACACTGTGGAACTTGTGTCCGACGGTTCCCTCTGTGTGAGCGGCGACTGCGGCTGTCCGGACCACATCTCCCTTTCATGGAAGGATGCCCCGCACAAGCTCAAGCCCGGCCACAAGGTTCTGATTGCCGACGGACTGATAGAGCTCGACGTAAAAGAAATACAGGGGGAAAAGGTAGTCTGCACCGCGGTCAACGGAGGCAAAATCTCCAGCCGCAAAAATGTCAACCTCAAGGGAGTCCACGCAGGGCTGCCGATTATGAGCGAAAAGGACAAGACAGACCTTCTCTTCGGAGCGCAGCAGGACGTTGACTTCGTGGCGGCAAGCTTTGTCTCCTTCCCCGAAGAAGTCGTTGAAATAAAGAACTACCTCAGAGAAGTCGGAGCACATGCCAGAGTCATCGCAAAGATTGAAAGCGAAGAGGGAGTTGAGAACATAGAAGAAATCACCAAAGAAGCCGACGGCGTCATGGTTGCGCGCGGTGATTTGGGAGTGCAGCTGCAGCCGGAAAAAATTCCGCTCGTGCAAAAGTCCATCATACGGTGCTGCCGCAACGCAGGCAAACCCGTCATCACCGCAACCCAAATGCTCGACAGCATGATAGTGAACCCCCGCCCGACACGCGCGGAGCTGACCGATGTTTCCAACGCCGTATTCGACGGAACAGACGCGGTCATGCTCTCCGGTGAAACCGCCGGCGGCAAATATCCGGTTGAAGCCGTCAAAACCATGGCGCTGATCACCCAGACGACGGAAGACAGCGACGAGTACCGCAACCGCATGAAATTCCTGGACACGTCGTACAAGCCAGGTCCGGAAGTCGGCCACACCGTCATGCACAGCGCGTACAAACTCGCCCGCAACATAGAGGCAAAGGCTATCATCATACCGACGCTGCACGGAAACACCGCCCGCATGATAGGCAGCTACCGCCCTGAACAGATAATCATCGCCGTCACGCCGGACGAAAAAGTCAGCCGCCAGCTGACCATCCAGTGGGGCGTCACGCCCGTCCTGTGCGGCATAGCTGAAGACTCCGAAGAGATGATTCAGAACGCCGTCAAACTCGCCCTCGACACGGGGGCTGTCCACCTGTCCGACAAAGCCGTCATGTGCGCCGGCATTCCGCTTTCAAGCCCGCTGATGGCGAACACCATCAAAGTCATCATCGTCGGCAACGTCATTGCCCGCGGCACTTCGTTCGGATTTAACGACCCGTCGCTCACCAAAGTCGGCGGCAGAGTCATCCAGAGCAAGAACATCGCGGACTTCAGGCACAACATGACCGCCTCCCGCTCCTCCATACTCGTCTGTGAACAGCTTACGGAAGAAATGCTGCCACTGCTGCGCGTTGTGGAAGGCGTTGTCTGCGAAAACGGTAGCGACATCCCCGCCGACCAGCTTTCACTCGTCAACAAAAACCTCGTCTGGATTCAGAACGTGCGCGATGCGCAGAGAATCCTCGAAAACGGACTCACCGTCACCATCGACGGAGAACAGGGTCTCGTTTACGAAGGCATCGTCTGATACTCTTGACAGTTTTTTTATGAAATGCTATACATAAAAACATGAGATGACGAAGGGGTCACAGAGTATTCTGTGGCCCCTTTTTCTTTTTTTCCGACAATGGCGTCGCAGGCGGTGGGGCTTTGTGCCCCGGGGGCAGTATGCCCTTTACAGCTTACGGCGCCTTTTTTTATGGAGGCGTTTTATGGATACCTGGGGTATATGGTATTTAATCGGTGCTGCACTCGTATTCTTTATGCAGTGCGGCTTTGCAATGGTGGAAACCGGCTTTACACGAGCGAAGAACGCAGGAAACATCATCATGAAGAACCTGATGGACTTCTGCATCGGAACACCAATGTTCATGCTGATCGGTTTCACCCTGATGATGAGCGAAAACTATCTGTTCGGCTTCATTGGAAAACCGGACTGGCAGCTCTTCACCAGTTTCGAAGAACTGGACTGGTCGAGCTTCGTGTTCAACCTCGTGTTCTGCGCGACAGCGGCGACGATTGTTTCTGGAGCCATGGCGGAGCGCACCAAATTCAGCGCGTACTGCATTTATTCCGCTGTCATTTCAGCAATCGTCTA
>CADBRT010000079.1 GCA_902797055.1 uncultured Spirochaetaceae bacterium
CGCATGTTCGTCTTCGAAGATATTGTTATGCTTGACGACCGTGCAATCCAGAAGGTTCTTCGTGAAGTCGACCAGCAGGAGCTTGCAAAGGCTCTTAAGTCTGTCGATACAGAAGTTCAGGACAAGATTTTCCGCAATATGTCTAAGCGTGCCGCCAGCATGTTGAAGGAAGATATGGAATTCATGGGACCGGTCCGTTTGAAGGATGTTGAGGAAGCCCAGCAGAAGATAGTCTCTGTTATCAGACGTCTTGAGGATTCTGGTGAAATCGTTATTGCACGTTCCGGTGACGATGAGCTTGTTGAGTAGTTGAGTATAGTAGGAAGGAGAATTATATATGGCCCAGACAGTCTTCAGACCAAATCAAGTGAACAAGCTTAATGGTGAGGTTCTGCTCAACCTGCAGCATTCGTTTGTGCAGGAAGTGGAAGAAGTCGTGGAGGAAGAGCCTGAATATACTGGACCTACTGCTGAAGACCTGAAGCGGGAAGCTGATGAATTCAAAATTCAGTGGGAGAAAGACAAAGCTGATATGCTTGCCAAAGCTCACACTGAAGCAGATTCCATTATAAAAGATGCCCAGAATGCTGCATTCGATGAAGTCAAGAAGCAGAGCAATGAGGCTGCTGTTATAAAGAACAGTGCCAAGCAGGAAGCTGACAAAATAATTGCAGCTGCAAAAGCAGAAGCGCAAAAGATTCTTGATGATGCGAAGGCTCAAGAAGCTGAGCTTGTCTCAAAGGCTCATGCAGAAGGCTTGAAATCCGGACGAGAGGAAGGCTTTGAAAGCGGTAAGAGTGAGGTCGAGCGCCTCGTCGAACGAATTCATAAAATAATTGAAGCCGTTCAGGCCAAGCGTCAGGAGATTCTCGACAGCACCGAGCAACAGATTGTCGACCTTGTCATCATGATGACGAGAAAGGTTGTTAAAATAATGAGTGACAACCAGAAAAGCGTCATTATGGCGAATGTCGTGCAGGCGTTGAAAAAGGTTAAAGGGCGCGGTGATGTTACGTTGCGTGTAAGTCTTGCTGATGTAAAGCTTACAACCGAGCACATTCAGGACTTTATCCGTGAAGTTGAAAATATCAAGAATATTTCGATTGTTGAGGACAGTTCTGTAGAGAAGGGCGGTTGTATCGTTGAGACCGACTTCGGTGCAGTTGACGCTAGAATTGCAAGCCAGCTCAGCGAACTCGAATCTAAGATTCTCGAGGTTGCACCTATAAAGACTGTAAACAAAGCGGATGTAAAGAATCCTGACAACTAAAAAGAAAGAGAGGGTGGGGAATGGGATCTTTTTCTTTTTTCGATAAATATGTAAAGATTGTCGATCGTACTGATACCATTAAATATACCGGTCAGGTCATAGCCGTCAAAGGGCTTATGATTGAAAGCAAAGGGCCCCGCGGTGTTATCGGGGAGATTTGCCGTATCTGCATCGGGACTGAAGGTGAATCTGTTTTGGCTGAGATTGTCGGACTTGAGGATACAACGGTTCGCTTGATGGTGTACGGAGATACAAAGGGCATTGAAATCGGTGACGAGGTGATTGCCAGCGGGCATGTGCTTGAAGTGCCCGTTGGAAACGGTCTTTTGGGACGCGTCATCGATGCTACTGGAAAGCCGTATGACGGTAAAAGCGAGCTGGCTCCTGAAGATTATTATCCTGCCATCGCAAGCCCTCCGAATCCGATGGAACGGAAGCCGGTCAACAGAAGGATGATGACCGGTGTACGTGCTATTGATTCCCTTTTGACTGTTGGGAAAGGTCAGCGTATCGGTATTTTTGCCGGTAGTGGTGTCGGTAAAAGCACCCTTATGTCTATCATAGCCCGAAATACCAATGCTGATGTCAATGTCATCGGGTTGATTGGTGAGCGTGGACGTGAAGTTTTGGATTTCATAAACCGGGATCTCGGAGTGGAGGGCTTAAAACGCTCTGTCCTCGTTGTTTCCACCAGCGATCAGCCTTCTATTGCACGTCTCCGCGCAGCCTATGTAACGACTGCAATTGCCGAATATTTCCGCGACCAAGGAAAAGATGTCATGCTGATGTTTGACAGCGTGACACGTTTTGCCCATGCTCAGCGTGAAATCGGTTTGGCGACAGGCGAGCCGCCTGCCCAGCGCGGCTATCCTCCGAGCGTATTTGATATGCTTCCCAAATTGCTTGAACGGACGGGAACAAACTCTAAAGGCAGTATTACGGCTTTTTATACTGTCCTTGTCGATGGCGATGACATGGATGAACCGATTGCTGATAAAGTGAGGGGAACGCTGGATGGTCACATTGTCTTGAAGCGTTCTCTCGCACAAAAGCAGCATTATCCTGCCATTGATGTTCTGGCAAGCATCAGCCGTCTTTCCAAACGTGTCTCCGGGCCTCAGACTTTGAAGGCTGTACAGCAGGTTAAACGCTGGATGGCGGACTATGCACAGCAGGAGGAGATGATCCTTGCCGGTGTCTATCAGAAGGGAAATTCTCCTGAAATTGATATAGCGATAGAAAAGCATCAGGCTATTGAGGAATTCCTGTGCCAGGAAGAGCGGGAGCATGTTACAATGGAGGACACTTTGCAGAAACTCTCCGCATTGAGCGGTATTGAGATACCGGAATCTGAATATGTGGAAAGCCCTGCTGTCAAACGGTAGTAGTGTATGCAGCGTTTTCGCTATTCTTTACAGAAAATACTGGATTTGCGCGAGTTTGAACTGCGTCAGGCGGAAGCTGAGCTTGGCAAAGTGAATGCGCAGATTGCAGGTTACAATGAGCAGTTGAAAACTATTGCCTCTCAAAAGCATACTGTGCAGCACTCAGTTGATGAGACGCACGATGTGCTTTTTTTTGCAAATGCGCACGATTATTTCATTTTGTTGGAACAGCGGAAGAATTTCTGTATGCAGCAGATTGCCCTGCTGGAGATTGAAGCTGAAAAACGAAAAGAGGTTGTCCGCGCCGCAATGAAGAAAAAGAAAATCCTTGAAAAACTAAAAGAACATCGGTTTGCGGACTGGAAGGCTGAAAATCTGAAAGCGGAAGAACTAGTGACGGATGATGTTGTAACTGCGAAGTACAACAATCTGTCCGCCACCTGATCCGTTTAGTAGTGAAAGGAAGACCCTCCGATAAATTCCCGTATGATTGACTGCTTCGGGACTTCTGTCGCCGGAATGGTGGAGAAGTTGTTGAGGAACTGGAGCAATCTGTCTGCTTCGCTGTATTCCTTTTGAAGCGGTGTCACACATCTGAGCAATGGTTCTGCGTATACCTTGAGAACAGGGATTTCATAGTCCAAAGCTGTGTTGAGCATGGCGTCTGCATTGTTCTGGAACGGGAAAATGTGGAGCCGTTCCCCTTTCTGTACATTGTCCCACATGGCGATTGTATCTGCAGCGCTCTTTCCGCGGAACTGTGCATCGCGGACGATGCGGCGGATAAGACGGTTGTCGCTTGTCGCAATCCTGTTATGGTCGTCAAGGTTGAGCTGCGTGAGGGCAGAAAGATAGATCTTGAATTTCTTATCGGCAGAAACGAGCGGCGTGAGTCTGTCGTTAAGGCCGTGAATGCCTTCCATGACAAGGATATCGTTGCCTCCCAATTCCATGGTGTCTCCCTTGAAGTAGCTGACACCTTTGTGGAAGTCATACGATGGCAGCTTTATGCTTTTGCCCTTGAACAGGTCAAGCAGGTTTTCGTTGAGCATTTCGATGTTCAGCGCTTCGAGGCATTCATAGTCGTAGTTGCCGTTTTCATCTTTCGGTGTGAGTTCCCGTCCGACATAATAGCTGTCCAGACTTATGACTTTCGGCTTGTATCCAAGCGCCTGCAGCTGGAGGGCAAGTTTTTTGCTGGTGGTTGTTTTTCCTGATGATGACGGACCTGCTATCAGAACAACCCGAACGCTTTCTCGTGAGTGTATCTGGTCTGCAATGTCCGCCATGCACTTGAGCTGCAGGGTTTCTGTAATGTCGATGAAGTCCGTTATCTTGCGGTCGTGGATGAGTTCATTGAGGGATGCTGCCGAAGTTACGTTGAGCCGCTTTCCCCAGTCTTTGTACCGCTTATAAATTTCAAACAATTTCGGCTGGTCTTCGAACTCTGGAAGTTGGTCGGGAGATGTGTGCCTTGGAAAGCGCAGAAGGAATCCTTCCTTGTACTTCATGAGGTCGAAAACCTTGAGCTGACCTGTGCTGCTGACGAGCGGCTGGAAGTAGAGGTCGGAGAAGTTTTCAAGCTGGTTCACCCGAATACGCGCAGGACTGCGGTAGTTCAGCTGTTTTCTCGTCTCAATCAGATGCAGGTTCTCAAAGAGTTCGCAGGCTTCTTCGTATGAGATGTAATCTGCTGAAATGGACTCATCTGCTTTGATAATCCGCTGCATCTCTTTTTTCAGCAGGTCGATTTCTTCTTCAACGATGGCATGTCCGTTTTCAATCGTGTAATAGTAGCCGTAGCCCAAGCTGTGTCCAACCAGAAGGCGTGCTCCCGGAAACAGGTTGTGTGCAGCTGTTGCAAGGACGAAGCAAAGTGACCGGCGGTAGATATTTGCTCCTTCTGCTGTATCTGCATAAATCGGTTCTACCCGTGCAGTAATATTAATGGGGCTGTAAAGTGAGCAGACTTCGTTGTTCACCCGCACAGCCAGTACTGATCGCTCTCGTTTCTGAAAGCGAGTGATGAAGGTAATCGGAGTTATCTGGTTTTCAACTTCAAGCGTTGAATTGTCCGGAAAGGTTATTGTAAAATGCTTCATATAAGTTCATTATACGGCATTTTTTTCAGATTTCAAGAAAAAAATATCTTAAACACAACCCGTGCGGTCAGCCTTTTGGCTTGATACTCTCCAACGTTTTATTTCTGGTATCGTTGGCTCTGACACTTGCTGTGTTTAAGATTGTTCAATTGTACGTTCAAAGCGCACGAATGTTAATAAACTGAATATATGATATTTAGACTAAATCAATATTGTTTGTATATACCTGTATTCTTACAATAAAAAAGGCTGCCCGGCAAGGCAGCCTTTTACTCCGTTTACTTCAACCGAAGGTTATTTCTTGAAGGACTCTGCAACAGCAACTGCACATGCAACTGTACAGCCTACCATCGGGTTGTTACCCATGCCCATGAAGCCCATCATTTCAACGTGAGCAGGGACTGATGAAGAACCTGCAAACTGTGCGTCTGAGTGCATGCGGCCGAGAGTATCGGTGAATCCGTATGATGCCGGACCTGCAGCCATGTTATCTGGATGCAATGTGCGTCCTGTTCCGCCGCCTGAAGCGACAGAGAAGTATTTCTTGCCGGCAAGGAGGCGTTCCTTTTTGTATGTACCGGCTACCGGGTGCTGGAAGCGTGTCGGGTTCGTTGAGTTTCCTGTGATTGAAACATCGACATCCTCATGCCACATGATTGCAACACCTTCGCGTACATCATCTGCACCGTAGCATTTGACAACTGCGCGCTCTGGGTTGTTTCCGTATTTGACTTCCTTTACGACTTTGAGCTGTGCATCCGGATGGTCTGCATCGCGTGTTCCGTTGTAGTCAAACTGTGTCTGAACATAGGTGAATCCGTTGATGCGGCTGATAATCTGTGCTGCATCTTTTCCGAGTCCGTTGAGGATGACGCGGAGTTTGTTCTTGCGGACTTTGTTTGCGTTTGCAGCAATCTTGATGGCTCCCTCTGCAGCTGCGAAAGATTCGTGTCCTGCAAGGAATGCGAAGCACTGAGTCTCTTCGCTCAAGAGGCGTGCACCGAGGTTTCCGTGTCCAATTCCGACCTGGCGGTCATCAGCGACAGAACCCGGAAGACAGAATGCCTGGAGTCCTTCTCCAATTGCTGCTGCTGCATCTGAACCGGTGATTGTTCCAGCCTTTTCGCCTTTTTTGATAGCGATGGCAGAACCGAGCACGTATGCCCATTTTGCATCTTCAAAACAAATCTGCTGTGTGCTCTGGCAGATTTCATACGGGTCAAAGCCATTCTTTTTGCACAAATCGCGGGCTTCGTTGAGTCCCTTTTCGCCTTCTGCAAAACCGTATGCTTTCAGGGCTTTGTTTACCTGTGGAATACGGCCTTCAAAATCTTCAAACAATGACATATCTATTCCTCCGTATTCCTTTTACTCTTTGCGAGGGTCGATGAATCTGACAGCACCCTGGTCTTCGGTTATGCGGCCATAGTGTGTACGTGCCTTTTCAATGGCTTCTTTCGGATCTGTTCCAGCCTTGAGTGCGTCCATCAGTTTTCCAAAGTTGATTGTCTTGTATCCGATGATCTGGTTATCAGCGTCAAGAGCAAGCTGTTCGACATATCCCTCTGTCATTTCGAGGTAGCGGGGACCGGTTTTGCGTGTTGCAAACATTGTTCCGACCTGTGAGCGGAGGTTCTTTCCGAGGTCCTCGAGTGAGGCTCCGACCTTCAGACCGTCCTTTGAATATGCGGACTGTGTGCGGCCGTAGATAATCTGGAGGAAAAGTTCGCGCATTGCCGTGTTGATTGCGTCACAGACGAGGTCTGTGTTCAAGGCTTCGATGATCGTCTTGCCGATAAGGATTTCAGATGCCATTGCCGCTGAGTGTGTCATGCCTGAGCATCCGATGGTTTCAACGAGACATTCCTCGATGACGCCGTTCTTTACATTGAGTGTGAGCTTGCAGCATCCCTGCTGTGGTGCACACCAGCCAATGCCGTGTGTGAAGCCAGAAATGTCTTCCTGCTTTTTTGCCTGGACCCATGCGCCTTCCTCTGGAATAGGAGCCGGTCCATGATAGGCACCTTTTGCCAGCGGACACATATGTTCCACTTCTGCAGTGTACTTCATACCGTTTACCTCGATTGTTTTGTAGTAGATAGAGTCAGTCCGGCAGCCTGGTCAGGCTGTCAAACTCTGGCAAGTATAGCACATTGCTCTAGGTTCTTCAATCGTGGCAACGGGGTTTAAGAGAGCTCTATTTCTTTTTGCTGAAGACTTTATAACTGAGCCACGGGAATATGCCGTCTTCTTTTTCGATGTTGCAGAGCCATTCCGTGCTGACCGTATTGCTGGCGAGCGATTCAAAGACTGCGGAAAAATTCAAGATATTGTGTTTAAACGTATCTTTTGCAAAATCAATCAGATTCCCTTCACTTATCAGTTTTGCCAAATCCCCTGATTGTGCAAGAAGGACTTCTTTCGCTCCGAGCGTGAGCAACCGTGCTTTTATCCCTGTTTCAGAAGGAAAACGCTCTGTAAGGTCGATCATCCGTTCTGTCGCTTTCCGTATATAGGGCATCATCCAGCTGTTTTTGTTGTCCAGCAGGTTTTCGCTGTATCCGGTACCTTCCACACTGGAAGGGTACGGAATGAAACGGGGCAGCTTGTACTGGTTCTGCAGATGTGCGCTGCAGGCGGAAAGCGTTATGTCATCGCGTTCAGCGACTGTACGTATGATTGATTCCAGCCAGTCTATGCCTTCGTGCCATTTCGTGCCGAGCAGTTCCAATGGAATGCAACAGGTCAGCGTGTTGTCCGCCCCGTTGAGGTACTGCTCTGCGTTTTCCAGTTTTGCGGTTTTTGCATCTACAAATATACGGGCGTCCTTTTTTACTTGTTCCTGTGCCTGTGAAACATTATATATATTGTCTGTTTCGCTTTCACTGTTGTTGAAGTATTTGTACAGAGTCTGCTGCCGCTGTTTGGTACCTCCGAAAAATGTCTTGAGCGTCTTGGAGTCCAAGTCGTATCCGATATCCCGCTCTTCATTCCTGTAAACAGCGTTGTTCATGAAGCCTTCGGAGTCTCCCCCTGCTTCGATATTCCCTTGTATATCTGTTGGTGTGTCCCAGTCACGCCCGAACACTACCAATGAACGGTGTGTACGCGCGGGTGTAAAGATTCCTGTTTCCAAAGGCGGTGTAGCAAATAAAAAAGCCCGTGTGTCGAGGATTGTATAATTTACATTGTAGGATCTCAGTATGCTGTCGAGTTTCTGTGACCATGCCATGTACGGCAGATAAAATCCTTCACCCGTATTTCCGAAGAACAGCCTGTGTGCATGCAGTCCCACATCAATCTGTGCATGCAAGGCTTCGGGCAAGTCTGCAAAATATGGCAGGTTTGCATTTGTAGCGGCCGTCGGTATGAGTTCTATGAGCCCTTTGTCAGCGAATCTCTTGAAGCCGGTTACGATATCTTTTTCGTACACGTCGGTGAAGTCAATTTTATCCCGTTGAAGCTTTTTGACGGATTCCCTGACGTTTTCCAGAATAGCCGGATTATCTTTATTGCGTTCAAGCTCTTCGTCCCCGAGTTCTATGCGCTTGTCAAGCCATTCGATATAGAATTTCTGAAGTTTCGGGGTTGTAAGAAGCGTGCACAGCTGCGGGGGAAGTACGAGGGACAGTGAGAATGGAACTGAATCCCGTTCAAGCTTTCCCAGCATATTCAAAAAAGGAATGTATGTACTGGAAATGGCCCTGAACAGTTCTTCATTTGCAAGCGTCGCATTGCCTCCGCGTCCAATATCTTTGATATATGCGTGTTCAGCAGTTAATACTAGAATCAGATTTCTTGTAGCCATTTCTTATATCCTTTTTTTACTTCTTGTTTTGTGTTTGCGCTGTTTCAAAACAGCACTTTTCATCGGCTTTTGCGTACCTGTTGACTCAGTACGCTTCCCTGTGGTTGATATATCTGTCGCGTAAGGCTTCCTGCATTCCCGAAAGTTCCAGCAGTGGCGGGTAGCGGACATCTTTGCCAGGCCTTGCTTCCAGAACCCAGTTGTTTTCCTCCGGTATCTTGGTCCTTTTGGTATAAGCAAGGATATTGTTGTTGTTTTCATCCATGCCGAGTTTTAGGTCAACAACGAAGTATTTGTATTTTGATGAAAGGAGAACGTACTGCATTCTGCAGTCTGAGGAGACTTGAATGTCGATTGTATCCAACGGAGTGTCTGAAATGTCATCCTGAAAAAAAAGAACCCGTAAAAACAAAGCCTGGTGCGGCGTGGCGTTTTTTATTTCCCTTGAATCTTTTTTACTCAAATCCCAGAAAACAAACGCCCAGGCTGGATCTCTCAATATGGCACGTATTGAAGTCTCGTTATACGTAGTCGGCAGATCGCCTGAAATCTCAACTTCTTCATCGGTGATAGTGACATCTTCGTCTGCCTGTTCTGTAATCTCCATCTCCCTGATGGATTCCAAAATCTCTTCTATAATAAATCGCCTGTCCAGATTGAACGGAATATCTAATCCGTATTCTTCTGCCATGTCCTGCAATTCTTTGTTTGACAAGGCCTCCAGGGAGGTTCGAGAAATAGGTTCCATAGTGCCTGTATGATATAAAAAATAATTTGTTGTTGCAATAGCGTTGTATACGGCAATGGACTTTATGGCATGTTTTCATTATACTTTAATGCATGATTCTGTGTCTTTTGCTATTGTTCGGAATGCTTATTCCCCCGACACTGTTGTTGACATGTGTATATCCCTTCAGCAGACGGTTGAGCGCCCGGATATCCGAGTATATAACGACTGTTTGTGCGCGCCGTTTTTTTGCAATTCTGAAAACCTATCTGCATTTTGATTTTGTGCAGTACCGGGACACCATCAAGGACTTACCGGAACAATTCCTTATTTTGTCGAATCATCAAAGTCTGATAGATATCGTTGTGTATTTTAATTTTTTCTTTTGGAAAAAAGTCCGTTTTGTTGCTAAGGATAACCTTTCTACGGTGCCAATGGTTGGAAAGATGCTGAAAAGCCAGGGACACTGTATGATTCCCCGCCGTGGAAGTCCCGCCGTTGCTATGAAAGCCCTTTCGTCGTTCGGAGAATCCGTTAAAAAAGATGTGGATGTTCTTCCGCTTATTTTCCCTGAAGGAACCAGAAGCAAGGACGGACAGCTCGGCAAATTTTATTCAGCAGGCTTCAGAATGCTTTCCCAGACGGTGAGGCTTCCTGTCGTTGTCTGTGCGCTGGACGGCGGGTGGAAGCTTTCCAACCTGACCAGGATAGTCAGCAGTCTTCGCACTGGCTCGTACAAAGTGAAGGTCCTAAAGGTGTATGAAGCTCCGAAGGACAAGGAAGATGAGAAATTGATTCTCGAAGAATCGTACGGGTTGATAGAAAAACAACTTTCTGAATGGCGGTCGGGTGTTCTCTGAAAAGTTCACGTGCAAGACTTTCCTTTACTTTTGGCGCTTATCCTGTTATAATTATATATAGAAACATTAAAAGGTAGGGAGTCATGCGCGTAAAAAACACAGAAACGTTGCCTAATGAGCAGAATAATGATGCAGTACAGGAGATATGCTCTCTGCTTGCGGAAATTACTGATGAAGTTCTGATACGGGATTTTTTTGAATGCCTTTTTACTCAGGCGGAGCTGAAAGACTTTGCCAACCGTTGGCATCTTGTAAAGGAATTGGAGGCCGGTACAACACAGCGGCTTATTGCAAAAAAATACAATATGTCGCTGTGCAATATCACGAGAGGCTCCCGTGAACTCAAGAAAGAGGATTCTGCGTTCAAGAGAGTCCTTGCCATTCTTCATGCACGTGAGCATCAAGATGATTAGTTGCATTCTTTTGTGGTGTTGCAGGACGAACAGAGTCCCCAGAGGCTTATCTCTGCTTGTTCCGTTTTGAATCCATCGGGTAAGTCCCCAGTGAATTTTTTATAGATATCCTGCAGTTGGTCGTCAAAGACATCAAAGATGGTTCCGCACTGTGAACATTTGAAGTGGATGTGCGGTTCCAGTTCTGCATCGTAGCGGGTTTCCCCCTCCTCAATGTTTACGGCGTTGATCAGTTTGTTTTGTGTAAACAGGTGCAATGTATTGTAAACAGTAGTCCTCGAGAGTGTCGGGTAGTCAGGTGAAAGCGCGCTGTAAACGGTGTCTACCGTTGGATGCGTTTTATGTTGTTTCAGATAAGTATATATGGCTATTCTCTGTGGTGACGGCCGTATGCCTTTTTCGGCTAAAAGGTTTGCAAGTTGGCTTGCATAACTGTTTCCGTTCGTCATGTGGGATTTACTCCGCCTTGAATAGTAAAACAGGGCATCACGTGGTGGTCATTTAATTTCGGTTGTATGGTGAAATTATCACGTGATGCCTGTCATTTTCAATTTTACTCGCCGAAGTAACGCTTGAGCAATCCCTTGAATCCTGCACCATGGCGGGCCTCATCACGGGCCATTTCATGCACTGTGTCGTGGACTGCATCGTAATCCAGTTTCTTCGCAAGCTTTGCAAGTTTAAGCTTTCCTTCGCACGCTCCGGCTTCTGCATCTGCGCGCATTTCGAGATTCTTCTTTGTGGAATCTGTCAGCACGTCACCAAGAAGTTCTGCGAAACGGGATGCATGGTCTGCCTCTTCAAATGCATAGCGTTTGAAGGCTTCTGCAATCTCTGGATAGCCTTCCCTGTCTGCCTGTCGCGCCATTGCGAGGTACATGCCGACTTCACTGCATTCGCCAGTGAAATTATCCCTGAGCCCCTGTACGACTTCCGGGTCGAGTCCTTTTGCTACACCTACTTTGTGCTCGCAGGCAAAGCCTTCCTGGCTCTTCTGCTCTTCCCACGGATTCTTCGCATGGCACTGAGGACATTCGTTTGGTGGATTGTCACCGGTGAAAACATATCCGCAGACTTTACAAACCCATTTCTTCATAACGTTCTTCCTTACACTTAAAAATTAAAACCGCACAAGCGGCTGCCATAACGATTACATGTTTGTAATCATTACAAATATAATACTCTCTCATGATTGCGCTGTCAAAGCAATCTTTGTTATATATTGCTTACTGAAATCCTATTTACTTGCAACGGTATAAATGTTATAGTTTCTGCATAGATACTTAATGGAATCTCTAAAAATTGCAATTTTTAGAGATAACCTTGAAAATGCGATGTTTTAAGTCCTGCTATTTTCATGACTTAAAACTCGACGGCATTCTAAAAAATCGTCGCAAGACGAGTTTTTAGAGATGCCCTTAAGATTCTGTATTGGAAAAGGAGTGTTTTGCAATGAAGAAGAATATCGCGCTTATCCCCGGTGACGGAATTGGTCCTGATGTTGTTGCAGAAGCGGTGAAGGTTCTGGATGCAGTGGCAAAAAAGTATGGCCACGAGTTCACGTATCAGAATGTCGTGGCAGGTGGTGCTGCCATCGATGCTTTCGGGAAACCGCTTCCTCAGGAACAGCTTGATATCTGTCTGAAGAGCGACGCTACTTTGCTCGGAGCTGTCGGCGGTCCGAAGTGGGACGATGTTGCTCCCGAAATCCGTCCGGAAAAGGCGCTGCTGGGACTTCGCGGTGGAATGAAAGTGTATGCGAACCTCCGTCCTGCCGTTATGTGGCCGCAGCTGAAAGATGCCTGTCCGCTCAAGGATGAAATCGTCGGTGAAGGCTTGGATATTCTTGTCGTCCGCGAACTGACTGGCGGTATTTACTTCGGTGACAGAGGAACCAGTTCCGATGGCCGCACCGCTTGGGATACAGAAAAATACACGTGGGCGGAGATTGAACGCATTGTGAGAATGGGATTTGAATTTGCACAGAAGCGCCAGAAGAAACTTGCTGTCGTGGACAAAGCCAATATCCTTAACTCAAGCCGCTTGTGGAGAAAGGTTGCTGAGGAAGTGCACAAGGAGTATAAGGATGTGGAGCTTTCCTTCCTTTATATAGATAACGCTGCGATGCAGTTGGTTCGCAATCCTCGTCAGTTCGATGTTATTGCTACCAGCAATATGTTCGGCGATATTCTGACTGACGAAGCTAGCCAGATAACAGGTTCCATCGGAATGCTTGCCTCTGCTTCCCTCGGTGCTGGAGGACCGGGACTGTATGAGCCGATTCATGGTACCGCTCCTGATATCGCTGGTAAGGACATTGCAAATCCTCTTGCAACAATACTGTCTGCTGCGATGTTGCTCCGCTACAGTTTCAAACTTGAGGCTGAAGCAAAGGCTATTGAAGACGCTGTGAACGCTGTATTGAACGAAGGCTACCGCACTGTGGATATTGCAGGAAAGAATGCTGAGTCCCTCAAAGCTGCCGGAAAACTCGTCGGAACAAAGAAGATGGGGGAGCTTGTTGTCAGCCAGATAAACGCATAAAGCTCGTTTTAAGAGGTAAAAAAGGGGCTGTCTATAAAGTAATGGTGACATTTCATGTCGTGACATTTCATGTC